>JABGVH010000254.1 GCA_018646195.1 Halobacteriovoraceae bacterium
CCAAAATTAGACCTCATCGCCTCGCTAGTGGTAGCAATTTTTATAGGCCATATTGGCTGGAGCTTTACTTGGTCGGCGCTTAAAGAGTTAGCAGACACCACCATCGAACCAAAGCAAATAAAAGAAATGAGCGAGACAATCCTTAATGTTGAAGGAGTTGAAGGTTTTCACAATCTTAGGGCACGTAAAGTGGGTCCTCGATCGGTTGCTGACGTCAATGTTCAAGTCTCTCATCTGCTAAGTGTTTCAGAGGGGCACGAAATTGTATCCTGGGTCGCCAAAAAATTAATTGAAGACTTTGACGATATAGATGATGTAACGGTCCATACCGATGTTGAAAATGATATGGTCAACGCTTTCCATTCTAATAAGCTCGAGCGGCTTCCCCTCAGAAGTGAAGTTACAGTAGAGCTTGAAAAAGTCTGGGGCCGTGATTCGGTCTTTAGCTCACGACTTTCCATGAACCTGCACTATCACAATGACAAAATCTCAATAGAGCTTTTCCTACCTGAAAAGATTAATTCCGAAAATTTAAAGCAAGACCTTAAATCAAAAGCGCAGGCCATTGATTGGTTTCAAGACGTGACCCTCTGGTATTCTTAGAAAACTTAATTTCCTAACTCAAGATTCCACCAGGTCTGAATTTCTGAACAGGGGCTATTAAATTTTGAGCCGCAAATATTCCCACCTGGATGGTTATTTCCATTATGACTACCAGAGGGCATATTGATCATTTCATTATTAGTGATGCTTCCGCCTTGGGCAGGAGTAGGACTTAATAAACTTGAGAAATGCACATCGTAAATAATGGCATGACATGAAGAACATTGAGTCATCAGAATCGGTTTAAGAGTTCCGTTATAATAATTGAAGCCAGCGACTGTAGAAGTATAAGCATTAAAATTCCATGGGCTGCCCATTAATGCCACATCGGTCTGTCCATTTGTTACATAAGCATAGAGTTGATGGGCGCTTCCGTCGCGATAGCTAATAGGAATATAATAAGTATAAGCATGGCTTCCCGGATAACCTCCGTTAAAGCCAGCATCATCCGCCTGCACCGAACCGATAAAGGTCCCTGTTCCCATTTCACCATCTAGATAAAAATTAACTGTTACTGCTGAACCTGTATCAAGCGGGTCTGCCGCCCAACCTGTGACTTTACCGGTTGCTGAAACCGCTAATATACTTCCGGTAGGATCATTGCTATTTCCATTACCGTTTCCGGTATTTCCTGGATTTTCTCTCTGCCACCATTGACCAACTAGATCACAGATCATATCGGTCACTCCTCCAGGACATCGGTTGCCTCCAGCGTGTGCCGGAAGGCCTTGTAGTTTATCCATAAGCTGATTACTAGTGCCACTGGTTCCATTCATTACCATCGCCCTCATCGAGCTATAGGTATAAATAGTAAGTGGCCCTGGTAGTGGAGGAAAATTTTGCGGCAGCGTATGGCAAATCATACATTGCTGCTCAAAAGCCGGCATAACAGTACTGGTGTAAAACTGCTCGCCGTCCGTCGCTCCGTTGTTATTGTTGTTATTGTTATTATTATTGTTGTTATTGGTAGTGTTGTTCTGACTTGTACTGGTCGCTTTTTTGGTTTTTGGTTTCGGGGAGGACACAATACATTGAGTAAAGAGAGTGAGTAGGCCAAGGGTCGCCAAAATACTGCCTAGAATTTTAAAAATCTGGCGGTCCGAGGTGCCTTTCTGATTATCCATCACGATGTCCTTTTTAAATTAACCTACCTTCCTTATCGGGTAAGAGAGCTAAACCTTTAGAAACAAAAGGCAAGGGGTGCGTCTTGAATCAGAATTAAGTCCCTGTTATTATTGAACGCTATTATGCAAACAATAAATTTTGGCGACAATATTCAAATCCCTAGTGGAATAGATTTCTTGATTCTCGATGATGAAGAGAACGTCCGCGACAGCATTCTTTTGGAATTAGAAAGACTGGGTTTCTGCGGTCAAATTTACCAAGCGGCGACAATGAAAGAAGCCGCAGATGTACTCAACAATAGTGAAATCCATTTCGTTTTAGCAGATTGGTCTCTACCAGACGGCAATGGCCAATTACTCTTAGAAAAATTCCGTAAGGCCGATCGATTTAAAAAAGTGCCTTTCTTGATGGTGACTGGCAATGACGATATTGAAGATATGATTCGTGCCGCCGACCATGGAGTCAGCGAGTACCTAGTCAAGCCATGGACCGCTGAAGAATTTGACAGTAAAATTTCCCTTGCATGGGAAAAAGAAAACCCCTAAGGATGGTTTTTAAAAAACCATTTAATTTCCTCTATCACTTCATTCCTAATTTCATCTTTTTCTTGAAAGATTTCATGATAGGCATCTTCATAAAAAATTGAGCGGCAATGTTCTAAATCGTCACAGAACTTATCTTGCCTTTCTTTTTTTACATACCAATCATTACCCGCCTGAAACATTAAAATCGGCATGTTCTTGAGGCGTTTTCTCCTGCGAAAACACTTCTCTCCAGCATAAAGTGCCTCTAAGACCCAATTGAAAGTAGATGCTCCCATCTCAAGCTCAGGGTAAGTCAGTTCGATATGTCGAGAAAACTCCCAACGTTCCTGACTCCTAGTAACCCGATTTTTTTCCCATGGAAGATTATGGATCGCCGGTCCCCCATTGATAACATAATCCTTTCCCTTTCCCATCAATTTATAAAAGGTAAAGATTGACTTGATAAATTTTTCGGGAAAATCGTCAAGTCGTAGCTGCAACATTGGTGCATTGAGAACCATTCCCGAAAAAAAGCGAGGATGCTTTTGCGCAAACAATAACCCCACGATTGTTCCCATTGAATGAGCAATGCAATAATGCTGTTGGTAATTTTCAGGCTTTAAAATTAAGCGAGTAAACTTTTTAAGATCTCTGACATAGTCTCGAAATTGCCGGACATACCCCTTCTCACCATCTTCCAATAATCGATCAGAAAAGCCCTGTCCTCTGTGGTCTAGAACATAGATATCGTGTCCGCAGTCCTTTAAGTCATATACCAGTTCGGCATATTTCATCGAAGGCTCTGTTCTTCCTGGAAGAATGAGGAGGCAACTTCTATACTTATTTTTAGTAAAGGAACGAAAATGAATTCGTTTTTTATCCCTGCCTAAAAAGTAATCAGAGACTCCTTCACTTTCATAATAATCAAGAAATTTTTCCCAAGGCTTTGTCATCGATCTCTTAGTTTTGGCGGCTAAACCTGCCCCCATTATCTCCCCTTTTCAGACGAAAACCTAGGGGGAAGCGACTCTTTCGCAATGTATTATTTCCTTGGGCCTTTTGAGAGTTGCCATAGGCACTTCCATGATTGCCCACAATGGGCTTTCCTGTTAATTTAGAAGCTGTGAACAAAATCAAAATTATTGTGTCTGAAAGCAAAGAGGATTAATTCGAGTTTTATATGCTTAAACCAACCCTTTTTAAAAAATTTTTCCCAAACCTTCTAGTACTGTCCTTGGCAGGATTTTTCGCGTTACTAGTACTTGGTCGCTACCACTTTAAAAATTTCTATTACGAAGAAAAGACTCTGCACTTAAAAAATATTGCAAATGCCATTAGTGACTCCGTCAAAGGGAGAATCGCTAATAATCAAAGTGAATTACTACAGCAATTTGTCACCGCAAAATCTAAAGAAAATAGCCAACGCATCACTGTTATAAATCAAGAAGGCCAGGTTTTAGCCGACAGCAATAAAGATCCGGCCTTACTGGACAATCACAAAAGAAGACCAGAGGTCGAGCTTGCCCATGCTGGAAAAATCGGAATAAGCTTACGCTTTAGCTCCACTCTCAATCAAGAATCTCTCTACGTGGCAATCCCGTTAGTCTCAGATGGGAAAATTGTTGGAGTACTTAGAACTTCTTACACTACCCAAGACTTTAAGCCGATACTTTGGGGTTATACCTGGAAAGTTTTTTGGGGTTCCGTCATTTTAGGATTATTAATGACGGCCTTATTGGCACTTAATTTTAGAAAATTAAGCACTTCACTCGATAGAATCCAAGAAAAAGCAAAGGACTTTGCCCTTGGAAATTTTAACCAACCAATACCTGTCAATCCTGATGATACTTACGAAATCGGAAGCCTTGTAAAGTCCCTCAATCAAATGGCGCTAAAATTAGGCCAGCTATTTGACGAGATTGAGAGGCAGAGAAATGAACGCCAGGCAATTTTTAATGGAATGTCTGAAGGGGTGCTTTCCATTTATATGGATGGAGGTATTTTCCATTGGAACGAAGTCGTCTGTAATCTATTTGAGGTTCCCTACCATGTCGACTACAAAGGTATTCCTCTGACTGAAGTCTTTAAAAACAATCAGGTAAGCAATTTTGCTGAATTAGTAAAAAAACAACATTTCTTTATAGAAGACGAAATTGAACTAGCTAGCGGAAAAGTACTACAAGTTCACGGAAGCTTACTTAAGGAAGTCCAGGGAGACAGCCTCGGTGTCCTGATGGTCTTTAATGATATTTCTAGGATTCGAAAACTAGAAGGCCATAGAAAAGATTTTGTCTCCAATGTCAGTCATGAATTGCGAACCCCCTTAACTTCAATCCAAAGTTATGTAGAAACACTACTCGAAGGAAATGTCGAAGACCCATCAACAAGAGACCGTTTTCTTCTGACTATTAAAAGGAATACAGAAAAGCTGCATCAAATTACAGAGGACTTACTTGCACTTTCAGAGTTAGATTTAGAAAAAGAGGATGGGAAAGTCACATTTGAATTAACAGAATTAGGGCCCATAGTAAAAGGTGCAATAAAAAATTGTGAACCCAAGGCCAGATGTAAAGAAATTGAATTGGAGATGGTTTCTCAAAAAGATGTTTTTAATCCTGTGAATTCCCGTCTTATCGAGCAGGCACTTATCAATTTAATAGATAATGCTATCAAATATAGTTCCGAAAAAACTCAAGTAACTATTACTCTGGCCAAAGATAAAGAAGAAAAAAATATTTTGATTCAAGTAGCTGACCAAGGACCGGGAATTGACAAGGATCACTTGGAACGCCTTTTTGAACGTTACTACTCGGCGGAAAATTCCCAAAACAAAGAGCTGGACCGTCCCGGACTTGGGCTAAGCATTGTCAAAAATATAGCATTAGCTCACGGAGGACGGGTCAATGTCGAATCAGTCCAAGGAAAGGGATCATTATTTACAATTATTCTACCAAACCTTGGAAAATCCTAAATAGAAAATTCGGTGATTTTAAAAAGGCTTAATGGACTATTTTATCTGGATGTACAATACGAGTGTAGGAAGACATTTTTGAATCGCTGATAAATTTCCATAGAACCGCAAGCCAGGAGTTATAAGACTTAAGTGGCTCGTAAAACTCAGGAGCTAGTTTTTTAAGTTTCGGAAGGTTGACCCACGGAATATTCAGAAAATCATGGTGCTCATTATGATAGCCCATATTAAAAGTTAGCAGATTGAGAGGTCCATAATAGCTATAGGTCTCTTGGCCTTCTTTGGTCACGTAATGTTCTTGGATCCAACGCCCTCCTAGAGGGTGAAGCCCTAGAGCAAAGAAAGTTGATAGCCCAAGATATAAAAGAGCCCCCCAACCGAAGAAGTAAAGCAAGCTAGCATTGACAATTAATTGAGTCAGAAAATTGATGACCACCCAAGTATCTAGCACCTGAACACTTTTAAGTTTTGTAGGCCTCAAGGCTTGAGAAAGCCAGAAGAAGGTAATCCAGAGAATTTTTTTCCACCAAGAATTACCAACTAAGCGGGCTTCAAAATGCGAAACAATATCAGGGTCACCGTGGTACTCGCCAAGGTAGCGGTGATGCATATTATGGAATTTACGAAATGCTTGAGAGCCAGGAATGAGAAGAGCGAAGTCGCAGACAAGTCCTAGAAGCCGGTTGGCGAGTGTCTTTTTAAAGACCATATTGTGACCACATTCATGCATTAGTACATAGAGAGCATGGTTGATAAAGGCCCCTACCAGAAAACTTGTCGCCAATATCCAGCCAACACTCTGATGGCCCATATAGGCAGCGAGAGTCCATTGCAGCAGCACCAGTCCTAAAGTCCAGAAGAAAGAGGGAAAGTAAGGTCCCTGCAGCGAGGTCACTGATGGATATTTTTTGAGAATTTCTTTTTTCCGGGAGATGTGACAGCTAGGAGTCTCTACCCGAATATAATCTTGTTGCACTTAAAAACCTTTAAATCAATAAATATAGGGGTGTATCACTATCACAAAAGCCCTCTATCCCGAAGATAAAAAAAAGGCCCTCTCAAAAAGAAGGCCTGGTAAATGATTGAATTTAAAAGTTTTCTAGCTTCGAGTGCAGTCCATTTTTTCAAACTCCATCATGATATTCTCGCTCGGAACTTCCGAGTGAAAATAACCGAAATAACCTTTAAACTGCTTATTCTTGCCATCAAAGATGTCCTTTGGAAGTGAGAACTTATAATAATTCTCGATCCACTTGCCTGCTTTGCTTTGCTCCGGTGTTTTGGAGTGAAATTTGGCAAACTTAAAAGTTTCCTCTCTCTCCCCTCTTTCCGCGCGGTAAAAGGTCATTTTATGCTTCTTATTATCACCAAAGACATAATCTCCCCGCAGTTTTAGGACGCCTCCTCCGTTGCGATTGAGCTTTCCATAGACCTTAAAAATTTTATTGCTCCTGGTTTTAGTGCTTCGGATTTTGCCTTTTTTATTCAGGCGAACAACCTCGAATTTTTCATTATAGGTGCATTTGAACCTAACTTGCTCCGCTGCTTCCAATACAGGAATAGCAAAGAGCAATACGCTAAAAATTGTAATCATTGTTTTCATAATACTCTCCTATCCTATAGTCCGGATTTTTTAAAATTGTTAACAGAGGTCCTTTCATCAGGTGTAAGGCTTCCGGCTTTAGTCTTCGTTGCCCAGCGGGGAGCATAAACTTTATAGTAATCCCCAGAGTAAACTTTATTATTGCTAGATCCTCGGTAGCCACGAGCTGCTCGGTCTCCAGAAGTGCCCATCCACCAGCGAGTATGAGCAGGAAGGTCTGCTCTAGGAATTATGGAAAGACTTCCCGACGGATTCTCAATGTACTCAACATTTAAAGTTTGATCTGAAACAACTTTAGCAGCGGCAATTTTCTCAGCGATACCTTTAGCGATCTTTCCAACAGCTATAATTTTCTTATAGCTATTAGACCCTTTAAGAAGGCTAAGAACTTTGTTCCGCCCCTTTTCAACGTCGCTATTATTTGCAACCTCCGAGCGGGCACTAGAACTCAAGTCTAAAGTATCTACAGGAACCGTGCGAATAATTGTGTAAGTCCCTAGTTTATTCAACTGGGCCTGTAATGCTTGACCGGCACGACCAGTCAGTGCACGGCCAGAAAAGAAGTCGTCATGAGAAAATTGATCGGCGATAACCAGCGTTTCGGCTGCTTCTAGTTGTCCTCTATAGAACCCATTGGGCCCGAAGCTCATATGCTGAGTCACTCCAAGGTCTTCCCAATCGACATCCGAAAACCAATCTTGAAATTTACGAGCTATGTCTTTCCCAGGGCCCTTATCAAAATCGTCTACTCGTTTTTGATCAGACGAGGTGCGATACTTTGGACTTTCGTAAGGGACATCATAGGAAGCCATCTCGCTTGGTCTGCCGCCAATGGTGGCAGGATCGTCGTACTTAATATTATCAACAGACTCTATACAACGGCCGTCAACTCGTTTTGAGTTATTGTAGCAACCGTTAGATGAGAAAACCTGAATGGTGTGAGAGCCGCGGCGATTAGAAGAAGTTCCACTCGCTCCCATTCTCCAATTATATCCAAATGGGAAATCCCTATGAGGTACTGGAAAATTGCCATAATAATATTTTTTTGAACTCAATTGGCGACGGGCATACTTATCAACTTTCATTTTAATCTTGCCCTCTTCTAACATCTTAGTAATTAATTGGGCCTTATTATTAAAAGTGGTTTGTAAGCGTGATGCTGCATCCGAACCACCGTTGCGAGCACTGGCAGCTCCAGGGTGAGGAACTCCAAAGAAGTGTATGGTGCGACCACCTTTGACTACTTTACAAAAACTTCGAGAAAGGTTGGAGTTATAACATTTTCCACCCCAATGGCGGGCCAGTGTTGCTGCGCTATCTTTTCCTGCAGTCCCTACTCCGACGACCACCGCTAATTTTTGATTTTCTTTAAAGAAGTGATCAAAAAGACGGTGTCTATGCTCTACCACAATACTTCCATCATCTTGAGCTAACCAGAGCAGCCGCTTTTGCGATTTAACCTTGGCCGGGTTTTCCCGATCCTCTCCGAAGAGTGAGTACTGACCAGTGATGGTGTAGATAAAAGTATTCATGAAGGTATAAGTTTTATTAATCCCCATATGATTCAGGAATTGCTGCATCTTAGTCCCAGTTGAACCAGTAAACGCGCGATTGGTAACATTTTCGTCTTGCGCCCCCTCTTGTCCAATAACTAGAACTTGCGAGGTTCCGTCTAAGCGGCCTCGGTACCACATCGGTCCAAATTTCCAGCGAAATTTCTCTCCCCTTCCACCGATGACGGCCTGTCCGTATGCGCGGTAATTCGGAGTCTCTCCAAATAACTTTGCCCACTCAGAATCTGGACCACTGTCGTGTTCAGAGGGATAACCTCTATCGTATTTTCCCGCAGGTCCACGAAAAATACTCCCAATTTGGGAACACCCGACCAGCACTAAAACGGCGGCCATTAAAAGACTTGGAACTCTCACTACTCCATCCTTGGTTAAAAAATTTTTTTAGGTTAAATATGACTCACTACTGTCATTAAAAATGATACCCGTTCATCGGTATTATGCTCACTTTGTTGAGTCGGAAAATTTCGCCCATTTCTTGGTAAAATGCTGTAATTATTGATATTCCGGCCAAATCGAAGGCGGCATAAATCCTCTAAAATAATGATATAGATCAGACAGATTTTATTCACTTCTAGTATAGTGAAATCAAGATTCCTAATCTTGTGACCCCTAAAGCACCGCCATGGACACAAGACGCGGCTAAGTTGGAAACGACTTAGTTTCCCGTATTTGGAAAGGAAGAACGTCATGATTACAGTAGAAGAGGCCTTGGGCCTCTTAAAGCTGCATTCAAGCCCGGCCAATCAAGTGGCCACAGTAGCGCTAACAGAATCTTTTGGTATGTTACTGGCAGAGGAAGTAACCGCCGAGCGACCACAGCCCCCTTTTAACCGAGTGGCAATGGATGGTATTGCCATCACCGCCAAGGCCTTTGAAGAAGGGCATCGTCAATTTCCAGTTGAATTTATTCAAGCAGCTGGAGAAGCGCCACGAGATCTTTTAGATTACAAATCCTGTGCAGAAATTATGACGGGAGCAGCTCTACCGTCCAATCTAGATGGCGTTATTCCCTATGAACTAGTTACTATTACAGACGGCATCGCGACTGTCTCACCGCAAGTAGAATTCACTCAAGATAAAAATATTCACAAAATGGGCAGTGATCACGCAGCAGGTGAGCTTCTTTTAGCAAACGCCACCAAAATTACCTCTCCAGTAATATCTATCCTTGCTTCAGAAGGTTTGAGCGAAGTTAAAGTTTACAAAACTCCGAAGATAGCAGTCATCACTACCGGTAATGAATTAGTGGAAATTGACTGTACTCCCTTAGCGCATCAGATTCGGCGCTCCAATGCCTACACGCTCAAAGCCGAGTTATGCTCTTTTGGTCTGGAAAATGTCGAGCTCTTTCACTTACCAGATTCCCCCGAAAAGTTACTACTCAATTTAGAAAAAATACTAGCAGACTTTCAGGTGGTTATTTTATCCGGTGGAGTTTCAAAGGGAAAGTTCGACTTTATCCCCTCGACCCTTGCCGACTTAGGAGTGAAAAAGATTTTTCACAAAATAATGCAAAAGCCTGGAAAGCCTTTTTGGTATGGAGTCGGTGGAGAGGGGCAACAAGTTTATGCCCTACCCGGAAACCCAGTATCCTGCCTAATTAATTTAAGAAAATACCTTATTCCATTACTGACCATGGAAAACTGTCATAGACCGGTGAAGATCGCCTTTGAGTTTAGCCAAAAAAATTCGCTGACAAAATTTATTCCGGTTCAATTAGACCATTTAGGCAATGCTACCCGACTATCTTCAAATGGTAGCGGTGATTATTTTTCTCTAAAAGAAAGTCATGGTTTTGTTGAATTTCAGGGAAGTATTGAAAAATTCGAAAGTGGCTCAGTAGTTAAATTTTATCCCTGGGGAGGAAGAGCATGTTAATTGATCCTCATGGCAGGCATATTCATAAACTTCGCGTCTCACTTTTAGATGCTTGCAATATGAAGTGCCTCTACTGCATGCCTGATGGCGGGCCTTTTATGCATAAGGAAAAATGGGTACCGCAGAAAGAATTGCAGCAGATCGTTTCTAATTTGGTAGACCTTGGAATCGATGAAATTCGCTTAACTGGTGGAGAGCCACTGCTGCGTCCAGATTTCAAGGATATTATCTCAGGTTTAGGTGAGCTCAAATTAAAGAAATTTGGCCTCACCACCAATGCAGTCCATTTAAAAGATCATCTTCCTATGCTTAAAAAATATGGCTGTCAGCATTTAAATATAAGTCTCGATAGCCTAAATCCTCGCACTCACAGAATGATGACCAAAGATGGTAGCTTTAATAAAATTCTTGAAACCATACTGATCGCCAAGGAAATGGGCTTTAACGTTAAAACCAATAGCGTACTAATGCGAGGGATTAATCACTTTGAAGTTGAAAACTTTCTTGATTTCTCTGCCGATTACCAAATAGAAGTCCGCTTTTTAGAGCTTATGAAAATTGGTGTAGGCAAAGAGCTTTCGCCAAAACATTTTATCTCTGCTGAAGAAGTCATTTCAAACATCAGTGACCTCTGGCAATTAGAAGAAGTCAAAACCCCAGTAGACTCAACGTCTTTTAACTTTCTGGCCAAAGATAAGAAGGACCGCCGTGCAAGCGTGGGCTTTATCGCCTCAGAGTCGAGACCCTTCTGTGGTGGCTGCTCTAGGCTTCGGCTAGGCGCCGACGGCCACTTACGGCCCTGCCTTATGATAGATCATGGACCGAGCCTACGTGGCCTAACAATTAATGAATTAGCTAATACTTTGGAAGAAGTGATGGCACTTAAACCGACTGACCGAATCGAGTCCATCGATCAGGCCATGTACCAAATTGGAGGATAATATGCCCCAAGGCTTTTCACATATTGATTTAAAAAATCAACCTACCATGGTTGACGTCAGCCATAAGAATGAAACGCAGAGAAGTGCTAGCGCCCGTTCATTTATCTCGCTTCCACTAGTCGTGTGGGAACAATTTAATGGCGGTGAAATTCAATCAAAGAAAGGACCTGTCATTCAGACCGCCATTATCGCCGGGACCATGGCAGTAAAACAAACCGCAAACTTAATTCCTTTCTGCCATCCTCTTATTATTGAAAGTTGTAAGTTCGATATTACCGCCACTGAAAACCACCAGCTGATGATTGAATGTACGGTCAAAATTACAGGTAAAACAGGTGTCGAAATGGAGGCACTTACTGGAGCCTCCATCGCAGCGCTTACAATTTACGACATGTGTAAGGCCTTCGGTCACGAAATGCAAATTTCAGGTACAGAATTAATTGTAAAAAGTGGCGGTAAGTCCGACCTTCAAAAGGGAGAATTAAAATGCTAAAAAATCAGCAATTTCATCCCTTTGAAATGGCCTTCTGTGGTTTAAGCGGTAGCGGAAAATCGACTCTTATTCAGGCCTTGCTTAAAAAATTAACTCCACACTTCAAAATTGGTTATATAAAACACGATGCCCATAAATTTGAAATAGACAAGCCTGGGAAAGATACAGAGAGGGCGAAGGCCAGCGGGGCCAATCAAGTTTATATTAACAATTCCAGCAATTGGGCCAGCCACGGCGACAAGATCGAAGACCGTGCCTTTGAACGCTATAATTTCTTGCTTAACGATTTTGTTATAATTGAAGGTTATAAAAAGTCAGCAATTCCAAAATTTATTTTTGTTAATGGTGAGTCCCCTCTTCAAGCGGATCAATTTGAAAATGTCATCGCAGTTATTGGTGAAAAAGAAAATTGCTCCTACCCTGGATATACCTACTATCAACGAGATCAGGTCGACCTTATCGCCAAGGCGATGTTGAAATACTGGAGAGACTTGCAAGCGTCAGTTTGCCTTAAAGGGTTAATTTTAACTGGTGGCCGTTCCTCTCGAATGGGCAGCGATAAAGGGGCACTGGCCTACCATGGGGTCAATCAAATTGATTACCTGCAAAGTCTTCTTAATCCCCATTGTGAAGAGGTCCTAGTATCTTGTAGAGAAGATCAGGCGCAACATTATTTCACAGAAAATCATCAGCAATTACATGACCGCTTTCTGGGACTCGGTCCTAGTGGCGGAATCTTATCTGCCTTGCAAAGTGATCCCAATTCAGCCTGGCTAGTTATCGCCTGCGACCTGCCCCATTTAAAAGAAACGGACCTAGAGCAGCTAATAAAAAACCGTGACCCCTTCAAGATGGCCACCACTTTTGAAAATCCTGAAAAAGGATGGCCTGAGCCACTTTGCGCAATCTGGGAACCCCATGCTTATCCTAGGCTCTTACAATACGTAGGATTGGGCTGGCCATGCCCTCGAAAGGTTCTCATGAATTCAAATATAAAAACCATCATTCCGGAAAATAAAATTGCTCTTGAAAATGCAAATACTCCGGAAGATTTTAGTAATGCCGTAAACAAGATAGACGGGAGTGTTAACCATGCAAATTAAAGTTAAATACTTTGCCATGCTCCGGGAGCAGACAGGGAAAAAAGAAGAACAAATTAATACAGATGCTCGAAATCCTCTTGAGCTCTATGCTGAATTATCAAAAAAATATCAGCTCAAAGCAGATTTAAAGCACCTAATGGTGGCGATCAATGAAAAATACGCCACTTTCGATAGTAGTATTTGTGATCGGGATACGGTTGTTTTCATTCCACCAGTAGCGGGAGGTTAAATGTTTACTATAGCTGAAGAGCCTATTGATATCGCTGCCATTCGCCAAAAGGCAGGTGACGACTCCGTTGGAGGAATCGCCATTTTCGAAGGGGTAGTTCGCAACCACAACGAGGGCCATGGAGTCCAGTCACTAGAATACCAAGCCTATAGTGAAATGGCCGAACGCGAGGGCCAAGTCATTATGCAAGAAACCCTAGAGAAGTTCGATATAGTTACAGCATTTTGCCAGCACCGGATTGGGCATTTAAAAATTAGAGAAATGGCGGTTTATATTTATGTAGGTTCAAAGCACCGAAGAGAGGCCTTTGAAGCCTGCCAATATATAATCAACGAAGTAAAGAAAAGGGTTCCTATTTGGAAAAAAGAACATTACTTAAAAAAACCTGCTGAATGGGTTGCCTGTCACGGCTGCTCTCATCCACATTAGGTATTATGTATGAGTTTTGAGCTCTTAATTCTATTTTTCTTTTTAGTCGCTGTTCTTTACTCAATGGTAGGTTTTGGTGGCGGCTCCTCTTATATCGCACTATTAATCCTTTTTAATACCAGTCACACTGAGGCTCCTGTACTGGCCTTGACCTGCAACCTACTAGTTGTAACAGGAGGGGCCTGGCATTTTTGGCGGGCCAAGAATATTAATAAGAACTTACTATTTCCCTTTTTAATAACTTCAATTCCTATGGCCTATTTTGGCGGGTTGACGGTAGTCAATAAGGAAACTTTTCAAGGAATTTTGGCACTCTGTCTTCTGGGAGCTGCCCTTCGCATGCTGCTATACAGAAGCAATAAAGAACCAGTGGAGGATTCAATCACAAACCCTCCACTCAAAATTTCTCTTATAGTAGGCAGCCTATTGGGTTACGTCTCAGGTTTAGTAGGAATTGGTGGTGGCATCTTTTTGGCGCCCATTTTGTACACATTACACTGGGGAAGGCCTAAGCAAATCGCTAGCACCGCGACCTTTTTTATTTTATTAAATTCTATTGCTGGTATTTTAGGGCAAGTTCAAAAAGCCGAGATCTCTCTTTCCGTACTACAAGATTACTGGCCACTACTCTTGGCAGTTCTACTTGGCGGTCAAGTTGGAAGTTTAATGATTAATTTTAAATTACGCTCCCGTAATGTAGAGTTTTTAACGGCGCTTTTAATTCTAGTTGTTTCCGTTAAAATTTTAGGGAACTTAATGCTTTCTCTTTAGCCATTGCTGAACATTCAGAGAATGCTCTGATGCCAGTTGGTACTTCTTAGCAAATTTTACTGCCAGTCCCATAGGAAGACCTGTAACACTCTTCATTTTCTCGAGTAGCGCGGTAGCTTTTTTAGAATCAAAGTCATAGAGGTATTGGTCAAACAAAAGAGATAAGTTTTCAGCATTAATTTTTTTATTTGAGAGAATCTTCCTTTCTATGGCGCTTAAAAGCTTTGAGTTAACATCAATCATATTAGTATCTCTTAGTACCGAGTAAGCCTCTAGCTTTTCCTTCACTTTTTTAGCTTTTACATATGATTTCAAATAAATCGATATCAGAGAGGCATTTTGGCAAAAAGAGTGACCTTTAACTTCACCTATTAAACATTTCCTTAAAATTTCGTCATCCATTTTTTTAAAGCTTTTGGCCAAGGTAAATTCACCATGGGCAGGCAACTGACGACGTAGATAGGGAGAGGCCAAGTCTTTTACCTTAATCTCTCCTCCCATAAAAAATGCCTTATTCGCTACTGACGTCAAACTAGGAAAATTAAAGCTGTGGATAAGGTGCTCACTTTGATCACCTATGTATTGGACCACTTCGTTATTTAGAATCTTTAACATTTCAATTCCATCTCTAGAAGCCGGGACATACAACCTTCCTAATAGCTTTTTAATTGCTGGTTTCGCCAAACGTCTTTCTATTTCATTATTTAACGGAGAATTGCTCGAAACCAAGAGGATGTCATTAAAACCTCCATAATAAATATTAATATTGCTAAAGGTATTCGTAAGATTTTTAAACACAGTATGAATTATTTCAATTTTATTGGAATAGAGGTGCATCCATTGCACAAAAACACCGGTGGATTTCATTGATTTTTTTACAAGCTCATAAAACTCGGGGGTGTAAAGATTTTCAACTCCGATAACCCAAGGATTACTAGGTTCACTAACGACAATATCATATTGGTCTTGGTGACGATCATTAGCAAAATGTTTAAAAGCATCGATTTCTTCCATCTTTATTTTTGGATTTAACCCAAGGTCATAATTGGCCTGACGAAAATAAGGTTCCGCATCGATAACAGTTTTAGAAATTTCGAGGACATCAACTCTTTTCACATCATCTAGCTTCCCCAAGAGCCCGGCAGTAATCCCAAGGCCTAGTCCTATTACAGCAGACTGTAGCTCCCCTTGGTTTTTATTAAAGAGGTAGGGGTAAATCGCGGCCAGAGACATAGTTGAAAGATCTTCTATCCCTTCAGTAGAACCGTCTGACTTGCCATTGGTCATGATACTGCGATTAGGCAAGCCATTTTCAGTAGCTGCCTCTAAAACGGTCGTTGAATTATTTGGGCCATCACTAAAACTTAAAACTCTTACTGGAAGCTGCATATTTAATTTAAAAATTCCCGAAAAGTTAAGCAGTGGGTAAACCGACCTATTTCTAAATACCCCCATTTGATGATGTATTCTATTCATTGGTATAAAGAGCGTGATTATAATTGCTAAAATAGGTACTAGAGTTAATTTATTTTTAAGGCCTTGTAGCTTTAGCAGAAAACAAAAGAGTATCAGCATGAGCAGCATACAAACTCTAAAAATATCGTCGAGATCAATAAGAAAAAATAAGAAATATCCAAATAACAACGAGCCTACTAAGGTGCCAATTGTATTTGCGAAATAGAGATTCCCACATTTTTCACCGTAATTTTTTCCGGTTTTGTTGAGTAAGTTATAACCTAGAGGTAAAATCCGTCCAAAGGAATAAACTAGTGGGATTAAAAATATTCCCACGAAGACAAATATTCCAAGGACATAGAGGAAAAAATTCTGGTCAATTCTAGCAAGGCGTACATTCCAAGAGTTAATCCAACCTGGCCAAAACGGAATCACCAGGTAAATTAAACAGATAAGTAACATTATTTTAGCTAGCTCTTTAAAGAGAAATTCTACCTTAACTTCCTTAATGGAGTTAAGTGAAAGACTTCCCAATCCCAGACCAATGATAAATAGCCCAAGTATAATTGGAAACACTAAGTAAGACATCCCCATCGCCAGGCCGAGTGCTCGCACCAGAATAACTTCTAGACCTAAACTAACCGCTCCCGTAACCGCCACGAGGAGGTATATCATTTTATCTCCAAACAGATTTTCAATTTGGGGAACATCATTTTGTTTTTGAATGGTTCCAGACTGGAGATTTAGGAAGAAAATGATTCCAATAATAAGATTGGTGGCCCCCATAAGCGTTAAGGTCAGGCTCAAGCCTAGTTCCGGGATCATGAAAAGCGCCACAACAATTCCAAGAAAGGCCCCTAATGTATTCAGTCCATATATTTTGGCATGCCCGCTATTGATCTCTTCTTCAGTGTCAGGAAAGTATGAGGTCAGAATTGGCACTGTCCCACCCATTAAAAATGTCGGCAATAAAATTGCAAAAATCGTTACGGTCAAATCAATAAAGAAATTATTGGGTGAGTTATAAACAAAAGATTTTAACACATCAAAGTAGAGGGGGAAAAGAATTGCAAAAGCACCAATTCCTAATTCGATCGCTCCATAAAGTTTTAATAAAGACTTTTTGGAATCCACCTTAGAAGTTCTTTTGCCCCAAAAGTTATAGCCCGTCGCCAGTCCACATAAGAAAATAGCGATAACCAGTGAAATACTTTTTGCCTCACTGCCCACTAAAAAAGAAAGATAGCGCTGCCAGCAGATCTGATAGGCCAGGCCGGTCATACCAGAGGCAAAAGTACTTAAGAGAACAATTTTTTTGAACATACTTCCTCGCGATTTTTGAATAGTATTATTATCCCTCGAAACTGAGTAGTTTAAAAGACTTAGAAGTATATGACGCGGGAGACAAAAAGAATGGTGGGCGGTACAAGAGTCGAACTTGTGACCCCCTGCTTGTAAGGCAGGTGCTCTAACCAACTGAGCTAACCGCCCATTCTTGAAAGTTCCGCCAGATTAATGATCCCCCACTCTTTTGTCAATCTGAAAGGTCTATGTCACCATGGAGCCCCCTAAATAATCGAGGTTTCCAATGAAAATTCTAGGCCTATCGGCCCTCCTTTTGCTCTTGATCAGCTGTGGTGGCACCTCTAAGGGTCCCAGTAAGGTTACCGCCTGGAAGCTAAAAAAAGGTTTTGAAAACCCCGAGTCCGCCTATTATGAGCCTGTAAGTAAAATACTTTTTGTTTCCAGCATCTCAGGAGAAGGCACCGTTAAAGACAAAAAGGGCTGGATTACAACCATGACTCCCGACGGTGTCACATTGAAAGAGAAGTGGCTAAAAGGACTCAATGCTCCCAAGGGAATGCGAGCAAGAAAGGGAGTCCTATGGGTGACCGATATAGATAGAGTTCTTGCAGTGAAAATTAAAACAGGCAAGATTATTCGAGAATATAAAGTGCCCGGGGCTAAATTTCTAAACGATATAGTTATCGACTCTACTGGAACTGTTTATTTTTCGGATACCTTGGCCTCCAAAATATTTAAAATTAAAAATGGAAAAGTCACTGTCTACATGAAAGGTGATCATCTAGCTTCGCCTAACGGTCTGCTTATTAAAAATCGCATACTTTACGTAGCCGCTTGGGGTCTAACAGCGGACTGGTCAACTAAAAAAGACGGCTCGCTTTATTCAATTAACCTGGACACCAAAAGCATAACCCCTATCTCAAAAGAATTAGGCAATCTCGATGGACTCGAGTTTGATCTCGATGGAAATTTTCTTATTTCTGACTGGGTCGCTGGCAAAGTATTTCGAGTCAGCCGGGATGGGTTGTCTGAAACTATTCATACTCTGGCCAAAGGAAGTGCAGATATCGGCTTCATCCCAGAAAAAAATCTAATCATTATTCCAGAAATGCTTCAAAATCATGTAACGGCGATTAAAAACTAAAAAAGCGCCCATCCGGGCGCTTTTCATATGTGTGTTTTTTACGAAAAAATGGATTTAGTTCGCTACAGATTGATCTGAATTATCTGTATTGCTGATGACCGTAAGGCCAACAACTTCCATAAATTTCTCGGGCTGATTTAACTCAAGGGCCTCTTTTAGAACTTCTTCCACGTGTGCACAAGGAATCACTTCTAAACCACCTTTGATTTCTTCTGGAATTTCCGGAAGATCTTTAGCATTTTTAATTGGAACTAATATTTTTGTAATTCCAGCTTGTTTAGCTGCTAAAAGTTTTTCCTTAAGACCACCAATTGGAAGAACTCTACCACGAATGGTTACTTCCCCAGTCATCGCGACGTTTTGATGAACCTTAATCCCTGTAATTGCACTAGTCAGAGCCGTTACCATGGTCACACCAGCTGAAGGCCCATCTTTCGGGGTAGCTCCTTCGGGTACGTGAATATGGATATCATTTTTCTCATACCATGTTGGATCAATTCCCAGGCGATTGCCAATCGAACGAACATAGGAAAGTGCCGCCTTGGCCGATTCCTGCATAACGTCTCCGAGCTTACCTGTAATTTGAATTTGGCCTTTGCCGGGAACTGTCACTACTTCAATATGCAGTAGTTCTCCTCCCACTGAGGTCCATGCCAATCCATTGACCAACCCAACTTGAGGTGAGTCTTCAATATCTGTCCCTTCAAACTTCGCAGGACCTAAGAATTTCTTGAGCTGCTTTGAAGTAACATTGAATTTTTTCCCTTCAGGGATATTCTCAGTAACGACATCGGTGGCAATTTTTCGACAGACAGTATTATAAAGTCTTTCTAATTCACGAACACCGGCTTCTTTTGTGTAGCCTTTAATCACTTCTGATTGAACGTTATCTGAAAGATTCACTTTATACTTATCGAGTCCATTAAAACCAACTGCTTTCTTGAGTAAGTATTTTTTACCAATCTGAAGTTTTTCAAAAGGCGTGTAACCTGCGATATGAATAATTTCCATTCTATCTCTTAATGGTCCTGGGACAGCTCCTAAATCATTGGCTGTCATAATGAACATCACTTTAGAAAGGTCGTATTCAACTTCAATATAATGATCACCAAAATTCTTATTCTGCTCGGGGTCAAGTACTTCAAGCATTGCTGATGCTGGATCGCCACGCATATCACTACTCATTTTATCGATTTCATCCAAAAGAATAAGTGGATTAGATGTTCCCGCTTTTTTAAGAGCGTTCATAATCTTACCAGGCATGGCCCCGACATAAGTTCTTCTATGGCCACGAATTTCAGATTCGTCACGAACTCCACCTAGGGAAATCCGATGGAACTCTCGTCCCAAGGCTTCAGCAAGAGATTTCGCTATAGAAGTTTTACCAACTCCAGGAGGACCTGCTAGGCAGAGAATTGTTCCCTTACCTTTAGTGTCATCATTGAGAAGTGAGCGAACTGCTAAAAATTCAACAATTCGATCTTTAACGTCTTTCATTCCGTAATGACCTTCTTCAAGAACTTTACGAGCATGAGGCACATCATTTTTATCTTCAGTATATTTAAACCATGGGAGACTTAGCATCCAGTCGATATAATTACGAACGACTGCTGCTTCTGCTGACATAGGAGACATAGACTTCAATTTCTTTATCTCTTTAGCAGCTTTTTCTCTGGCCTCATCTGGCATGTCTTTACCGGCCAGCTTTTCTTCCATTTCTTGGATGTCAGTTTTACCATCGTCCTTTTGTCCCAGTTCTTTTTGAATGGCGTTCATCTGCTCATTTAAATAGTATTCTTTCTGAGATTTTTCCATCTGCGTTTTGACACGTGAACGGATCCGTCTTTCAACATTAATTATCTCAATTTCACCTTGCATCTTTTCAAGTAATAAAGAGAGGCGGGCCTCAACTTTAATCGCTTCAAGAACTTCTTGTTTCTCAGGGATCTTCATCGAAAGGTGAGCAACAATGATGTCCGCTAAGCGAGAAGGATCGGTAATTGAGGAGATGCTCATTAGGAGCTCTGGAGGTATCCTCTTATTCAATTTCACATATTGCTCAAATGTAGTCTTTATAGAGCGCATCGTGGCTTCCAGATTCACCTGGTCTTCAACCTCGTTGGCACATTTCTCTACATCCGCCCAATAACCATCTGGGCTGGCGTGAAAGTCCTTAATACTGGCCCTGTACTTACCTTCGATCAATACTTTTACAGTATTATCCGGTAGCCGTAGCATTTGGATGATATTGACTACAGTTCCAATATCGTAGATGTCTTCCCGATCAGGATTCAGCACACTGGCGTCTTTCTGAGTCACAAGAAATAATTCATTACCATTCTTCGCCGCTTCTTCTAGGGCAGCGATAGATTTTTCCCGTCCAACGAATAGTGGCACAACCATGTGAGGAAAAATAATGACATCTCTTAAGGGAAGAAGTGGGTACTTCTTGTTTTTGGTATCTTCTGCAGCTTTTTGGTCCGCCATAGCACCTCCTGTACTATCTTGGTTTTCTAACAATGCTTAGGAGCGTCCATGCTCCTAACATTAGGAAGAGTCTTAATTAAATTGTACCTAAATTCTGGAAGCTTATGTAAAAAAAAATGATGGGACGTAATTTCCTAGGAAGAATTAGTTTATCCACACTGCGAAAAAAAGGCCCTTCTAGGGGGGCTTAAGTCATTGGAAATAAAAAGAGGAAAAAAAAAGCTGTCCGATGACAGCTTTTGTGAGTTGAAAAATTTTTTTATTCTGACCCTTTAAAACAGAGTGAAACCCGCGGGCGCGGGGGCACTTTTAAGAGGCCGTTTCGATGTTTTTCTTGTCTTTCAATGCATTCTCACTCGAGGCCATAACCTTCTTCTCCCC
>JABGVH010000251.1 GCA_018646195.1 Halobacteriovoraceae bacterium
ATAGATGACCGCTAGCCGAAAAAGTGAGAGCAAGAAAAGAAAAATGCCAAACATCAAGATTTCGTCGAAATAACGAATGTTAACCGGGGTCACCACCGCAAAAATAATAAATAAAAGAAAAGATAGCAAGATACTTGCGATAGATCTTTGAGCGATTAATCGATGGGCCTCGTAACGGAGATTTTTATCTTGGGACGGCATGAACTTATTTTAACTCAAAGCCAATTTGTCCGCTAGTACTAATCTATTTTAGTAATTTGCGGACCAGCCGGTTATCACCATCTAGATTTGCCGGAAGAGGCAGGCCTAGAATCTTGGCCACTAGTGGATAAATATGAATATTCTTAAAGCGACCCAATTTACGCGTCTTAATCGAAGGGCCAGCGGCATAAAAAATGCCATCCATACTTCTAGTGCGGGCCGGGTCAAAGCCGTGAGTCCCACCGGCAATCGGTCGATCGCTGGGAGAGGTCCGGATATAATAAGGCGCTTTAGGAGTTAAGATGATATCCCCTACTCGCTCAGGATGGCCTCGGCCGAGCTTACGTAATGACTTTTTCTTCTTTAATACTCTCCAGTGGGAGCTGCCTCTCGAAAGCAAGCGGCGAGTTTTTTTTAATAATTTCTTATCGCTAATATGAATTTGAAAATAAGCGCCACCAGAAACAATTTTCATTTGCTTATTCTCAACATCAATATAGTCCGAGAGGTATAGCACTTTTTCGCTATCGAGCTTCTGCATTCCATGATCACTGACCACCATTAAGTTGACCGGCAAATTGAGCGCTTTCATCTCGGCCCGTAGCTTTCCAATCATCTGGTCAACTTCCAGCACTGCTTCTTTTGTTTGCGCTGAATTTGGTCCGTACTTATGTCCGGCCGAATCAACATCAGAAAAATACAATGTTATTAAATGCGGTCGTTTACTTTCAGGAAGTTTGAGCCACTTGATAACCTGATCAACTCTCTTATGATTAGGAATTTTTCCGTCGTAAGGGATATAGTAGCTGGCGTGTCGGTTTTGGATATTGGCATCACTACCAACCCAGAAAAAAGTACCCGCTACCATGCCATTTTTTTCCGCCAGAATCCAAAGAGGTTCCCCGCCATACCAAGTCCCATCACGGGTAGTAGTTGAATCGCCAATACTATATTTCTGCTGGCGTTTCTTATCGTAAAAACTATTGCCTACAATCCCATGATTACCGGCCTTCATGCCAGTAACGATGCTGTAGTGATTAGGAAAAGTGAGTGAAGGAAAAACTGGCCTCAGTCCTTTAGACCAAGCCCCCTCTTTTTTAAGTTGAAGTATGTGGGGAGGTCGGTACATATCGGTGTAGTCGTGGCGATAGCCATCGAGGGATACCAGAACGACATACTCTTTTTTCAGGGTTTGACTTGAATTTTCAGTGGCAAAGGCACTATAAAATTGCACAAATAAGGCGAACAGAGTCCCCAACAAGAGAAGCTTTTTCATTTTAATGGCCCTTTAGAAGTTTATTCTACGATTACTTTCAAAATCACTGGAAGGTGATCAGAAAAACCTTCGCCTGTCTTAGCGTTGAAACGCAGAGGAACACCTTTATAAGTGACTTCATCACCGGTGTTCTGATCGGTAAAAGTTTGATCAGTTAACATCCAGTCTTTTTTGACGATACCAAAGCTAGGCCATTGAGGACGAATACAATCGGAGAAAAATATCCAACTACAACCTCTGCGGGCGCCCTTGCGATAAAAAAAGAGTCGGTCAAGTGGAGACCAATGACCACGATAAAAATGAGAACCGGTGTTTCCAAGGTCTCTCCCCCAGGCCATCTCTTGAGCGTCGAAAAAGCGGTCATCAATCGTCACCTGCTCTTTGATTGCGTTGGGACTATCGCTGGCAACGGTGTTGAAATCTCCAAGTGCGATAACAGGATAGAGACCATTAGCGGCTATCTTGGCCATTCTTTTGGCGGCCGCAAGTCGAGCGGCATCAGGATTATTTTGGCTCGGCCAATGATTTCCTAGAACTGTCAGCTTTCTCTTTCCTATTTGGAAAGTCGCCTCAAGGATTCCTCTTGTGGGTCGAATATCTTGTGGATCGCGATCGGGATAGGCATCCGATAAGTTAACGTAGTGGAGTTTCGCTGAGTTCGCTAGTGGGAAACGAGAAAGTATTCCAATATCGATACCTCGTCGGTCAGGCCCGTCGATTAAAACAATATGTTTATAACCTTCAAGTGCCAGCCCTTGATCTCTAAGCTGAGTCAGTACTTTTAAGTTCTCAACTTCTTGAACTACTAAAATATCTGGGGAGACACTCTTTATAACTCTTGAAAGCTGGCTTATTTTTTTATTGAGAATTGCTTCATTCCAATCCAGTTCAAAGCACATCCGACGGTAGTAACCGCTGCGCATGTTTTTACAGTAAGTTTGAACTTCTGTGCTGCTGTTTTTTAAGGCCAGTGGCAGGTAGGTATAATCATTTTTACCAACATCATGTGTGGTATCAAAAAAGTTTTCCAGATTGTAGGACATCACAGTGACCGTTTTGGCGGCGCTTCCGTGAGCGAAAATGGAACTTGAGGTCAGCATCGTGAATAGGACAAAAAAGGCCCTAGTTATCATTAACTTCTTCATCATCTCTCCTAACTTCCCTGGGGTGGAAACAGATATTCTAGGAAAGACAGCACCCAAATACAAATAAAACGACCTGAATTATTAATTTTTAGCATTAGATTCTCTTATAAATGGGAATAAATTTCACAAGTTATTGATTGACGCAGAGCATCTCACCTAGGGTCCGTTAAGTTTAATAAAAAATATTTAATCAACCCATGAAATGATGGAGAGCGTCATGAAGAAAATTTTAGCAACCGCATTATTGGTTTGCACTATGGTTTCACCCCAGGCCATGGCAGCAAAAGGCAGTAGAGGACTTCAGCATGAATACGATGCTGGGGCGCCTAAAGAATCCCGTTGGCCTGATTTATTCGCTGAAACTCCTAACTACCGCGCCTTTGGCCAGGCAGTTATCGGTGGTCGCGGAGAAAAATTCCGTTGGAAAATGGGACCTATGTTTTATCGAGGACGTCTTACACCAAACTCAGTAAAAGTTTTCGTAATTGGCCAAGAAGGAGCGCAAGACGAGAATGTTTCGAATCGTTCTTTTACAGGTTCTACAGGAACCCGCATGCAACGTTTCCTTAATTACTTGGGAATCGATCGCAGCTACCTCTTTATGAATACTTTTGTTTATACAATTACCGGTCAATACTCACTCTTTGGTGAAGACCGAGAAAATGCGAGAAAAGTTAAAGAGCAAAAACGTTTATTATGGCTTGCCCAAAATGAAGACAGCATTGTGGTTAAGCACCGTCATGAGCTTTTTGATTATATGTTAGAAACAAACCGCGGAACACTTGCTCTAGTTATTGGAGTCGGTACTGCTGGTAAAGACTCTGCTGCCAATTGGCTGTCCGCTCACGGCGCCAAATGTAGCAATTCAAAACTTACTAGAAGTTATTGCCGTGGAACAGGCGCTCTTGCTGGAGTTGTCGCTATTGGCGTTAAGCATCCTGGAGCAGCTTCTGCTCGTAACGGTGGTGAAGCAGCTGGTATCGCTCTTAGAAAAGATTTTCAAAAGAAGGCCAATATTGTACGCGACCTAATCGAGTCAAAAGGTGAAGGCTATTTACCACTTGACCCAGGTATGTCTCGTGGCTTTTCTGAAGATTTTAAATATGGATATGCTTCGGTTCCTCATCGCGATTTTGCCTTTGGTACAAATTGGAGAATGGGAAATTGGGCAACCACTTCTAACCGTCGTGGTTCAGATACAATCCAAGTTTTCGCTTCACCGGGTTCTTATAATAACGAAAAGAATCCTGACCTTCGTTACGATGACCCAAGATCAGCAAGTCTCAATAAGAAACCTGTTGAAATGGCAAAAGGAGATCTTCCTTTTGAATCACCAAAATCGAAGCAGAAAAGACGTCAATACGATGCCGGTCCTGGAGCAGATTTTGGAAAAGTTATGTTAGAGTTTTTTAACCAAGATTTCTGGGAAGCTGGAGTGACTGGTAATAAGGCCTTCGGTCCACAAGGGGTTTATAGAGGACGACTTGATAGTGCTAGAGTTCTTATTCTTGCCGATCAAATGTCACATACTGATATGTTCTCTGGACGTGCCCTAACAGGTGCTGCTGGTCAACGCCTTCAAAGTCTTCTTAAAGCTGCTGGTCAAACTGATAGCTACGCCATCTTGAGAACACTACCTGTCGATACTATGGATCTTTCAGTTGATCATGTTACTCGTATCGCACTCCAACCAAGTGTCGACAATGCGCGGATCAACTTAATCGACGAAGTATTGGCCTATGAGCAAACCGAAGTAGTTATTACCATCGGTCCTGTTGCTGAAGCGGCGCTTGAAGGATGGGACCTTGGTGTTCAAGTAATCAATCTGGATATCGCAGACCCTGCTCTCAAGCATGTCGCTGGATATCGTTCGGCCCTCAAGCAACTTAAAAGTCTTGGGCTCAAAAGCGATAGTAAACCAACTTGGTCTTATAACGGAACTCCTTCAATTATCCCAAGAAAAGACCTACCGGCCTATACTCGCTGGTGGATGGGAACTTCTGGAGACCTAGCAGCTCGCTCTTTTGAGTGGCTTGATGGTGAAAGGGTTGATAACCCCAATTACTATAAGGTTTACGCTCCAAAGTGGAATAATAGCTGGCGTGCCAAGACTAGTGACCTGACAAGCGCTGAAAAGGCCTCTCTAAGGGATTTTACTAAGACTGGTCTTTAATAAGACATAACTAATATTCACCCTCTAGCCTGCTAGAGGGTGTTTTAAGAGCCATCAACAATTTCTATTTACGCGCATAATATCAGGCATTTAACTCCAATCATTGAGCCAGACCCCACACAGGGTTATCCTATTAGAAACAGCTGAGGGTTATGTGGCCAACGACAATTACTATTTCTTTGATGTTCATGGATATGAAAAAATAATGCTCTCCGAAGAGATGATTTGGGGTCGCAGCGACAAGTGTGACTTCGTCATTCCAGACGACGGCGCTTCGGGCCAACACATGAAAGTAAGGATCCTCGATGGTCAGATTTATGTCACTGATCTCGGCTCCCGCAATAAAACTATCCTTAACGGCAGGGAGTTAGAACCCAATAAAGAGGTCCCTGTAAATCCAAAAGATGTTATTCAAATTTGCGACCAGGAATACAGTGTTAGCTCTCACAGTGGAAAACGCTTTGACCTGCCAGACTTAAGCCACTCAAATATCAATATACTCGAGGACAACACTGGCGGCTTTGTCGACCGGGGTTTCGATGCCATTCAAAAAGAGCAGGCCGAAATAGAGGCCAAGGAAGACAACTCTCCAGGTAGCGAAGGCGGTCTCAAAGGCCTGCGCAAGGCCAAGCGCTATATTCAGGCCTTAACGGAGGCGCTAGTAGAGATCGACCTCTATATTAAGCAAGTTTTTGATATGCAAGACGAGAGAGGAAAAATTCTTCGCAATATTAGAGATACCGAAACTAAAATTTCCAAGGCCACCCATCAGAAAGTCGAGAGCTGTAAAAAAGATATCACTAAACACGAAGTTGAACGTGACAGCCACGCTAGAGAAATCTCGGCGGAAAAAAATAAAATTGCAGAGGCCGAAAAACTAATTTCCGCCGCCACCGCAAGGATAGAAACTCAAGACAGCCAGATTGCCTTATTAGAGGTAAAAATTAGTACTTTAAAAGAAAACCACGGTCTCTTCGATCAGCTAGTCGAGATGACCCAAGAGGGTAAAATCCTAGAACATAAAATTAAAGCGCTAAAAGACATGAATCTTAAAAACAAAAAAGAAGGCATTACGAAAGAAATTAAATCCAAAGAGGAAGATTTCAAAAACCTCCAAAGCCAATTTGGAGAAGACCTGCAGACAGGAAAGAAGAAGAAAGGCCCCAAGGCCAAATTATCATTGAAATAGGAATATAGTATGAATCTTCGGCCATGGATTGGTTTTGTTTTGATTGGCTCCTCCCTCATAATTTCTAAAACCTCATTTACTCAATCAGATTTTTCTTTTGCTGGTCATTGCAGTCGAGTGATTAAAGTAATGGATGTACTTAGCAAAAAAACTTCCAACTCCAAAAATTTAATTGCTGCCGCTTGCAATAAAGGCAGTGGAGAAGCTTTTTATAAATTATCGAAAATTGCCTCCAGCACGATGTCGAAAACTGCCCAGAATCACCTACTCAATGAAAGCTGTTATAAAGGCTACGCTCCCGGTTGTATGGGACTTGCGGCGGCCCGTGGACCGCAGCAAGAAAAACATTTAAAAGAGGCCTGCCAACTGGACGCCTATCTGGGCTGTGCTCGTTTGGGAATTTTCTACGACAGCCGCTCTGACTACAAGAATTCAATCACCGCCTTTAACAAAAGCTGCAACGCTGGCGACCCAGAGGCCTGCTACATGATGGGCAGAACTTACGCTAAGCAGGGACAATTTAAAAAGGCCCACAAGATGCACGTCTATAATTGCAATAAGAAAGGCGCCAAAAAATCTTGTCTCTCCGCAGGAAAAGCGCTGCTAAAAGAAAAAAATCCCGACCAAAAAGCTGTCAAATATTTTTTCAAAAAAGCATGCGAAGCAGGACTTGAAGAGGCCTGCTCTCGACTCTCAAAACTCTAATTCTTAACTACCAAAGCCGTAGGCCTCATGCTATCTTTTAGCATGTTAAAAAAACTAGCCATTATCACTTCAATTTTGGTCTTACTCTTTGGTGGAGCCATTTTCTACGCCTCGACCTTAGTCAGTGACAGTCAATTAAAAGAAATAATTCTTAGTGGTGCTAGTGAGGCCTTTCCAAAGGCGCAGATTGAAATTCCCAAACTCGAAATAAGCTGGGGACCGACTCTCAAGATTGTTCTCGAGGGAGTCAGTCTGGCCGCCAAAGATGCACCAAGGAAAAAATTAATTAAACTCGCCAAATTAGACCTATTGCTCCCACTCTATTCAATAGTTACTGGAGGAGGAAAGCTCGAGCTCACAATCGACGGGCTAGCGGTAGAAGACTTGGATGAAAGGCAATGGGATATCTTAGGTGGCAAAAAAACTGAGAGTAAGACATCGGCGGCCTCAGACAAACCCTTAGATGTAGAAAAGCAAATTGACCAATTGCCGGCGGGAGGATTCTACGTTAAACGCAGCTCTCTTTCTATCGCCCTGACAAACCTATCTTATACCCGCAAGAGAGCGCAGCAAAGCGGAACTATTAAATTCGCCAAAATCCAGTTTAGTGATATTGAGCTCGATGGCCCGGCCAAGATGGAAGTGCTAGGAAAACTTGATTGGAAGCAGGGAGCGGAATTCTATCAACTAGACCTCAACTTAAAAGGGCACGCCAGCCTCCCCTTGCCGCCAAACGCAGCTATCCCCACCGCCAAGCTAGAATTAAAAATAGAAAATATTAAGACCGCTCTCTATGGTGAGTTACCTCCCCTATTACTCAATATTTCTAGCAAGAAAAACTCCAACGGACTCTTAGAATTAACTTCCAAAATTAATATCGACCAGATGGTTAAATTTTCTACACTTGTAGTACAGAACAAAAAGGCGGTCGAAGTTTCTAAAATTAAAGGTGAAATTAATTTGGGTCAAGTTTTAAATAAATTTGCGCCGGAGCTCACACAGATCAAAAGCAAAGAGGCCAAGCTTTTTATCGCCGGCAATATTACTCTCAAAGATGACCAGAGCATCATACCCAATTTAAAAATTTCTTCGGACGAGCAGCTGGAGTTAAGGCTCTCTGAAAAACTGGTTTTAAAGTCACTTCCTATTATAAAGCTGTCTCCCGGTAAAATTTTAGTCGATATTAAAAACCAGGGTTTTGGGGGAGAATTAAATTTAATTGTCCAAGGGGATGTAGATCGCTATGACACCAAGTTTACTGCCGCCAGTATCAAAGACCTTAATATTGCTTTGATCGGCCGCAAGATTGTCTTTTCAAGGTCCCTACTCCCTAAAACTAGTTCTAGTGCTAAGAAAAAGTCAGCCCCTAAAAAGCAGGTTAAAGGTAAACAAAAAGTCGAGGCCGATCCCTTGGCGGGTCTGCCTAAGAACTTTCAGCTTAACTTAGAGCTGACGGATTTAAATATAGAGGGTCAACCGCTCTCTGTTTTCGGAAAAATTAGAAAAATGGACAAATTATTCGCTGCCGAAAAAATCACACTCAAGGTCCCTGGTGGCAAAGGACTCATTGATTTTAATAGTGATTACTTTGGGGCCGGAAAAACTGTCGCCAATATAGATATTGATATCAAGAAATTTAAAATCCAATCGATGGCCCCTTTCCTTCCAAGCCAGTATCAGAAATTGAAAGGTAATTTTGCAACAAAACTTAAAGGTGAGATAAAGAGCGGAAAAGATTTTTCTAAGGCCCGCTATAAGCTCGATTTTAATATCAAAAACAATAAGCGCTTCAAAAAGAAAAAAGGCAAGCTGGATATGATCAATGAGGGAATAAACTCATTACAATACGCCAGAGGCTCCCTAAAGTCCCTTCCAAGAGGAGGAGTTCAAGTTCGAAAGTTAGGGCTATTGGTAAAGCTTCAAAATTTCCTGCATTCTTTTTCTGCCGAATCAAAAGAAATTGTGATCACCGATGGCAACTCTGACTTAAAACTTAATGGTGCTCTTACTTACTACGGTCCAAAAAAAGTTAAAACAGATGTCGCTTTTCTTTTAACCAGGCCAATCAGCTATCAATTACCACAGTCCATTGTGGCCAAGTCGAGTCTAAAGGGCTCCTTTAAAAAAGGACGGCTCAGCATTTCCAATCAAAACTGGTTACTGGGCGGAAGTCTAAACACAAGTCTCTCCCTTCCACTCAACTTAAATCAAAAAGATTGGTCGCTTGCCAAACTACCACCAATTAGGCTCGCACTGAGTAGCAAGAATATAAAAATCTCTAAATCGAGAATCCGCAAATTACTCTACCCTCCAGGAAAGAAGAAGGCCGCCAGTAAAAAAGTGGCGGACAAGGCCAGTGGCCCTCCTCCGGCACTTCCGCGCATCACCCTTGACCTCAATTGGAAAAACTTAGTGCTGGCAGGACAGAAGGCCTCCGGCGGCGGAAGGGTGACCACAACAAAGAACACTGTTTCGTCAAAAAAACTGCTCTTCAACTTCGCCAGGGGCAAGGGCCGTGGCTCCTTTAAAACACTCTTAAGAAAAGATGGCAGCTTAAAAAACAAATTCGATTTTAAGCTTAATAATTTTAATCTAGATTCACTTAATGCCTTTCTTCCTGCAAATATTAAAAGTGTTGCCGGTCAATTTAGTGGCGCGGTTAATTGTGACAACCTAACGACTATTGCCGGGCTTCCACTAGTGCCGGTGCCTGGCAAACCAACTCTCCTGCATGACTGTAAAGTCAATATCGTGGCCAAGAAAGGGGCACTCAAAGGTCTTAATATTAGCCAGCAAGTAAATGATGTTATCAAATCGATTCCTGTTGTTGGAAAAAAGGTCAAAGAAAAGGACTATCAAGTCGGTGACGATTTTGAAGAATTAACCCTAAGAGGCCATTTCAAACACGACCACTACCAGCTCGATCACTACCGCTTCTTTGGTCTTAAGAAGATGAGTGAAATTAGCGGCAATGGAACTCTCTATCCCCTTGGGAATGCCGAGGGCGGGTTACTTCTCGACTACACTGACCATAGTGGAAAAATCTCCAAACATGTCGAAGCCTATGCTGGTACCAAGACCATCCCGATGCGCTTAAAAGGCCAGGGGTTCGCCCTAAAACCAGACTATGGCCATAGCATAAGCAAGCTCGCCAAGCTGGCGGCCAAGCACCAGCTCAAAAAGAACCAGGCCAAGCTCAAAAAAATTCAAAAAAAGGAAACCCAAAAGCTTAAGCAAAAAGGCAAAGAATTGGGTAAAAAGTTATTTAAGAAACTCTTCTAAATTTCCTACTAAAAATTGCCAACTTTGGTAAACTATTCTTATGAATAGAACTCAAATTATTATCAAGGCGCTACTCTTTTTCCATATGCTAATTGGAGGGCTATGGATTACCTATTTGATTTTTGGCCCTTCCTTTATAATTGGTTCCGGACATTTCGAAAAATTCGTCGGGCTGGTCGAAAACTTTAGCTTCCGCTGGCCTATTATTGTGGTCTCATTTTCTTTTTGGATTTTGCCAATTTTCCTAGTTCTAGGTTATTTTTTGGTGCGAGGAGAGCTGGACCGAGTAAAGGCGGTGCTCGAAACCTTTATGGAAAATAAAACTATTCCGGTGCATGTCGATTTAGATAATACAATTCCCATTGAAATGGACCGCGCGCTAGAAGTACCAGTTGAAATTAACACTTCAATCAATTTTCATGAAACGGTTAAAGTTAAGGCCAATATACCAATAAAACTGAGCATCCCATTTGAAACAAATATCGAGACTTCGGTGCTGGGCCTTGGAAAAATTAGTATTCCTATCCGCTCTACTGTTCCTCTCGATTTTAATTTTCCCTTTGAAGATGAGATCACTATTGATGCCCCCAACGTGCCGATTAATCTCAAAGAGACGACATTGATTAAAATGCCTCCCTTTGAGGTTCCCCTTAAAACCCGGATTAAAACAAATATTCATATTCTAAGTAATATAAGAGGCGCCATTAAAAATGAATAGTCTGCTTTATCTACCTGAAATTGCTACTGTTTAAAAACCTGACAGGGTGATAGTTTTTACAATTTTAATACCTCAGAAGGCCTCACTAATTTACAATTTGTTGAACCCTAAAAGTGAGAGAAGCATGAGCTACATCGGTTTAAGTTTTGGACTTATACTATCTTTTCTAAGTGCCCTACCCTTTGCCAATGCCGCCAATAAACCGTTAGTGACGGATTGGTGGCAATCGGCCATTTGCGATACCATTCGCTATCAGGCACTTAAACACCCCACTTCTCCACGCAACAAAGTAGTAGAGACCGGACTGCAGGTTTACCAAGGCCAAGATTTTGAGAATTATTATAAGCTTACTGGAGACATAACCTTACAAAGAAATGACCAGCAAGAAATGCGCTCACTTAATATTCAAGGAAAAGTTGTCAGAAGAAAGGGCCACTCGGTAACCGTCGTTGATGATCGCGCTAAGAAAGGTGAACTCAATACTTTCACCCTAAATACTTCAACTGGACGGCTAATAATTAGCTCAGGTTATACCAATCGTGGAAAGCGCAATAACTTCAGAGCTCAGGTCGGCTGTATCCTTTATAATTAAATTTTAATTCTGCTCGAAATAGCGGTTGAGACCCTCACCCAAACTTGTCAGGTTTGGGCCTAGTAATTTTTCAATAAAAGATTCAATATGAGGCGCCACCTTTTTGGCCAAAAAGCGCGGCACTCCCGGAACTTTATCTGGATAAATTTTAACTTCACAAGAAACTGTCAGTTCTGTGGTTTTTTCATCGATCGCGACAAAAGTATTAGTCCCATTGGCATCAAATAGGTCATTGCCTAAAAAGCTCTCCAATGAGTAGGTGACACTATGAGTGGAATTATCCCACTCGGCCAAGTCCTTCCAGGCCAAGAGGTCAGGTTTGACAAACTTTTTGGCGACCGACGGAATTTCTGCTTTGGCATACCAATGATTGACCAACTTCACCTTGCCCGCCACTTCCGATCGCTCGATAGTTTCAATCTTGTCGACATTAAGGAGATAGGGAACAAGCTTAGAAAGTTCGTCGCGAACCAGGGTATAGACTTCGTCTAGAGGGCGGTTAATCCGGCTTTTATCTTCTAATTTCATCACTTCTCCCACTGTAGGCAGCTATTATCTCTAGTCTTGCCTAATAATTCAATTTTAACGCAATGAAAATTATTTGCTTGTGGCAGTTCCAAAGCTTTTTTGTATAATCCCTCAGTTAATTACAATTAAGGAGAACAGCATGAAAACTCTTATAGCACTATGCTTAGGTTTGCTTCTTGTGGCCTGCCAAGGCGAGAAAAATAACTCAGCGACAAAAGAACTGTGGATTTATACATCTATGTACAAAGACACTATTAGTGACCTAACTCCACGGCTTAAAAAAGCTTTTCCGGGAGTTGAGTTTAAATGGTACCAGGCCGGCTCAGAAGAAATAGCCTCAAAGGTAAATGCTGAAACACTTGGTGGTGGAACAAAGGCGGATATCCTGATTTCCTCCGATCGCTTTTGGTATGAAGAAATGGCGGCCAGTGGTCGATTGCATTCATTCAATCCTCCTCAAGCGGCAGAAGTTCCGGCGCAATTGCGCCACCCAAAAGGTTTCTATACAACGGTCTCAGTTCCAGTCATGGTTCTCAGTTATAATAGCGAAGCAATTAAAGAAGCAGATGCTCCCAAGTCGTTTAAAGAAATGGCCGATCCAAAATGGAAGGGCAAGTTTACAACAGGTTCACCTCTCGCCAGTGGAACCAACTTCACCACTATGGCGATGTTACAACACCATTACGGCTGGGATTATTTTGAAAAATTAAAGAATAATAATACCATCGCACAAGGCGGAAATTCCGCGGTTATTCGCAGGATGCAAAGTAAAGAACGGCCAGTGGGCTGGGTTTTACTTGAAAACCTACTGCGCTTTCAAGGCAAAGATAATAGATTGAAAATCGTCTACCCTAGTGACGGAACTGTTACCCATACCAATGTCATGGCGATCACCAAGAAAGATGGCAAGAGAGAATTGGCGCAGAAATTTGCCAATTGGATGTATGGAACTGAAGGTCAGCAAGCGATGACCCGTTCATTTATGTACTCGCCGCTAAAAAGTATTAAACCTCCTGTAGGAGCACCTGAAATCTCTAAAATTTTAGAAAAATCTTTTCCGTGGAATAAATCTTTTATTGAAAAGGTCACAAAAGACCGCAGTCAAATTAAAGAAAAATACGCGGAAATAATGTTTCAATAATTAATGATTATTAAAAAAATACTCTCACCAAAAGTAGTATTGAGCTTTTCAATTTTACTTTTGGTGTTGATCTGCCTCTATCCTTTTTTAACTCTTTTTGGAAAAATATCCTTTCCACTGCCTGAAGGTACCTTCACCCTTAAGTATTTTGGCAAAATTTTTGAAAGCAAATCGACCCTGATTGCATTGAAAAATACTATAGGCATTAGCTTGGCGACGGCCTTTTTAAGTACTCTCCTAGCGCTACCTCTTAGTTGGATTCTCACCCGCACCGACCTCTTTGGCGCTAAGAAATGGCGTAGTGCTTTCTGCTTACCCTATGCTATTCCGCCTTATATTGGCGCTATGGCCTGGATCTACTTGGCCAATCCTTCAAACGGAATCCTCAATATTTTATTGGGGCCGGGCTTTTTCGATATCTACACCATTGGTGGTTTAGTTTGGGTTATGAGCTGCTTTTTCTATACCTTTATCTTACTCAGCCTCTTGGCCGCCTTAGACCGGCTTGATCCTTCGCTAGAAGAAGCCGCCCGCC
>JABGVH010000039.1 GCA_018646195.1 Halobacteriovoraceae bacterium
ACGGTGCCAAGCAGGCGAATTTTTTTAGTCATCTTCATTGTTGTGACCGGAAAGTAATCCGGCTTAAAGTGACTGAGCTGTGCTTTTCGCAGTCGGACTTTGGCGACCACGTCAGAAACCATATTCATAGCGCCTTTTGAAATATTAATTTTCTTCTCGATCATGGGACTGCCATCGATGGGGCAGAGGCCTTTCTCTTCGCTAACGACATCGGGGTACTTCTGACAAACCCAAACGATTTTTTCTAGCACTTTCTTATTTTCTTTAGCAGCAGGGTCATCCTCGCCAACTTCGATCTCGACTTTGGTTAAATTCATATGGCAGATAGGGCATTTTCCGGCCTCATACTCTTTGACATGGGGATGCATGGAACAGGTATAGTAAACCTTGTTTTTCTTCTCGGTCTTCATTTGAGAGTGGTCGTGACCACGAACTTCTTTTTTTGAGTCACAGGAGACGAAGAGTAATAATAGAAAAATAGAGAGTAGGTATTTCATTTCTTTGTTCCCCCGAGATAGGCACCTTTCCAAAAACGCTCCTGTAGTTGAGCACTTTTTAGTTGGGCCTCGAGTCCGTTGAGATGGATTAAAAATTCTTGTAGTTGAAGTTCTGATTTTAATAGTTCGAAATAGGTGGCGCGACCCAGGCGATAGGACTTAGAGCTGATCGCACGAGAAGTCTTGGCAAAGGGAATAGTCTTAGTCGAAAGTATTTTAAGATCCGCCTGTAGCTTATCCTTTGTATTGGCAACTTTCATTAAATTAGAACGTTTTCGCATTTGGTAGGCGCGAAGTCCTTTCTCTGCGCCGTAACGTTTTTGAACGGCGTTTCCATAAGCCCCGTACTTTTTAGAACTTGTAGGAAGCGGCATAGATATAAAAGCGCCAACAAAATCTCCAGCACCATCGATGCCGGCCCTATGGGTGTAGGACATTCCGAGAGTAATATTGGGAACGAACCCTTGCTTGGTGGCAGTTAATTTGAGGTCGGAGGCCTTTAGCTTTTTGGCCAATGCCCTTTCTTTATAATCGTGTTCTGTATCTAATGCTCCTTTTAGTAATCCCCACGGTACTGAACTTAAATCTAGTACTGCCGTTTGATCACCAAGAAGATAGGTCAGCTCTGCTTGTAATTCTTTAGCAAAAAATCCTAAATTGGAGACCTGACTTTCGAGCTTACTTTTTCTTATTTTTATGTCCATATAACCTTGCTGGGAAAGACGGCCATTAGTGTATCTCTTCTTACTCACTGCTAGCATATTGCTCAGCCAGTTCAGGTTTTCTGCCAATGTCTTTAAGTCCTTCTCATTCTTTTCCAGCATGATCGCCAATTGCCAGAGAGTTCTAATCATCTCTCTCTTAATTTGCGCCGCCCCCAATCTTTTGGCCTCACCCAAGGCCTCAAAGGAGCGGCGAAGGTTACCATACTCAGTTGTCAGCGCTAATTTTTGGGAAAGAGAATATTGAATTCCAGTCATCGGTGTTTCACTGCTTTTTAAGCTTTTTTCAGGAAAATTTTGGGCGGCAACTTTAAGTAAGGGATCGCCCCAGCTACCAGCGCTAGCACCTTTTTCTCTAAGTGCCTCTCCTTCTAAAAGCAGCACATTAGGTTCTGGATGGGATTCAATTTTTTGAATATATTCGACAAAGGTCGCCGCCTCGCTGGTTTGGATAGGCATTAGAATGACTATAAAAAGACCTAAAAAGTGAAGCATTTGAACTCCTTTCATAGAGAGTAATACGTGGCCAATAAGGGCTTTGTGACAAAAACCAGAACTTTTCGTATAATATTATAATAGCCTGAAATTAAAGGAATTTTTGAATAATCCAGGAGCTTTGTCACAAAAATGCCAGAAAGCACGTATTCCCATTTAGAAGGCCAGAGCGATAATCAGCTAATGGCGCTCTATATTGAAGGACAGGTACTGGCCTTTGAGGTTCTGTATGCCCGCCATAAAGACAAGATTTATGGCTACCTTTCAAAACGCTTGAATCGGAGAAGTGACGTGGACGAAGTTTTTCAAGATGTCTTTTTAAAGCTTCATAAGAATCGCGATAAGTACCGCCAGCAGTACCCCTTTCTGCCGTGGCTCTTCACCCTTACCCAAAGACTGCTGATCGATTTTTGGCGCAAAAATAAAAACCTAGAACAGTCCTCACTTGAAGAGAGCTCTGAAGTAATGGCGGCAACTCCTCATTCTCAAGAACTGCCGCAAGAATTAGACCAGCTTAAGCCGAGAGAGCGAGAGGCGATCGAATTGCGTTTCCAAAAAGAGGCCTCCTTCGAAGAGATGGCTGCGCATTGGGATACTTCGGAATCCAACGCTAGGAAAATTCTTAGCCGCGCCCTTAAGGGCCTTAAGAACTTGCTGATAAAAGGGGAAGGTCATGAATCTTAAAGACTGGGATAAGGAGTACCGAGATTTCCTCGACTCTGAAAGCCTCAATCCACCGGAAATCCTATCGCAAAATATACTCAATGCTGTCAGAGGTGAGCTGAATCCTTCCAAGGGAAAAGTTCTTTTTAAAATGCTACTCGGGCAAACGGTGGGCGCCGTAATGACTCTCTTTATTTGTCCACAGTTCCATATGGGTTTTCTTTCAGACGAATATGTCTTTCACTTCTTCCACCGCACCTTCGGTGATTTTGGCTGCATGATGGCCTGTGGAATGCTCTTTATGGGAACTGGCGCGCTGGTGGCCTCGGTTATTCTTAAGAAGAATGAATTCCGTGCTCTCGGCAGCTACCGGAACCTCTATTATCCAGCAGTTTCGCTAGTAGGGCTTTCAGTTTTCTTTTTTCTGGGCGCAAAAATCTACCTTACCTTTGCTAGCGGTTGGTTACTTGGTGGCATGTTAGGGAGTTTCTTAGCCTTTCAATTTATAGCTTTTGTAAAAAGAAAATTACTGCATAGCTAGCTGTTTCTCAGCTCTCTTAATTTCAACAACTAAATTGGCAAGTTGTCCGACTTCTAAACCATAGAGTAGGTGCTTTTCTTTTAATTCACTCTTAGGATTTGCTTTAAGAGTACTCGCTCGATTATTGCAATTGATTTTGAGCTTTCGCAATTCCTTCTCATTCCAATCGCTCAGTTTTTTAATATTTTTGTCGTTTATTTTAGCCATTTCATTACCTTATTTTTGTCTATTAAATATTTCATCTTCAAAGTGGGTATAAAGTTGATCTTCACCACAAACATTTAATGGTTGGTAAGAATCTTCTTCTGGATATTCGTCAGTCACGATATCAAATGAGCTTCCTTGTTCACTCCAAAATTCTCTAGTGACCCTAACAAAAGGCGCGATCTTTATTGCCTTCCCCTCGGTCAATTCATCTGAGTTAATCGCCAAGTATTGATCAGAGCTTTTAAAAGTACTGACATAAGCTTCGGCAAAGAACGGGTCCTCACTGCAACTCGAATCGTTGTATTTTACTACCTCAAAGCGGTAGATATTATCACTATTTAATTCAAATGATTTCTGAAAATAAGTCCTATCAGAATCGACCGGCTCTCCCTCTAAACAGGCCGTTTTCCATTTTCCAAGTATGTAACTGCGCAGCTGGATGAAATTCATCGCCGCTTGGTCATTACATTTCTCCACCGCTACCTGTGAGGGATTGCTAATAGGCGCGCTCGAAGGGGTATTATCACTGCCACAGGCGGATAATAGACCCAATAAAATAAGCAACTTGGCTGTTTTTTTCATTTGAATTTCCCTTATGCAGCTATAAATACCAGGAGTTAGCGTCAGTTCCAAGGGAAATGTATAATCTATAGGAAATGGTCTTAGGGTTTTTGCCAGAGCGTAGTCTCGCCAACTTTGATATTACTGCGATGGACGATGGTCCAATCTGCTGGCACTCCCCAATCTTCGATTTTCATCCAATTTGAGTTATCAATCATTAAGTGGCCTTTGGATTTTATTTTATCGAGGGCCACCTTTACGCAGATCATTCGGTAGGAGCCATCAACTGTCACCAGGTCAAAATGCTGGTCTGGAAATTCGTTTATAACAGCGGCATAAGCAGGAATATTACCTTCTCTGAGCATTTCTGCTTGATCTGGTCCCCCTGAGTGTTCCTCTGAGGCGTCAATAAAGCGGTAGTCGACATTGGTGATTCCAAATTTTTGTAATTTCTTGTCGACGATTTCCTTCCAAGGTCCATAGCCTTCGATACTGACTAATTTTTGGCAACGACGGGCCAACCAAGATGTGCTGCGACCACTCCCGTACTCCAAAATATTAAAATCCTTGGTGAGAATAGAATCTAAAAATTTAATCGCTGGGGGAGTAATCCATGGAACATCAGGATTCATGGCTATAAAAATCTTATACTTAATCTGAGGTAAAATAAGACTTGGTCTTTTTAAAAAAAATTTAATCCCTTCCATGCCGACTCCAGTATTAGCAATTATATCAGAACCGCAGGTGACCTGGACTTTTTTCTGAAAAGAAGAGGATTCTAGTTTAATATTAAACGATAAGGAGCTGCATATTGAAAACACTTGGCATTTTTCTATTATTGTCCTTCGCCGTATACGCTGACGGACCGGAGCCGCTGTCTGCTAAAAGAGTGGCGATTTACCACAAGCGCTCTCAAGTCTTAACAAAAAAGTACCCTGACCTTCTACCCTTTATCAAAACCCTGCGGCGCTGTTTTAAAGAGGGGAAAAATTGCCAAAATAAGGTCATCACAAAAGAAGTCCATATAGATAAAATGCTGACAGAGAACAATAAGCATAAGGACATTTTAAAGAAAGTGAGTGGCCTGATTTCAAGACAGGATATCAAAATTTACCACGGTTTTGACGGTGAAAATAAAGGTAAAATTTGGCTGGGAGAGGATCCCTATCCACTTTATATTTTCATTGCGAGAGTCAAAGGAAAATGGAAGGTCACGCGAGTGGAGTGGTGGTACTGCTAGCAAAAAAAAAGCCTAGGTGGGTTAATTCCTAGGCTTCGTTATGAACACTCCGAAGAGATTATCACTTAAATAATACCTGCTTTGTGCAGAGATGATTATAGGTAAGTAACCCAGCAATTCTACAAAGACAAGCAGTTCTTAGATCTCTAAAAA
>JABGVH010000038.1 GCA_018646195.1 Halobacteriovoraceae bacterium
AATCAAAAATGGGTTTGCGGACGGGCCAGGCAAGGGGAACCTTGTCCAGAGGGACCAAGTGCTGGTGGCTCCTGTAAAGCTGGGCCTACATGTAGGCCTACAAAGAAAGGTGATCATTACAAATGCTCGCGACCTGTTCAATTCGGTGGGCCCTGTAGTGAAGGGCCAATGCCCGATGGGAACTGTTCAACAGCAAAAGTTCCTTGCTCTCCGGTCCGCTCAGTTAGACATAGGCGGCTTCTCTTAACTTTTAGTACTTTTTGTATAAGCGTGGGTCTGGCGCTTTCTTTAATTTCTCAATCTGAGCCTAACGAAAGCTTTTTTAATCCAGGAGAATTAACTTCTCAGCATAAATCAATCAAGCATAATTGCTCTACCTGTCATACCAGCGCCCATGGCAGTGTGATTGACTGGGTTAAAAATCCAGAAAATAAAATTGATCAATCCAAAGCTTGTTTGAAGTGTCATAAAATAGAGAATCATGAATTCGCTCCACATAATAGAGATCCTCAAGTTCTAAGCCCAGATCGCACGGACCTTGGGGATATTGCCTGTAAGAAATGTCATAGCGAGCATAAAGGTTTTGATAATGATCTTAAAGAAATGGGATCTAAAAAATGCCAAACTTGCCACGAAAAGAAATTCAATAGTTTCTCCGAAGGGCACCCTCCTTTTGATGGCTATCCTTTTAAGAGAAATCAACGAATCAACTTTGATCATATCAATCACTTTTCAAAACATTTTGCCTCAACCAAAAAGACAATGGATTGCCAGTCTTGCCATAAGTTAAGTGCTGGTGGACGGGTGATGGAAATCAAGCCCTATAAAAGAACTTGCATGGGCTGTCATAACCAAGAAGTTAAAGGTAGCGATGCACCAGATAAAGGTTTCGTTTTCTTAAACTTACCTGGGATTGATCTCGATGTATTAAAAAAGCATGGGCTTAAAATTGGAGATTGGCCTTCGGAAACTCATCAGCCGGCATCTGAATTTACCAAATTATTAATTCAGTCTAATGCTGACCTGGCCAAGATTTATGGCCGGATTGAAGGTCTAGACTTAACTGATTTGGATGAGGCCAGTAAAAAAGAATTAAAAGATGTTGAAGCATTTGCTTGGGGCTTTAAGGAACTTCTTTTTGACTTAATTGATGAGGAGTCAGGAAATTTTGGTGAGCGACTCAAAGTAATTTTCAAAAAAGATATGAGTGAAAATCAGATTGCTCATTTAATGGCCTCACTTCCGATTGATGTACTTAAGACTGCATTGAGAAAATGGATGAGAACCTTAAGTATTGAAGTTAATCAAAAACGCCGAGGCTCGACTTACCTAACCAGAGGAACCAAAGCATCGAGGGTTATCAACGAAGATGACGAAGATTGGATGGCCTATGGTGGTTGGTACCGTAGTGATGAAGATTATTCTATTAAATACCGTCCTAAAGGACATGGAGATGGCTTCATAACTTCTTGGCTTGTGGTTACAGGTAAAGACCTTCAGGTGAAAAAATATAGTAAGCCAGTATTTAATATGATGGCCTATAAGAAGGGCCCAGGAAAATGTGTAAAATGCCATAGCATTTCTCATCGCAAGTCAGGTTATGCCAAAGTCTATTGGCGAGGGCGTAAAGAAAATATCTATAAGAAAGAGCTAGTGAAATTTTCTCACACCGCCCATGTTGCCCTTGTCGATGAGAAAGGTTGTATTTCTTGTCATCAGGCGGACGATCGTGGCTTTAAAAAGTACGATGGCAGTAAGAATCATAGAGTGAAAGGAAATTTTGCCAATCTCAATAAAGATACCTGCGTTTCTTGTCACTCAGTTAATCAAGTTTCGGATGGGTGCCTGACCTGTCACAATTACCATACTGGGAAATTGGACTCGGCCAGGATTTTGATGAAGGGAATGAAAACTCACCTAAAGTGAGTTCTTTGCTTCCTTTCTGATTTCACGAACAACTTTCATTAATTTTCGAACCTTGGCCGGAATGAGTACTCCTCCGGTCTTTGTCGAAATAGAGGTTCCTACAATTGCAGCGTCTGCATGCTGCATAAGACCCTTGGCATTTTTAAAATCAAAGCCAGAACCGATAATTATATTGGAATTGGTGATGCCTTTCCGTGAGCGTGCCACGTAACCCGGCTGAGGTGGATGCCCCGATTTCTCTCCAGTGACAATCATTCCCTGACTTCCAAGAATTTCCGCCCTGGCCGCACTTTGTGCCACAGTAATATTCTTGTCTACCATTTTGGCGTATTTGACTTGGATATCTGTAAATAGGGCGATCTTTTCAGCGCCTAACTTTTTCTGCAATACCTTAAGGCCCTCTGGGTTTAATGGTACGCGAGTACCATCGGCAATCATGTCGTCGGAGAAAAAATCTACTCGGACATACTTGGCACCACTTCTAGCAGCAAGCTTGAGAGTGTCCTCAGGGTAATGCCAAAGAATTTCGACGCCAATGACTACATTCTTAGCACGTTTGATAATCTCTTTAGTAATGGCCACCATACGATTCAGTTTTAAGTCCGTGACGGCAGGCTTTAATATTCCACCCCCTCGAAATTCATAGAGTATTGAGTCGACTCCCTCGTCTTGGGCAATCTTGAGTTGGTCTAATGCTTTCTTTAGGACTGCCTTCCTATTTTTTTCTGTAGTCAGGTCACCTTCCAGCATAACCGCCGCAAGGATAGGTTTTGGGCCTTTAAAAATATCTTTAAATAGCGCAGTTGTGGCGTGGGAAGTGCAAATCAAAGCGCTTAGCAACAGAACAGAAAGTGTTCTTAAAATCATGGTTTCTCTCCAGTTAAATATAGTTTAGAGGCAAATTCTAGCCAGTAGAGAGGCGCCATGGCAAATGATGATGCAAAGCAGAGGAATAATCAGCGACGAGAAATCAGGTACCTTGCCCGGCGATCGAGCATATGAACAAAAATATTCTTGCCGAGAACGAAATAGCTAAGGGCCAGAGGAATTAGTAGGAAGCGAATGGGGTGATTTCCCTTGAAAATTATAATCCAGCAACAGAGAAATTCAATCAGCTGCCCTATTGGGTAGAGAATCAAAAAAAGATTATAGCGCAAAAATCCTGTGACTTTGTTTTTAGTCAAGTAGTAGAGAGAGCGGACTGTATCGGCCATCGACCAGGCCAAAATGCAGGTAAGGTAAATCCAGTCTTCGGGAAAAAGATCACGGCATATGGAAAATAAAAAGCAGGCGTAGAGCAGGCGACCCAGTACTTGGATGTTGGTAAAAAAGATAGAAGACTTAACTAGGCCGAGTAAGACATGTAAAATTTCAAGAAGCGCCAGTGATTGTACCAATATTACTGTCAAAAATGGACTTAAGGGAGCACTCATTCCGATCAATTCCATGACAGAAAAGGCTAAGGTTAGGCCCCAACCACTAAGCATTACAGCATTATAAATTTTTAAGTACATGTAATTAAGTTACCTGTAACGGCGGCAAAAATCCATAGGCATATTCAGGGCCACATGTTACCAATTAGCCCATGAAAATTTCAATTATCTTGATTTCATTTTGGCTTATTCTATCTTCTTGTCGGGAGACAGAAGTGACGACTATTCAAGAAGGCCTGACAAAGGACGCCAATGTCGTTCTGTTAACTCTAGATGGAGTTCGCTATCAGGAGTTTTTTGATAAGAAAATTTTTACTCGATATTGGAATAGTTATGCTTCAAAAGGAATAGTGATTGGAGATCCAGATCAAAAATCTAAAGTGAAGGTCTCTAATTTAATGGTCCTGAGTCTTCCTGGCTACCGCTCGATGCACTTAGGCTCTCGTTCTTTCTGCTACTCAAATAATTGTGGAAACGTGAAAAGGCAGACTGTTGGTGAGAAGGTACTTGAACAGCTTTCCTTGGCCTCTGAAAAAGTTGCCATTATCAGTTCTTGGAGCATGGTCTGTAAGGCGGGGATGCAAAAAGAATCGAAACTTTTTAATAGTTGTGGAGATCGGCCGGTTGAATCTAACGGGCATGATGAAATTAATACCCAGCAAGCAGGAGATCATCCTACAAAATGGAGTGGGCGATTTGATAAGTATACTTTTGCTCATGGGATTAAATACCTTGAGCAGAAGAAACCTCGCTTTATGCACTTATCGCTTCTCGATTCTGACGAGCATGCCCATGATGATAATTGGAAAGGTTACCTCAACTCCCTAAAAGCTTACGATCTTTATATAGACCGCCTTTTTAAGAAATTATTGGAGTTGGGCGAATACGGTAAGAGAACTACTGTCATTATTACCACCGATCACGGCCGTGGTAAGGGTAAGAAATGGACAGGACATACTCTTTCTCCAGCCGCCGCTAAAATCTTTATGGCCTTTCATGGGCCAGATATTCCCAATAAGGGAAGTGTTTCTCATAAGAAGAAAATTACCCATTTGCATCTTAGGCCTTTGATCGAGTTAATTCTTGGATTAAAAAAAATCAAAGGCAGGCACCGTCTCTCTGACCTCGTATTTGAATGAACTCTTCAAATTTTAAAACCCATCCTTTATTAAAAAATGGTCATATTGGAACCCTCGCTACTCACTTTGGTCGGAAGGTCGCGGACCTACCTTATGAAAGACAAAGAATTAATACTCCCGACGATGATTTTTTAGATCTCGATTGGATTCGAAAAGATAGTCAGAAGCTAATAATTCTCTCACACGGACTTGAAGGCAGTAGTCGCGCGACTTATATCCAGGGAATGATGCGGTTCCTTGTCGACAATGGATTTGATGGACTGGCCTGGAATTGCCGAGGCTGCAGTGGGGAACCAAATAAACAGCCATTTTTCTATCATAGTGGAGCTTCTTACGATTTAGAGACAGTAGTAGAACATGTTCTTAAGACTACTGATTATAAAGAAATTTATTTGATAGGCTTTAGTCTTGGTGGAAATATAACCCTGAAGTACTTGGGAGAAAAATCACAAGCTATTTCAAAAAGAATTAAAAAGGGAATTGCATTCTCGGTACCCACTGATCTCGGTGCCTCTGCAATAGAATTGGATCGTGGTTTTAGCCAGGTTTATATGTTTAATTTTCTCTGGACTCTAAAAAGAAAAATAAGATCAAAAAGGCAATTAATAAGCAAACATGTGCTAGAGATTGATAAATTACATCGGATCCA
>JABGVH010000036.1 GCA_018646195.1 Halobacteriovoraceae bacterium
AAGGAAGTTTTAGAGATCGTAAAGGATATTCCAGGCATTAAAAATCCCGAAATTGATTTCGAGGAAGGCAAAGAACAATTGGCGATTATCGTCAACGATGCTGAGGCCAGGCGCCTTGGATTGACCACCTTTAAAATAGCCACCGAAATTCGAAGGGCGCTTTCGGGCGACGAGCTGACAGAAATTCGTGAGAGTGATGAAGATATTGAAATCAAGCTTTTCTTTAATAAAGAAAGCCAGCGCAATATTAATTCTCTCAACTTGCTTTCGATACTCAATGATCAAGGCCGTCAGATTCCCCTCAAAAGAGTTGTTAAGTTTGAATCTCAACCAGGGGCCTTTATTATCCGCAGGCTCAATAGAAAGAGAATAATTTCGGTTATAGCCTCGATTCATAAAAAGAAGACCACCCCTGTGGCGGTGGCAAAGGCCTTGAAACCACAGCTGGCCCCCATAATAGAAAAGTATCCTGAAGTTGACTTTACTATGGCGGGAGAAAATAAAGACACCAAGGATTCAATGTTCCGCCTGGCCAAGTCTGGTATGCTGGCGCTCTTTTGTATCTTTCTAATACTTGTCGTGATGTTTGGAAGTTTAGTCCATCCAATGATCATTATGTCGGCAATTCCTCTGGGTTTAATTGGCGTGATTATCGCATTTAAATTCTTCGGTGCCACTCTTGGCTTTATGGCCTTCATGGGAGTGGTCGGATTAGTTGGAGTGGTTGTAAATGATTCGATTGTACTGGTAACTTTTATTAACAAAAAAAGAGAAGAAGGTTTAGACCTTTTGACTGCTATAAAAGAAGGCTGTCGTTCACGTTTCAGAGCGGTCATCCTGACCACCTTTACTACTGTCGCCGGACTAATGCCTATTGCACACCAAAAAGTTTCTTACTATCTTTCGCTTGGATTCAACACCGACAACGACCCCTTCTTGCAACCGATGGCCTTGGCCTTCGCCTGGGGTCTGCTTTTCGCTTCCTTAGTCACTCTAATCTTTATTCCCTGTAATTATCTTGCAGTGGAAAGATCAAAAGTCTTTTTTAAAAGAATGTTGGGAAAATGCCGCTCAAAGGTTGGAAGCGGTCATGGGAGTGAGAAGACGGGAACATCCGGGGCATAATTCTAATTGCTGACCGTTCTCTAAACTTTTTTCTAAGACTTCTGTAATGGTAAATTGGCAGACAGAGCACTTCTTATCGCGGGCAAAGGCCAACGGGCTATTATATAAAAACTTTTTATTAATACTATTATAACAATCGATAAAATTAGAATCGGTTTGGCCAAATAGGTTTTCTATTCTTTCTTTTAAAATGGCCACCTGCTGGTCTTCTTCGCTAACCTTTTGATCTACTTCTGCTTGAATTTCCAAAAGAGTTTCATTCAGGCCATTTATGAATTCCAAATTTTGGTCGACGACGGAATTATTGGCCTCCACTTCTTCCATATATTCTAAAATGCTATTTTGGAATTGATCGATTTCAGGCGTCAGAGAAGAGATCTCTTTTTCCAAGGCCACTACTTCTTGCTCAGTTTTTGCATTTTCTACGTGGGACTGAGAGCGCGCCAGGTTTTTCTCTTTGTCGGCCAGGCCATTTTCTAACTCACTTAAGCGAGAGTTTGCTTGAGAAATTTTGTCTGTTAATTCGGAGTTCTGATCTTGGCGTATTTGGCGCTGACCCTCTAAGTGAACTAGCCGATTTCTCTCGCCCTCAATGATATCGAGGTGAGACTTGATAATTTTTTCAAGACTTTGTACTTCAATTAGATTTTTAAAATCTTCAACCGCCATAGTAATCTTGTTATAATATTATTTAATCAGAGTGGAAAGGTTAACGCTCTGCAGATCAAACTGAGTCAGTCTATGCGCGGAAATTTTTTTGGCAAAATGCTTTCGATGACAACTTTTGGAGAATCCCACGGGGTCGCATTGGGAGTTGTAGTCGACGGAGTTCCTGCAGGACTTGATTTCTCTCTTGAAGAACTACAGGCCGCTCTCGATAGGAGGGCCCCTGGAAAACTACGGGGTACTACCGCTAGGAAAGAGCCCGATACTCCAGAAGTTCTTTCGGGAATTTTTGAAGGCAAAACCTTAGGTACTCCTATCGCAGTTATTGTTAGAAATACTAATCAAAGAAGTGGCGATTACGAGGCGCTAAAAGAAGAATACCGTCCAGGACATGCCGATAAAACAACTATAATGAAATACGGAATTCGCGATCACCGAGGTGGAGGTCGCTCCAGCGGAAGAGAAACTTTGAGCCGTGTGATTGGCGGATACTTCGCCTCCTTGGTAATTCCAAAAATTAAAGTCCGGGGTTATATTTCAAAGATGGGACCTTTTGTTTTAAGTGAAGCGATTCCTAAAAACCTTTGGGAAGAATTCAGCCCCTATAATTTTCCAGACCATTCTAAGACAGAAGAGATTGAAAAATACCTAGTCGGACTCAAGACAAAAGGTGAGTCGGCCGGCGGTCAAATTTCAGTAGTAGTCGATGACTGTCCAGGTGGACTAGGGGAACCAGCATTTCAAAAATTAAAATCTGATCTCGCCAGCGCCTGCCTTAGCATTGGTGCCTGTGTCTCCTTCTCTTACGGGCTAGGAGAAGAGATGGCGAACGTGCCCGGCTCTATCGTCTCTCAATCCTCCGCAAATTTTGGAGGGATCGAAGGCGGCATCTCCAATGGAGAACGCATATTTTTAAAAGTAACCTTTAAACCAACAAGCACTCTCGGCAAAAAGGCCAAGGCCGGACGCCACGATCCTTGTATTGTTCCAAGAGCGGTTCCAGTAGTGGAGGCGATGGTCAAATTTGTACTGGCCGACCATTTCTTGAGACAGAGTGCCTACAGCAACTAAATTATGACGACAAAAATTCATACTGCCACATTAAGAGAAATCCACAGTCAAATTAGTAATATAGAAACTGACACTATTCTACTAATTGCCGACCAGCATGTTTGGGCGGATTACAAAAAACGACTACCTCTCGACACTTTGGAAGGTAAGAAAGTTATTTTCTGGAAAGCACCAACAGGAGAGAAGGCCAAGACTTATGGTGAATTTGAATCCTGCATAGAGTTTTTTATAGGCAAAGGGGTGCATCGCAAGTGCCATCTTATTGCATTAGGAGGCGGAGCGCTTAGTGACTTCGCTGGATTCGTCGCCTCCACCTTACTGCGGGGAATTCCTTGGAGCATCGTTCCGACAACTCTACTCTCAATGGTTGACGCCAGCATCGGCGGCAAAGTCGCCATCAATAGCCGCGAAGGGAAAAACCTTATTGGTAATTTCCACAAACCTGAAAATGTTTGGATGTGCAAAGACTTCCTAGAAACTCTTCCTGAAAACGAAAAAGACAGTGGGAAAGGCGAGCTTTTAAAGTATGCCTTCCTAGATAAAGAGCTACACGATCAAATAGTCTCGAGTACCGACTTAAATACCATTATTACTACCGCCGCTCAGTACAAGCTGGATTTAACCGAGCGAGATTTTAGAGAAACCAACGAGAGAAAAATCCTCAACCTAGGACATACCTTTGGTCATGCCTTAGAGAGAATTTATCGATTGCCTCACGGTATCGCTGTCGCCTGGGGTATGGTCTTAGTTTTTAAACTCTTTGGTGGCGAAGAATTTTTAGAAACCTTTGCCCAATTGAGGACTTCTCTCGATTTAAAGAAAAGTGATGCCCCCTGGCTCAACCGTGAATTCCCCGACGGGAAAATCATGGAGCTAGTCCGAAAAGATAAAAAAATCTCCCATAAAGACACTATCGATTTGATTGTTATAGAATCTATCGGCAAGGCTCAAATAAAAGAATACTCCTTAGACGAAGTCGAAAAGATTTTGGAAGACAATAAAAATGACCTCAAACAATTCACCGTTTAGCGTAAAGGCCTCAGAGTTTGATAATACTCTTCTGGTCCCCACCTCTAAATCCTTCGCCAATAGGGCACTGATTATTGCCGCCATTACAGAAGGCCCGGTACTGATTAAAAATATGCCTCGCTCGACTGATGTCATCACTATGAAAGAATGCCTAACTGAACTTGGGTTGGTAATTGTCGAAGACGGAAATAACCTAACCGTTCAAAACTCCTTCCCCGATTGCGAAGAAGTCAGTACTCATATCATCAACCTACCCTCTGGTGATGGCGGAACTACCAATCGTTTCCTAATGCCCTTTTTGGCCAGGGGAAAAAATAAGTACCATCTAAATGCCGCCGGCCATATGAGAAATCGCCCGATGCAGGCCTTGACCGACGCTCTCCAAGAATTAGGCGTCAAAGTTAAACGCGGGGAAGAGAGCTCCGATTATTGGTATGAAATTCAAGGACCCTATAAAGAATTAACTAAAAAAATTGAAGTAGAAAGCTCCGAGTCCACCCAATTCGCAACTGGGCTTATGCTCGCTACCGCGGATACTGAGATAGCGGTGGTCGCCAAAAATATGCATAACTCCTCCTCCTACTTCGCTATGACGGAATTTATGATCAGCGCCTTCAAAGGCGACCCCCAAAACAATTTCACCGTGCCGGTAGACTTCAGTTCCCTGTCTTATCCCTTAGCGATGGGGCTAACTTCAATTGCTGTGCACGTAAAAAATTGCACCGCCATCGACACCTACCAAGCGGACTCAGTCTTTATAGATATTATTGAAGAAATTGGTGGGCGAGTGGACATCGATGGAATTGGCTTAAAATTGCGAGGGCCAGAAAAACTAAAAGCAATCGATCGCGACTGTTCGGGATTTCCCGACCTAGTGCCAACTCTCGCCTATGTCGCCTCTCAATGCAATGGAACCAGCCTGCTAAAAAACCTCTCAGTGCTTCGCCATAAAGAAAGTGACCGAGTCGCCGAAGTGATGAAAGTATTGAGTGCCTTCGGAGTCGAACACTCTTACGACGAAAAGTCTGACGACCTCTCAATCACCGGACCGATGAAAGTTTCAGAACCGGTAGACTTTGAGCCACCAGCTGATCACCGGATCATTATGATGGCCTATCTTTTTATGCGGATGAATAAAGGCGGAAGCCTGACCAATCACGAACATGTCGCTAAGTCTTTTCCGCGTTTCTTTGAAAAAATGGGGACATAGTACTTTTGCCGAGCTTGATTAATTAATCCAATTAAGAAAAATTCAAACTATTATACTTAATAGGAATGGGTATCTATCCTGGCTTTGATATATCTACCAAGATTTAGGGAGATATTTATGCAAATTGAAGATAACGATCTTAAAGATATGATTTTTCTAATTCGAGGTAAAAAGGTAATGCTCGATAGTGATCTGGCAGAGCTTTATGGAATTACGACAAAAAGGTTAAATGAACAGGTTAAAAGAAATAGGGAGCGTTTTCCTTCAGACTTCATGTTTCAATGTGATACTAAAGACTTATCTGTTTTGCGGTCGCAATTTGCGACTTCAAATGGAAAAAGAATCTGGAACCATAAAAGAAGGACCCTGCCCTTGCTCTTTTCTGAAAACGGCGTGGCAATGCTTTCCAGCGTACTTAAATCCAAGAGAGCAATCCAAGTCAATATTTCGATAATGAGAATTTTTACTAAACTTCGTAGTTTTTTATTATTAGAGAAAAAGATGGAAGAGAGAATGGATGGTCTTGAGCAAGGAAGTAATATCTTATTTAAAAATGTTTTTGAGAGATTAGATACCCTTGAAGAAAACGGGAGAGGGCTTGATTCAAGTCGAAAAAAAATAGGTATTAGAACTAATATTAGTAAAAAATAAAAAACCCTCCGCCATTTCTAGCGGAGGGGCAAAAAATTCAAGTAAAAGCGTATTATTAAAATTCTAAACAATACTATGAAACGTAGGTACTTAGTATTTTTTGGCTTCTTTGATCGAGCCGTTGAAGCCCTTCAACTTTAAATGTATCGCCAGACAGGTCTTCGATCAGAATCGAACCATCGTCAAGCAGGGTCGGCCAGTCTTCCAACTTAGTGTGAAAGATCCGTGATCCCTGGACAGTTTCCACATCGAAGATGCGTAGCTCGACGTCTTCTTCAATACTGTTGATCCTATTGATCTCCAGAATGAATTGTGCCGGTCGCATTGAATGGCGAACTGCCTCTATGGCATTAAAGTCGAGAGCTTGTAAGTCCTCGATCAAGAACACTTCGTTATCATCATCGTCCCTAAGGGACAGGAAGTGCTCTGGCTGAGTCCACGGAAAACATGGTTTTACCGAGACTTCAGTTTCCGTCTGGTCTTTACCTTTTTTAAAGTAAAGCTGACGGTTCTGTTTTTGGAAGATCTTGTAATCATCTACCAGTTGCAATGCACTCATAGGTCCTCCTTTTTGGGCCTAGGTTTAAAGAGCGAAAAATTCACTCATTTCTTGCTGCATCTTATGGAGCTTTCTATATTCTCCATCTTGCTTAGCAAGAAGTTCTGTGTGAGTTCCCTGCTCAACGATACTACCTTTACCGATTACAAAAATGCGGTCGGCTTTTCTCAAGGTAGAGAGTCTGTGGGCAACAGCAAAAACTGTGCGCCCTTCAATCAAGCGGTCGAGGGCCTCTTGAATATTTCTTTCGGTCTCAGTATCCACCGCACTTGTCGCCTCATCCAAAATAAGGATCCGCGGATTGTGCAAAATGGCCCGAGCGATTGAAATACGCTGGCGCTCACCACCTGAAAGAGTGTGACCTCTTTCACCCACTACCGTTTCGTAACCATAGGGAAGTTTCCCAATAAAGTTATGGGCATTGGCCACTCTGGCCGCCTCGACAACTTCACTGTGATTAACCCCTGGCATACCGTAGGCAATATTGTCGATGATACTTCCATGGAACAAATAAGGATCCTGAAGCACCATACCCACTTGCCGTCGGTACAATCCAAGTTCGAGGTCACGTACATTGTGACCATCGATTAAAACCTGACCGTCATTGACATCATAAAAACGCCCGATCAGTTTTGTAATTGTAGACTTACCACCACCGGAGGTACCTACAAGTCCAATCATCTCTCCGGCCTTGACTTTAAAGTCCATGCCGCGAAGGATGTGTCTCACTCCATCATAAGAGAAGCTAACGTTTTTAAATTCAACGTCACCTTCCACCCGACGGATTTTTACCGGCTCCTTAGCTTCTCGAATAGTTGGATTGGTATCAAGAATCTCAAAAATTCGATAAGCAGACGAGAGTGCGCGGTTTAGCATTCTGGCCACCTGACCAATCACCTCGATTGGTTGCGAGAACATAGTCATATAAAGCAGGAATGACACAAAAGTACCGGCAGTCAAATGAGTCGCAGTAGACTCAGGCGAAAGCAAACGAGGGACCGCAAAAATCCAAACTGTTAGCATGGTGAACTGGATTCCCAGCATCAGCAGAGGCCAAAAGCCAGTCCAGGCGTTATGGATCTCGTTAAATTCATCGGTGACCACATCGTTCTTCTTATTGAAACGTTTGGTCTCTCTTTTTTCCTGGTTGAAAGCTTTCACAACTTGCATACCGGGAATAGTGTCACTCAATACAGTGGTCATATCTGACCATTTTCTCCAGGCCTTAAGGAATAGTTTCTTCATTCCCTCTCCGTGGCGATAAATCGCGTAAAGGAGTAGAGGCACTGGGGCAATCATAATTAAACCGAGACGCCAGTCCAGGTAGATAAGTACAGCTCCAAGACCAGTTAGACTGATCAGGGCAATACCCACCTCAACCACACCAAAGGCCACGAAGTCCCAAATTCGATCGGTATCAGAACTCACTCGAGTAATGATGCTACCGGTTTGTTTTTTCGAGTAGAAGTCCATGCTCAAGGTTTGAAGGTGAGCGAAGAGTTCTGTTCGAAGTTCACGGGCAACTTTCTCACCCAAAACCGACATTTTTTTCAGACGGAGCCAAATAAAGAACTCCCTCAGTACATAAATTAATCCGATCGTCCCCACTAGAATCCAGGCCATTTGCCCGGCTTCTTCCATAGAGAGTCTGCCATCCTGGAAAGGTTGAATCACTTTGTCGATCAGGTAACCGGATACAAAAGCTGGCACCAAGCTAACAAGCGTGGTTAAGACAGCACCGGTAATCCCAATAGTTAACTCTTTCCTATAAGGAAGTAGGTAACTAAGTAGTCGCCAAAGGGCCTTTCCTTTTTTAGTTGAGACACTGTTCTGCGCCTCAAGTACAGGTTTAAGTAGGGCGTCGGTGTACTCTTTATCAGCGTCGAAATCAATTCCCTCAATATAGGAATTTTCTTTCATCCGCTGTTCGAGTACGTACTTCAAATGCCCCATGATGATCTTCTGTCGCGCCGTAAAACTAATTACGCCAAGAGGAGGAAGGTCATCGCTTTGCAAGAAGCTCATGGTTGTACAACCTAGTGAACCTACTTCTGTTACCTTGACCATTTTCGAAAGAGGTATGGTGCACTCAATTGTGTATTGAGTCTCATTGCCTGTTTCTACTTCCGGTACCAGGTAAAGATGTTCAGCGGTCAATACCACCCACGTCTTTGCAAGCCTTAGGGTTTCGTCGAGGTCCGCCAGGGCGTAGAGTTCAATCTTCGCCACTGGCCTATTCGGTGAAACCAAGATTTTCACTTCCTGAGGAAGTGAACCTTTTTGGACCAGGTACTTTTCAATAAATTTTTTCTTCTTCTCTGTTGTTATCGTGTTCATTTCTTCTCCAATTTTAAAGGCCTGCTGATCAGCTCAATCCCATTCGAATGAGGATCAGCAGGCTATACAAAGTTACTAGGCGGATGAGTAAAGTGTCCGTAAACTGCTGCAGGGTCACGGCTCGGAATCTGCTCCGAACTATAGGGCCCTACTTTTCGTCTTAAGACGGGTCCTTCAAACAGTAGGCCTAATACTGCGAAAGACACTTTCTTCAATCCTATTAATGAGTGCCAAAATAATCGCAAGCTACTCTTGCTAGTTATCTCGACTCCTTTTACTAGTGAGGAGACTTCTCTCCCAAATTCAAAGTTTGTTGTTAATGTTTTGTCGTTGTACATATTCTTCTCCATATTTTTGTTTGTTGTTTAGGCGCACGTCTTCACCACGACCTAGGCCGCAAAAGTCGCAATAAAAGCGAACGCAGTTTTGTAATAAATCTAATAAACGGTGAACCGCGACGGATAAGAACAGAGAGACTCTGGTTTCCGTTTAGATCTTGGTCAATTTTAGGGTTGCACTTAATGCCACCGGTTTGTCTTATGCCTGAAAGTTAATTCTTTCTGAGCCTATAACATTCCGGGGTGAGTACTCTTCCCAGGGATCCCGGTTGGAGCATGAGGGCAGAGGCATCCACGGTATCAATTGATTTGACCAAAACTAAAATGTCGCTAAAATTGTTCACGTTTAACCTCCTTTTCGAAGTTGTTAAAAACTTTTACAGTTTCTTTCTGTTTTCCAAAGTAGCTGATTATTAATTAAAGTCAACATTATTTTAAATAAAAGTGTAAAAAAAATTGACTATTTTTTTAGGGGCGTTTTTTTATACCAAAAATAAAGCCATCCAACCCCTCTACAGTAGGTTGGCTGGATGGCCTAAAATATGGGCAAAAAGTCATAATTCCCAAAATCGTCTAAGCATTAGACGGCCATTTTTTAGACCAAAAAAAGCCTATAATTTCAAGTACTTTACCCCTAAAGTAGGGTATCAGCACAATTTCCTATTTTGAGCTTTGGAGAGAATGACTTAAAATAGGTAAGTATCTTTTATTATTAATTAAAGTTTAAAACCTAACTGGGACGTTTGCGGTGAAGAACCATTTTGAAAAGTTTTTCTTATTTCTAAAAACCCTGAGATCAAATAAAGGTTTCTCGCTGGCCGAAGTTTTAGTCGCCGCCGGGATGCTCGGAGTTGTCTCTCTTGGAGTTATGCAGGTGATGAAACAAACCACCCAAACTTCTAAGAAGATGTCACAGGATTTTGAAATCGGTCAAACGGTTAATGCCATCTCCTCTCTGATGAGAAGTGGTCTCGGTTGTCAAAGAACCCTGGCCTTTAACCGGACAGAGGGACGGATTACCACTCCCAATATTGTGGGAGCTAACGTGCCCCTTGGTCCTGCCTGGGTACCTAATCCCGCTAACACCTCAATTATTACTGAATTTTTTGATGGCGCCATTGCCACCGAACCCACCGCTACAACTGCAGGTCGAGCTCGCTTTCAATCTGGCTGTATCGGTGGAACGGTAGCCCTTTTGGCACCTTGTATTTATGGATTTGGTTCCGGCCGGATGCTTTTAGAGTCCAGTACTCTAGGGGATTATCCAAACGCAGCAACGGTCAGCGGTGTCGCCACTCTTCAATTGGTTTTCTTAAAAGGTCCTTTCATTCAAGTTTATGCCAATGCAGGAGGTGGCGCCGCCGGATCAGCGGCGGTAACTGCGCTGCCTGCAGCAGTTAGACAAAAATTGGGGGCTTCCTCTTATGGAGCTGAACGGATTATTAAAAGAATTGACCTACAAGTTACCGTTCTGCAGTCTTGTACCGAATGGGATGCTTTTAATACGACCACTAACCCGACAAGAAACGGACTTTTCGCAGGAGCGACTTGTCCTGGTGGCGTCCCCGGAAATGAAATTGCCTATTGTAATACCGACCAAGATTCAATTTTTACTGCCACTTGTAATATCATGGGTGGCGTTCTCGATGATCAAGACAGGTTCTGTAAAGGCGTGAGCTTTAAGGCCAGAAACGCCGATCCAGTAGTAGGTCAAGAAATTATCGATGGCCAGCCTTCTGCTCCCGGACCTTATACGGCGATCGTGGCCCACGGTAATGCCGAAGTTCTTTATAACCTCGGTGTAGGGAGGCCTGCACCTGGACCTCCTGGTGTACCCACTGACGGCTCGATTTATGGAAATGCTGTGGGTACTGGTACCGGTGGTCAAATTTACGGCATGGGTAACCTCTCACTAGGTCCTGTTTCCAATAACGCTCACGTGGCTGCCATGGGTGGAGCGGGAGCTCCTTCAGGAAATATTTGGATGGAAGGCTCATTAGGAGTAGGCGCAAGTGCTCCCGATTTATTGGCCGGACAAGAAGGTAGTATCGACATGAGTGGTAGTCTAGGGGTTGGATTCTCTAGTGATAACACCGGCTCTGGTAATATTAATATGGCCGGTGGTCTCGGCGTCGGGGTAGCTGGCGCTATTGATCCAGGTAACGTTCACATAACCAATTCGTTAGGGGTAGGTGTCGCTCCGGTGGCAGCTACTGGTATCGCTCGTATTTCAGGTTCACTAACGGTTGGACTAACAGGGCCCTATGAACCCGGCGCTAATTCAATTGGTGTTAAAGACGGTAATATCAGACTGTATGACAGCAACGCTGTCTCGGATGTCATAACTATTGATCATGGACATATTCAATTAGACGGAGCAGACACAGTTGGTAAAGTAATGATTCCCAATCAAAGTGCCTCGAATCTGAATACTGTCAGCCCTGGGCGGGGAGATGAAGCGGCTACAAAAAAATGGGTTCGCTGGCATATTTATGGTGATCCCTCTGGCCTTTATAACGATGCCACTCGGAATTTTATAATTGGAAATCTTGCTCAGTATGCCCAACATAAAACCATAACCGCTCTTATGGCAGCTCTCTGTCCTATGATTCAGGTTCGAAATGATAACCAATCAACTTATGCTGTCGGTGCTATGGTCGGAGCTGTCTGTCGTGTCAACACCGTCTCCTGTGCCGTCAATGGTCAGTGTAATGTGGTGTTCGGTACTACGGGAGTTTACAGTAGTGGTTATGTCTACGCTGCCGGAAATATATATAGCGGTAATGGCACTATCTACACCACTAACGGGAACATCTATTCAACCAATGGTACTGTCCGTGGGAATATTGTCCGCACTAACTCCGTAGCAACTGGTTTGGCCGGTTCTGTAAGGGGTACCTATCTCTGTGCTGCCAATGCCGATGGTAATAGTTCAGCAGGTTGCTTAACGACAACCGCTAGACAAGATTGTCCTCTGGGGCTCTATGTAACTGGATGGAAATCCGGTTTTATCAAATGCTCTCCTTAAGTTCGGGAGAGCATTCCATTTAGAGATTGTCTGAAATTATTTTAGAAAGCGAGCGGCTATCGAGTTCGAGAATTTTACCGTTTAAGACAAATGTCGGGGATTGAATTAATCCTAGTTGGTAGACTAAACGCTGAGAAGTACGGACGATTTCATGCATCCTTCTATCTGTTTCTATGCAAGTTGAAATACTTTTAAAATCGGACCCTATCTTTTTAACTTCGTTGTTAATTAAACCAAGAATAGATTTATTATCAAATTTTGTCTGTGCTAATAACCTTTTGTTGCCTAGTAAATTAATATGAAATTTCCAAAACTTTTCTTTATCTTCCTGGAAGACACAGCGGGCAGCTTTAATAAGCATGCCAGAAGGATCAGTAATATTGCGTGAGTAATTTACCTGAGTGTAGATTAGGTTGGGGTGATTTTGAAAAACCTCCTTAAGCTCTCCTTGCCTTTTTTGAGCGGCTGGAGAAAAATAATTACTTATACCAATCAGTCGCGTGGCAGAATCCTTAGCACCAATTTGCGGGTATTCAAGCTTCTCAAAATTTTCAACTGGAACTGGAGGAGGGGATAGGTTTATTGAAAGGCGATTGGCATTTTTATAACCTAGTACTTTATCGCTAAAAAGGCTTGGAATTCTTTTCATGGCGAGCTCCATTTTTAATTTTGCCCTTTTAGTTGTGTCATCCAGTTTAGGGTCCATTTTTTTAGACCGCGCGGGAAAGATCTTATCTATCTCCTTATCTGAAACAGCTGTCTTAAATACTTCCATCAAGGAGGGAAGGGTTTCGATATTAAAGTCACGATTGGCATCAACACTAACTAGGTAGCGGACTGCAAAATCTCTAAGTGTGGTTAATCTATTAAAGTAATAACTTTCTTCCATTCGATAGAGAGAATTCTTTGTACCAATAGGTAATTTTGCAAAGGGAAAAGGTTTTCCATCAATAGTGATGAGGGACTGATCGCTATTTGAAATATTATTTGAGTTTACAAAGGGATTGTATTCTTCTTTTTCAACCGAAGAGTTGAGCCGATAGCCTAAAAAAACTCCAACGATCATTGAGAAAATACAGCCAATCGAGAGGAAAATAACTTGTTTTTGATTCATGGTAGGCCCTAAGCTTTTAGTTTTTATTTGTGCTTTCTATTTTAGCTAATTTTTACTGAACTTTGCCATTTTTCATAACCATGATGGGATTTTTAAGGGTCGCCAATTTTTTAAGTGGATTGGCCTTAAGTGCGATCAGGTCGGCATAGGCATTTTCTCGGACTGTTCCTATCAAGTTTTCGCGATTTAAAAGTTTTGCGGCATTTGTAGTCGCCATTTTGAGAATTGTTAAGTTGGAGAGGCCAGCTCTTTTATAAGAGAGCAATGCTTCAAGTGAAAGTTTGCCAAAGTGAGTTGGTGAATCGTAGAAGAGGTCGCTGCCAAAGGCCAGGGGTACTTTTTTTCTATAGGCCCGTTGTAGTCGTAAGGCCCTTTGCTGGTACCACTTTTTGGCCCAGCCAGATTTGAGCTGCATTTGGCCAGCGCGCTGTTTGAGTAGTCTCAAGGGTGGGTCAGTTGGTACTAGGATTATTTTTTTCTGTGCCATCATTTTAAGACAAGAATTAGAGACTTTTAAGCCGTGCTCGATACTATCTACTGACGCCTTAGCGGCTTTAAAGCAACCACTGAGAGACTCGCTATGAGCGCTTACGGGCATTTTAAGTCGATGAGAGCTGCGGACAATTTTGTTGAGTATAGAGTCAGTCATCTTGGGAGAGTCGACGTAAACTTTGATTAAATCGGCGCCCTTGAATTTAAATTTTGTAATTAGTTGTTTTATATTTTCTTCGTCATCGAGAAGCTGGTATTCATTTTGGATTATTGCCTTATCTGTTCCAACCGAAAATTGGCCGGGATAAAAGGCCAGTCCTGGTCCGGAGGAATAGATTCTTGGAAAATGGCGCTTCTTTTTTAATCCTTGAGCGAGAAATTGATTGGAATTGCCAAGATCTCTAATACTTGTGAAACCTGACTCGAGCATTTCACTGGCCCTTACTTTTGCCTTATTTATTCTCTCTTGAGAACGACTGTGATTAATCTCTTCCAGTAAATCTCTCTCCAGGTTTTGATCGAAACTTTTTTGGAAAAGAAATAGGTGAGTATGTAAGTCAATTAATCCAGGTATTAGGAAAGCTCCTTTAAGGTCCTTGGTCTCAGTTTTATCTGCGGAAGCGAGGGCATAACCTACTTTTTTGATCTTTCCTTTAACGATCAGAAGGTTGGTTGCTGGACCAAATTTTCCGCTCTCAAAATTAACTATACGGGCATTGAGTAAGACAAGTTTTGACTCAGGATTAGAGTCAAAAATACCTCTTATACTGCTACAGGAAGAGAGGAAAATTACTAGGTAGAGCAAGACTTTCAAGGGTCACCTATTTTGACATAAATTGCCTTATGAACGAAAATTAATTATAGCAAATTGCTAGAAAATACCGAAGGTAAAATGGACAGGACTATAAAGGATCTTTTAAGGGAGCACTATATTGTTGCTTTTCTTATGCTGGGAGTTTCCCTGATTCTTTTTATACCTAGTATCCACTACGGATTCTTTATTTTTGATGATCCCGCACAAATTACCGACAATGACTACATGCAAGAGGTGGGGATCTCAAAACTACTAGGTTATTGGAAATTTTCTAAAACCCCTCTCATTTTTAATGTATGGCAGGTCATCGCAAAATTTTTTGGAACCAGTTCGGCTGCTCCTTTTAGACTTATGAATATAATTTTTCATGGCCTTAACGGATTTCTAATTGTCTATGTGCTAAGAAAAATTCTTCTTCATTTTGATAAAGAGGATAATATTGTCCTGCCTAGCTTATTGGGAGGCCTTTATTTTTTAATTCATCCCTGCCAGGTCGAGTCTGTTGTTTGGGTTTCAAATTTAAGAGGAATCTTAAGTACGACTTTTGGTTTAGGAACAATCGCTCTTTATTTCCAGCTCTCAACCGAAGAATCTCTTTTTGAAAAAAATATTGTTAAGTATTTCTATGTCTTTACATTTTACCTACTTGGTCTCCTGATCAAACCGGGGATAGCGGCGATACCTGGTCTTTTTATTCTCTTTGATTACTTCTTGTACAAGAGGCGTTGGAAAGAAATTGCTTATCGTAACTCACCATTTTTAATACTGGCGTTTATTTACAGCATTATTCACTTGATTAGTACTTTCAAGAATTATTATATTAGTGCTCCATTTTTTAAAGACCGGATACTTATTGCACTCGACTCAATCAAGTTTTACCTAGTGAAAGCGGTTCTTCCCTTTGACCTCTCTTTTAACTATCAAAGGTCAGCCTTTAAGATTGCAGAGTTAATGAAGGAACCTCTCGAATTGACAATTTTAATTGTCGCCACTTTAACTCTGATTACACTTTTGAGCTTTTTCTTTTTGAAGAAAAAATACAAGCCGGTCTTTTATGGAATAGTGATCTTTCTAATCCTAATCTCTGTCAATCTTGGTTTTATTCCCTTTGTTTTTCAAAATGTGAGTACTGTCGCCGACCGCTATTTTTACCTGCCGCTAATTGGATTTTCGCTAGTTTTCGCGTGGTTTTCAGTAATTGCCAATCGCCAGCAAAAGAAAATTAATAAGGTTTTTTGCTATGGATTTATTGGAATTTTCTTTGGCCTATTATTTGGCACCAGCCTTAGGCAAACCCGCCATTGGTCGCAAAGTCACAAAATCTTAAGGCAGGCCTATAACCAATCTACTGAGAGTTACGTTATTAATGTTTCACTAGCAAATGCTTATTTTAATAATGGTAACTTAGAGAAAGCCGAAGAAGTTTTGTTAGAGGCGCGTGTTTTTGCCCCAACTAGCTCTGAGATTTATAGCAATCTCTTAAAAGTTTATCAGCATATGGGAAAGCTAACCGAGATTTCTTATGTCTTGACCGAATTAAAGAGAAAAAAAGTGCCTCTTACTTATGAGCTGCGTTTAGAGCTTGCCAATACCTATGCCCTTAGAACTGAGTATAAGAAGTCTTTTGATATGCTACACGAACTTATAGTCGACTTCCCAAACATGATTGATACAGAGAGCCACTTCAATATTCTTAAAGAGAATTACTTAAATGAAAAAGTAGAACATTTCAAAAGCCTCTCTCTGATGTATAAGGATGAAGGTAATATTAAAGAGTCAGATAAGTATCTTAAATTAGCGAATAGAGTGAAACGCGAATCGATGAATATTTATAAGGCGATTAATCTTTTTAAAAAATGAAACTATCAAACAAAACAATCTTCTGTGGCATAGGGAAAACATTATTTAATTCCTCCGTTTGCCATTTTCCAGCCGATTCAATTGAAGAGGTAGAAATTCTACTCACCGAAAGAATTTCACGGATAAAGGCCTCGGGGGCATGGCCTGAAATGGCCTTAAAAAGAAGTCTTGAATTTGATCAAGATCAAATGGCCCTCTTGGATAATAGGGACGTCAATACTCCAGCCCAGGTGGAAGAGTATCTAAATCAGAGGTTTCCATTTTATGAGAAGATTGAAAAATTAAAGATAGAAAAATTTTTACACCAGAATAATACTGAGATCCAAACTCTTTCTCACCACTTGGCCCATGCCTATGCCGCTCTTTTTATGTCGCCCTATCAGAACTCGTTAATAGTTGTGATTGATGGCGCCGGTTCTCGCTTTTCAGACTTCGAGAATAATAGTGAGTTTAAAAAATTTCCAGCGGAGCATCCTGACTGCCTGGAAGAGTGCAGTGTCTTTTTACAAGATGGTGGAAAAGTCAGCTGCATACAGAAATTTTGGCAGCGCTTTGAGCCAGACCCTAATGACTCTGGCCAACAGTATAGTCAAGGAATCGGATCATTCTATGAAAAGCTTGCGGAGTATATATTTAATTCTAAGAGAGCAGCCGGCAAAGTCATGGGTCTTTCGGCATTTGGAAAGCCACTGCCTTGCCAAGAGTTGAGCGCTTTTTTGAGTCAATTGGATTGGTCTAAGTCCTATACCGGAAATAGTAAGGAGCAGTGGGAGAAAACGCCCCATCGTCAATTATACTGTGACTTAGCGGCCACCGCCCAAGAACAATTTGAAGAGATCTTATTGGGTCGACTTAAAAATCTTAAGGGGCGCTATCCGGCTATTGAAAATATTATTTTGACCGGAGGCTGTGCTCTCAATTGTGTTAGCAATACAAAAATTCAACAGCAAGGAATCTTTAAAAATGTTTACGTTCCTCCCTTCCCCGGAGATGAATGCATAGGCCTTGGCTGTTCTTCCTATGGCGCCTATCAGTCTGAAACAGTGGGCTGGAGACCAAGGACGGGGGTTTTGCAACACGCTTATTTTGGCAGTAAATCGAATATCCCCACCGAGTCAAATATTCGCCGCACCTTCGTCGACTTCAAAATAGAGAAGAGCTTACAAGTGGCAGCTGATTGCGCCAGGCTACTTGAAGAGGGTCATATTATAGCTTGGTTTCAGGGACGAGGTGAGTCCGGGCCACGAGCTCTTGGTAATAGGAGCATTTTGGCCAACCCATGCATACCTGGTGTTAAAGAAACCTTGAATAAAAATATAAAATTCCGTGAAGAATTTAGACCATATGGTTGCAGCGTCAATAGCGAGCATGCTGGGGTTTACTTTGAGCTTCCAGCAGGACTTGAGAGTCCCTATATGTCTTTTGCAGTACCAGTACAGGAGAAATACCTCGAGCGTCTAAAGGGAATTACTCACTGTGATGGAAGCTCCCGCATTCAAATGGTGACTCAGGATCAAAATAAATTGTTTCACTATATGTTGGATTGGTTTGGTCAATACACAGGAGTTTACTGTCTCCTAAATACCAGCCTTAATATTATGGGACAACCGATTGTGGAGAGCCTAGAAGATTTAAAAGAATTCATGATCAATTCATCAGTTGAAATAGCGGTAGTAGGTGACTGCATTGTTACGGTTCCCAATGAGTAAGATTAAAACCATAGTTCTTACCTCTAAAGAAAATTTTGTCTGGACCAGTATGACTGAAATCGTTCCCTCTCTTGAACTGGCCTGGAAAGAGTCTTGCAACGAGCAGCACTGTGTAGAAATTGTAAATGTCGATGGACTAGAATTAAAAGAGCTGCTACCCAAACTTCTTAGTGGAAATAATTTTGTCTTTACAGTTTTTACCACTAAGTTAGCAAAGCTAGGGGAGATGTTGCGCTCAAAGTTTTCAATTGATGGCCGCTATATAATTCATCTGCATAATATGGCGACGATAGGTTGTTGGCCGATGCACCATTGGGGATGGGGCAGTGTTCTCAGAAAAAGCGATATCTTTATCTCCACTTGTAAAAATGATATTTTGGCGATGGGGAATTGCTTTATCGAGCCCGAAGTTAGACTTATTCCTTTTTACTTGATGGAGCTAGAAACGGGTGCAGAGGAAAATACGAGTACCAGTAGAGTGGAAGGAAGTCACTTTGTCTATATTGGCCGCCTTTCGGTTCAGAAAAATATTCATGGTCTCATTTACGGCCTCTTTAGATTATCGCAAAAGTTTCCTGACCTTGATTACTCCTTAGATCTTTTTGGTGAAACTGATAATTTAGGATGTCCTCATCTTGAGTACAAATTTGAAAATTACGAACTCTTTTTAAAAGAGCTCGTTGGAAAACTGGGACTATTAGAAAAAGTTAATTTTAGAGGTTATGTAAATAGGGACAAAATTGAAAGTGAGTTGAACGATTCACCTTATATTTTTCTCTCACCTAGTATGCATAGTGACGAAAATTTTGGGATTGCTGCACTCCGAAGCCTTAGACAAGGAGCACTGGCGGTCTTGTCCGATTGGGGGGGCCATCATGACTATCCTGAACATTTTCCAGAAAAAGTTTTTACTGCCAAAATTCAAGAAGGCAACGATGGGCCTTTTCTAGATATCGAAGATTGGGTCAAAAAACTTCAGCAAGCGATAGTTCAATCAACAAACGAATCTAAAAAATCTTTTCCCGATTATTATTCAAAAAGATCAGTGGTGGAAAAATTCCGTGCCATTTTAAATGAACCGGTAAAAGAACAAGACCCTCTTGAAATGACTGATCTGGCGCGGGATATTTTAGGAGAGAGGAATAGATATAAAGGAGAGGGGAGTATCGGCAATAGAATATTTTCTTCTTTTTCAGACCCGCTCTGGAAACCATTCCTACAATCCTACGGGATGGGGCCAACAATAATCAATTGTGGCAAGTTAATGGCGCTAGTTCCCTGGTCGAGTATTGCTGATAATGAAATTACCGTCAGTGATCCTCACAAGGGAATTCGCCATTTTGCTTACTCTGAGGGGCCGACGGTGCTCAAAAACCATCTCGGAAACTGCTATAATATTGATAGCGAAACGGCGGCTCAATTGGCCAGCCACGGTTATGGGAGCTATATCTAAATGAAAGTCACACCGAGCACTCCCCATTTAGATCGCTGCCAAACCAGTATTACGGTTTTGGCCGACAGGATCCGGAGCCATCTTTTAGAGTGCCATCAAATTGAAAACCCCTGGTTCGTCGATGACAGCACCCAATTCTTCCAGTCCTCCGAGGACTGTGTCGATATCGTTTTTTTCGGCGGATTTTTAAAACGCTTTCTAGAGAGCGGGAATTGGAATTTTTCTTCCTTTAGGTTTTGGGTCTTGTCAGAATCAGTCGCCAAGGTTCTCTCTAAAACAATAGGTTTACCCTTGGAAAAGATCAATATTTTACCTCGTCAATTGATTCATCCACCCAGACCAGAATTTCGTAATATTGGAAAACTAGGGGGGAGTGAAACATTGGTTTATGCTGGTCGCCTCTCTCCTGAGAAAAATATCAGTCTTTTAATTTGGACTTTCCACTATCTCCAAAAAGAGCATTTTCCAGATTTAAAATTAAAACTTTTTGGTTCCTTTGATAACTCAGCTCCTTTTGATCTAGGCAGGATGTTGGATAGGGATTATCAAAGAGAAATCGAGGAGCTGGTTGCGGAACTTGAATGGACTACTGCCCCTGAATTCTGTGGCCATTTAGCTCCGGATGAATGGATCGAGTGTGAAATAAGTGATCCTATTTACATTAGTCTCTCCACTTTTATTCAAGAAGATTACGGGGTCTCTCTGGCCCAGGCTCAAGAAAAAGGATGGCCTAGTATAGTGACAAATTGGGGCGGCCAGGCTGACCTCTATTACGGAGCCCAAATATTACTTGCCCCTCTTCTGGCCGGAAATGAGTATGAGCCACAGGCCTTAAGAAAGGCGCGAGGCTACCGCTATTCGCAATTGATTGCCAGCAGTACTTTTGAAAAAAATATCCTAAAGGATGGCGGCTTAAAGACTCCTGGCACCACGCTTACTCGTTCAGAGTTAGAGAAAGTTCGCTTGGAATTTGTAGAAAGATACGACCCCGAAATTCAATTGGCCTTTCAAGGAAAACTGGCAGACTTTGCTGATACCCCAAAAGGCCGGCTTTTTTTTGATCATTATGCCCGCCACTTTGACTGCAGTGATAGTAAAGATTTTTGTAGTATTATAGTGAACGATTTTCACCTAAGTGATGATCTTTCATTAAAATACTGCTTAGAGCTTTGTGCTCAAATGATTTCTTGTGGCGTGAATTATCGCTTGATCCCCTTTCGTCATCTGGCGGAAGGCCAGAATCTAAAATACCTAATGGCCTCGGCCAAAATTACTATACCCTTTGTTAATGAGAATACCGAGGAGTTGATTGTGCTGCTTAAAAAGAAGTTGCACCTGACACAGCCGCTTGAAATTTATGCCAATATTGAACAAGAGTTAACGGTACTCGATGAGGCCGAACCCTTTATTGCAGCCGAAGACCGGATTTACGTATTCGACCCAGAGAAGTTGAAGAAACTGCTTCCAGGCGAAGACCTACTTGGATGTATTGATGACTGAAAAGGACAATACTTGTGACCAGCTTACTTTTTTTGAATATAAGAAAGTATTAAAGGCCAAAGGGAAAATGTCTTTTAAAGTACTAACAGACTCTATGACTCCGTTGATTCTGCCAGGGGAAAATATAGAAGTGGTGCCTTGTGACGAATTCAAAAAATTTGATGTAGTTATTTTTTGGGATGGTGAAAAACTAGTAAGCCATTATATTTGGCATAAGAATCTTCTACAGCAAAGAAACAAAAATTCACTTTATACCACCCGCTCATTAATTTCTCCCAATCTTGACGATTTACCAGTCAGCGAAATGCATATTTTGGGTTTAGTGACCGATCGGAAAATATCGCTCTTCCAGAAATTAAAAATACTCTTTCTGGGCAAGACAAAAAAAAGCCCCTTCTAGAGGGGCCTTAAATATATCAATTTGATAGCTTTTATTTTTCTTCTAACTTTTTAATCAATTTTTGAATGGTGGCCTCTTGCTCTTCAACTTTAGTAGATAGCTCTTTGAGCCCTTGAAGCAAGATGGGCGTGAAACCAGCATAATTGACTGACAAGTGGCCTTCATTATCCTCGCGAGTTAGGTGAGGAAATTGCTCTCTAACTGTTTGGGCCATGAAGCCAATTTGATTTCCTTCAGGGAAATTCTTATGAGAAAATTGCTCTGTTTTATAGAGGTATTCAAAAGCTTCTAGCTTCATGATTTTGTCGAGGCCATTTTCAAGAGGTCGTATTTCCTCCTTGAAGGCAGAGTCAGAACCGGCAAAGACATCCAAGTAAATGCTGTCATTCAAAACCTCAGTTTCAATTTCAACAAGGTTGAATTCTTTGATGCCGCCAAAGTAGTATTTTGGCTTGTCTTGACTGTCAGTTTTCTTATCATCGGCCATATTGCGATCCTGGATAAAGCTTTTAGTTTCAAGGTATTATACCATATTTAGCTATCATGATTGAATTTGGAAGTATAATAAATAGTATCTCTTTAATTACCGCCATTTAGCAATATGTAAATAATACTTATTTAATCCGTATTCTTTCAAGTTGGCAAAAATATGAGTCATTCTAGGGGTTTAAGGCAGGCTAACCATGTCGAGGCGTAAGAGCTCTTGGGCGAATTTATCGACATCTGCCGCTAATTCATTCTCGGGGCATTGGTGCTTACTGGTGAGCTCGCTCATTATGTCTTTGAGGCTGACGCTGGCCTCAATTTGGTGCCAGACTTCGGCGGCAATTCCGTCAATTTTATAGAATAACTCGGAGTCGTTCATTTTCATTAAAACAACACTTCCGTCCTGATTTTTGCGGCTGATAATATCCTCGGCAACTTTCAGTGTCGCTTCAAAGTCAGTTGTGGTTTCAGCTTTTGTCATAGCATCCTCGTCTAGTGTTTTCTTCATCCTAAGCTTGGACCCTGTCACTGTCAACATGACTTGTGGCAAGCCGGGCCCTATAATAATTGAAATGAATACTCTCGGCCACCACTACTGGAAACAGATCAAGGTTCTTACCTGGGCAAAAATGAAATCTCGCTATAGAAAGACTATGGCCGGTTTTCTGTGGGTGGTCATGAGCCCGATTCTTCTCTTTGTTACTCAGGCCTTCGTTTTTAAGAAAATCCTAAAATTGGAAATCCCGAATTATTACCTTTTCCTTTTAGGTGGCCTATTGCCTTGGATTTTTATCACTACCACCATGGATATGTGTGCACCGGCGCTCTATAGCTCAAGAGATCTACTCAAGGCCTTTAAGATTCCTCCTTTTATTCTCGTTTGCAGCCAAATTTTAGATAATTTTATCAATTTTCTATTCGCTTTCTTTCTGGTGTTGATTCCCTTTGTGGTAATAACCGGAACCGAGATTGGTGGATTACTTTTTATTCCCCTCGCCCTTTTTAATATTTTATTAGGGACTACCGGGCTAGTTTGGTTATTGGCAGCGATGCAAGTATTTCTAAAAGACGTTCAATTTATAATTCCTTTTGTTACAGGCGTGCTCTACTTTATTACGCCTATTTTCTATCCCATTGAGTATGTTCCACAGCAATTTCTTTGGATCGTAAAAATTAATCCTTTTTATGGGATTATTCAGCCTTTTCGATTATGTATTTATAATTTTTCTCTAGAAACGTTTTTGCCTGCGTTAGGCCTGGGATTCTGTTTCTCAATGTGTTTTGTAATTCTATCTTTAATTTTTTGGAGGGTGAAAAGAGATGACTTCTACCACTACCTCTGAAAATACAATTCTTTCGGTTAACAATTTGAATCTAGTTTATAAGTTAGATTACTATCACCAAACACTTAGGGATAAATTCGTTAAATTGGTGACCTCTCCAATTGAAACCCTAACAAGTTCCAAAGATTCTTTGCACGTGCTAAAAAATTTAAGCCTCGATTTAAAAAAGGGCGATAGAGTGGGATTGATGGGAGTTAATGGGGCAGGTAAGACAACTCTGGCCCGCTGTATTTCCGGAATGCTGGTTCCCCAAAGTGGGGAAGTCAAAGTAAACGGAATAGTGAGACCGATATTTAGTACTAATATTGGCGTTATCCCGGAACTTACCGGACGTGAGAATGCCTTCCTATTGGCCAATTTACTTTACCCAGATGAGTCGAAAACAGAACTTGAAGTATTGATAGAGGATGCTTTGGACTTCTCTGAACTTGACGGATTTTTGGATACTCCTTTTTTACACTATAGTAAGGGAATGCAAACGCGACTTTGCCTTTCAATTATTTCCGCAAAGGCCTGTGATCTTTTAATTCTAGATGAAGTTTTTGATGGTGCGGATGAGTTTTTTCAAAAGAAAATTACTGCCCGTGTTTTGAAATTAATAGAAGAATCAGGAGCTGTATTATTTATTAGCCATTCCCCTGATCAAATACGCCAAGCTTGCAATAGGGTCCTAGTTTTAAATAACTCAGAGCTTGTTTTTGATGGAAGTGTTGAAAGCGGTATTGAAGCCTACCAAAGTATGATTCGCTAATTATTGGCGATAGTACTTTTCTTGAAGAGACACTAATTGATCCATTTTTTCTTGTAACGAGCTGGTATCGACGTCTTTGATGCAATCGAGGGTTTTCTTTAAGTTCCCAAGGTGGATGTGTAAATCGAGCTCTTCCATAGTCACTCGGTATTGTGAAAATAGGCCCCAGATTTCCCAATTAATTTGCTCTACATATATTTTCTGTTCAAGTTCAGAAAAATTTCGAATGAGCTCACAATCCATTTCAAATTCACCACTATCGAGAGAGGCCCCTATCCATTTTGAAGGGGCCAGTAAAATAAAACTCTTTACGTGAATTACGCCTTCGTAAAATCGATTCATACTATTGGCAGCTTTAAAGTTGAATTGCTGATAGCGAATTAAAAAGCGTTTAAATTCATTTCTAGAGACTTTGTCAAAAAGTTCGCGATCAAAAAGCTCTAGCAGGTCTTCAATTGAATGAATTGATTCAAGCGATAGTGGAATAGAGAGCCTTTCAAGATGGCGTTGCCATTTTTTTCGCCTTAGAGAGAATCTCTTTTTTAAATTATCGAAATCAGAGAAAAGGATATGAATAATGAAAACTAGATCAGATTGTAAAGTTTGGTCCCTGACGGGAGTACTTATTTTCTCTAATAAATCAGGATCCCTTTTAAGTTCTAATGGATTTGCAAGTGAAGAAAAGAGCGTGACCTCATCTGCTTGATAGAAATTAATTTCGCCCAATAATGGAAAGAATTTATGGATTAGATTATAGCGTTTAACTATCCTCTTATTTTCTTGCTTCATAAGCGGTCCTGCGAGGTACAGAGTAAAGTCTAAATCACTTAGCCCAGGAACGATATTTTTTTCTTTCAAGCTATTCCGTAACCAGATTTGCAGCTGTTTCTGTTTTATTAAAAAACGGGTAAGGGAGGCCAATAACAAGTAGGGCAGCAGAGTTAAGGCAGAAGGCAGTAAACTAAATATTTTTAAAACAAAATTAAAAAGGCGTGAGCGTAAGGTCATATTATTGAGGCTTTTGACAGTATTTTTGGGCAACATACTTACTAAATGTCACGAATTCAGGAGTACAGAGCCTTGCCTCGTCATATTCAGTTTTTTCGCTTCTCTCTAAATTTTCTTCATTTTTAAGAACAAATTGACTCAAATTAGCTATCTCACCACTCAGTTCAGCGCAATTTTTCTGATAATATTCTGGGTACTGATTTGTAATTAAATGGCCATGGTATTGCGACAATTGAATAAACCTTCCCTGATCCTCATTACTATTTTTGAATTGAGAGCTATTAAAAGGAGCAGAGCCAGAAGATAAAAAATGATATTGAACAAAACTATCTGAGTAGAGCAGATCTTGCTGATTGAAGTCGTAGAATACCGTACCTTCTAGAGTATGATCTCTTATCCCTGACCAATTAAGGAACTCAATTTTAGAATCGGTTGCACTAAAAAGAGCTTTTAAAAATTCAAAATTTAAAGAGGGCTCGGCCTCAATATCTTCTTCACCCATATACATAGTCTTGAAACTGAGACAGTATTTCGGAATCGAGTCCCAGCTGCTACCGTAGAAATCCTTCATCTCTTCTAATTTTCGAGTCAGGAATTCCAGGTCAAATTGTGCCTCGTCAATTAAGGCGGTCAAGTAGATCGCCTTGGGTGTCTTAACTTGTTCTTCGCGAGAATTGGTTAAGCAAGGTGAATAGAAAGCTACTTTTGATGACCAATCGATTGGCACGATATTGGCAAATTTGTTATTAATTAAGATCCGAGCTTCTGTTTTTCCAGGAGTAGGATTTAGGTAGAAAAATTTAAGTGTTGAGACTAGGCCATCTCGCGCCAAGAAGAAATCAAAATAGAGATTCAGCATATCAAGAGATTTAATTTCAAATAGAAAAAAGGAATTCACTGAGGAATAATAATAAAGTGAATGTGGTCTAAGGTACTCATGTATCTTGCTATCGAGGACATCTGGCTTGATATAGAATTTCTTAGGTCGCAATTGATAAATCTCTCGAGAATATTCTCCAGACTTATTTAAAAAATCATCAATAGCTTCAATATTTACACTATCCAATTTATTTCCTTCTAGAGATAGACCGAGTAAAGCTCACGATAAAAATTTGAAAAATTACCCTGGTCATCAAGGAATGGCGCATGGGCATTAAGCTTCCAAGCACTCCCTAGCTTCCCAAAATGATTATTAAAAGAGGTGAACCTCTCTGGTTCATTGCCTACTTCTTCTTTTATTGTATTAGATATTGTTTTTATACTTAATTTATCACCAACCTTTTCTGATAATTGTTGGCGCTGATTGGCATTGAGAGTTTCTTGAGCGGCTGCCATCATCTGTTTTAAAGCGATGACTAAATTAGGTGCGACTTTTTTTCCTTCGACACTGCAAGGAACTAAGAGGCAATTATCCTGGGCCATGGAATTAAAAGACGAGTAGCCTCCCCAGTCTGAAAGAATTGCTGGCATTCCACAACAGAGTGCTTCGGCAGGAGACATTCCAAAATCTTCATCATTGTGGGTACTGAGACTAATAAAAGCATCTCCCGCGCAGTAGAGTGAATGCAATTGCTTTTGATCCAGATTTCCTAAATAATGAAATTTCTTTTCAGCCTCTTTTGGAAGTTTTCCAACCTGAGCATTCCAATGAAAATGAAATCCACCAGGAGCGACATATTTTCCTAAGAAAGGAACGCCTATATCGTCCATAGGTCCTGCAAAAATAATATGGCAATTAGAATTGAAGTTACTGTGCAAGTTCTGAAAAGTTGCAATCAGATCTAATACATTTTTTTGAATTGAGAGTCTTCCTGTATAGACGAAAACAAAATCATCATCTGCAATTTCGAATTGATTTCTTATGGTATTACGAGCACCCGCTTCCCACTTAAAATCTTCTGTTGAAACGGGAAATGGAAGATAGGAAATTATTTTTTCTGGTTCAGTGACAAATGAGTTAAGTAAGGCGGCTTGTTTTTCCGAAGCGGCAAAAATTTTAACTTTTGTTTTTGCCAGCTGGCCCTCGACTCCAAGCCACTCAATAGGATTAAGTGTGAAATCGCCAAAGGCATGGAAATAGAGCTCCGGAAGTTTTCCCTCGCAAACTTGATCAAGGCATTTAATTAGGTCAAAGGGATGAGGCTTGTGGTCGATAAAGACTATTTTTTCAGGTGCCAGGCCAGCAATTTCTTTTGCAAGCTCCATTACTTGAAAGCGGTCCATCTGACTGTTTAGCGCCACAGACTGAATTGCGGTTTCCCCAAAGGCCATTTGGTAGGCCTTTTTTAGGTTGGCGACAATGCTTTGACAGCTGACCCAGCTTGATTTTGTCTCTTGATGTACCAGAAGTATTGGTTTCATAATCTTGACTATACGTATTAAGGTTTAGGCGAAATTTTATCCCAGTTAAGGATAAATGGCAAAATCAGCTATAAAGAGGGTCTTTGGCGTAGAGGTAATGGCAGCCCTGGCACTTGGGGGGAATGATATTTTGGCGCATGTTCTCTCTTAGTTCTACTAATTCAGATGAGTTGATACTCAGATTGGTTTGTGTCAGGTCACCGCTATAATCCCCGAGGGGGTATTGGCAGCAAGGGGAAGTCTGCCCCTTATTATTGACCAAGACCGTGTCCCAAAAATCGGGGCATTGGATTTTGGCGGCGGACTTAGGTTTCGAATTAAAGTCTGACCACCTGATAAGAATATTCTTACCATAGCGGGACTGATATTTATCTTTCAATTCTTTTAGATTCAGATCTTCACGATAGAGGGTCTTTTCATTAGAGGCCTGATTTTCACGGATGTTTTCAATGGTCACCATGGCAATAGAATGTTTCTCAGCAAAAGCAAAAACCTCATCTAATTGCTTGATTCGATTCTGGGAGACAATGAAACTTAGATTTATCACGGTAGAATTACCTAATAGAGGCAGCCCTCTTTCTATTTTTTCAAGGTCTTCAGGATAATAACTAAGTGTCATCAAATCTAATGGTGCCTGCTGCAGTTCACGATAATATTTTTCAATCATCAGGCCATTGGTAATTATCGAGGTAAAGAATTTTCTTTTTTTGGCCTCGGCCAACATTAAAAATAGGTCTCTATTCATAAGGGGTTCGCCGCCATAAAAACAGATTCTCCCAACTTTAGGAGCAGAGCTTGCTTCTAGAATCTGGGTAAATTGAGATAAGTTCATCTCATCTTTCTGCCATTGATCTGGATTTAGCTCCCCTTCATAGTGACAAAAGGCACAGTCTTTATTGCAGCGGGAGGTCAGTAGGAGAACCAAATTTGGCGGCGAGAATCGAAGGCGACTGCTGCGTCTTATGTGGCTCCAACGGACATAGAGTAAGCCAAATATTATTTTCAGGTAAATTACCGGGTTTAATGGGTAGTCCATCCTCCTGAAAATCTTAAAGTAGGCCATGAGCTTTCTTGGTGTCATGGGTCTTATTCTATATTATAATTCCTTATGGCACTGCTCTTTTCCCTCTATCTTCGAACAGGATTGAAACTTCTCTTCAAGCCGCCCCATCTGAGGGTTTTTCTTAATTATTTTAAATATCTTTTTAACCGCCTTTCCCAGAGTGAATGGGTCAAGCATACTCCGATTCAGGTTGTTATTTATACCACGCCAAATTGTAATCTAAATTGCCCATTCTGTTTTATAGGGGAAGAGTTGAATCCGGTAGATGGGGCTGATTATGAGCTGACTTTATCTCAATACTTAAACTTAAAGAAGTCTCTTTTTTTTAAGAACTCATTGAGGGTTGGACTCTTGGGGGGAGAACCTTTTTTAGCAAAAGATATTTTTGAGATCTTGGAAGATATGAAAAGTGAAAGAAAAGTGACAACGATAGTGACTAATTGCACTCTTCTAAAAGGCGCTAAACTCGAACAATTTAAAAAAGTCGCCACTGATATGCTCGGGCTAAGTCTCTATCAATCAAATTATCAAGACGTCGCAAGAGTTCATAGGGAATTGGCCGAGGAATCAGTAATTTGGGTTCAGGCGATAGTGGAGGCGGATGGCCTTTCTGAAGTTGAAAAAATGATTAAATTTGCGATTGAGATTGGTTGTGGTGATTTAAGATTGGCCAATTATTATCCCACCGACGGACAAGGGCAAGAGAAGGTTATTAGAGAGGGAAATACTCAATTTGAAAAACTAAAAAGAGAGTTGGCGGAAAAATACCAGGGGGTGATCAATCTCTCCTGGCCAATACCACTGCCTGCCAAAGTTATAAAAAAATCATGCCTTCAGCCGATCTCTTATGTTCATTTAAATAATAAGGGAGACCTCGGGGGCTGCTTTATTCGGCCTCCCAATAAATCTAGATATGGTAATATTTTCGAGTCCGATCCTTGGAATAAACAAGTCTATCGTGACCTGAGGGTAAATATGAGAAATGGTGAACAACCTGCTGATTCTCTTTGTAAAGATTGTGAGAATCTTGCTGGGGATCTCTATAAATTATGAGTGTGCCGCGTGGGAAATATCATACCGAAGCTCAATTAGTTTTTAATTCTTTTAAAGAATTATTTGTATCAAAATTAGAGAGAGGTTCTGGTGCCGAAAAATTTGAAAAAGAACTGGCGAGCTACTATTCTCTCAAAAAATGCATCACACTTTCATCCTGCCGCATGGCCTTCTACGGGCTATTAAAAGAATTAAATCTGCCTAGTGGTAGTGAGGTTTTGCTGGCGCCACTAACAGTTCCCGATATGATCAATTCAATTATTTCTCACGATTTAGTTCCTGTTTTTTTGGATATGGATGCAGATGACCACGGAATTAGTAAAATTGATTTAAAATTGAAGGTAGGAAGTAAATCGAAGGTTTTACTGGTCACTCATTTATCGGGACTTTCGGTAGATGTAGAATCAATCGCCAGCTTTTGCAAGCAGCAGGGGCTGATTCTAATAGAAGATGTCTCTCAATCTCATGGTGCCAGCTATGGAGGTCGCAAGCTTGGAACCTTCGGAGACTATTCAGTTATTTCATTCTCGTCTGGCAAGGGGATCTGTTCCTTTGTTGGGGGTGCGATCGTAAGCGATAAGGAAAGTCCGTTGTGCCAGATCGCGACAAGACTTCAGAATGAAAATTCAAAACCAAGTAAGGCAATGTTTTTTTTCCAACTACTTGAAAATTTTAAGATAATTCTTCTTACTTCAAGATTCGTCTTTAATTTTCTTACGTACCCACTCTTGAGAATCTTCCTAGTCTTCTTTCCAAATAAAATTGACCAACTTCATAAAGAAAACTTGCTGGCTAAGTTCTTTAAAAGAGACCTGCACTTTGACGATCTACCAGTTAGAAGAGAACAAATGCCAAAAGATTTTAATTTTTGGTTTTCGGACTGGCAGGCCCGAGTGGCGTCAAAGACCCTGTCTAGCTATAATCGCAAAGTCGAGAAACGAAAAATATTGGCAAAGTACTTAATTTCTAAATTAGAAGATCGCGCCAAAGAAAAACTACCAAAATGCATCGAACGCAGGGATCAAAATGTATTCGTCCAACTTCCGATTTTTGTAGGAGAAATGAAATTTGAGTTCCAAAAATTCCTTCTCAAAAGAGGAGTTGATACCGGTTCCTATATGTTAACACTCTGCTCTGATACCTCTGTTTTCTCACAATACAATGGCCCAACTCCCGAGGCGCAAAAGATTGTCAATCAAACGGTCTTTTTGCCGACTCATGAATCTCTAAATCTTACAGATATGGATTTAATTGCAGAAGCTGTGAATGAATTCTTCAGGCATTAGTATTTTTCTTTAAAATAGTCATCTTGAAAAATAGTCTAACTAGGACAAAAAAGACGCTAACAATATTTTTGAATCGAAATGCTCGCGATCTCCTGCCTTTTTCAAAAATATCGACGACTCCCACTTCGCAATAGGTATGCTGCTTTTTTAGTAGACTGACTAAAAGTTCGGTTTCGTAGGCATAGCCCGTGGTCTTTATGGAAGTTGATTCGAATAGCTTCTTGGGAATGATACTTGATCCGTTGTAGTACTTTAGATTGAGTCCAAAAAGGGTATTGACGAATTTAAGATAGAGCACCGATAAGAAATAACGGAATACCGGCCTCTCATTGCTATTAAGCTGGTAGGACAGAACCAAGTCAGCACATCCTAATTTCTCAATAATTTTAGAAAGTTCTCTGGTGCAGGTATCTTTTTTGGCGTTAATCGAAATCAAGTATTCGAACCTGGCCTCATTAAAACCTCTATTAAGTGCAGTTCCTCTGCCTAAGTTTTTATGGTGGATGATTACTCTAATTTTATCGCTAGAAGCCGCTCTTTTGTGGGCGATATCTAAGGTCTGATCTTTGCTGCCATCATCTACAATCAAGATCTCGTAATCCTTCCAATCCGCGAAAAGGCCTTCGATCATGTCGATAGTATCCTCAAGGTTCTTTTCTTCGTTAAAGGCCGGGACCACGATACTAATGTCTTTTTCTCTATGCATGCGCTTCCTGGATTGGAAATGGAAATTAAAGTAGCTATAATAGCTTATCATGAGTCAAAAACTGAGCAGTTTCTTCAATAAGGTACCAAGGGCGATTTACTATATGTCTCCCTGGACCCCTATTAGATCTGCTCTCTCTATGCTTTTCAAGGGATTGCAACCTGGTCCACTTGTAGAAGTTTTTGAAAATAAGATGGCCGCAAAATTTGATTCGACTTTTGCTGTCGCAATGCCCCATGCTCGTATTGGTTTGCACTATGCTTTGAAATGTTACGAGTACCTGCCTGATGATGAAGTGCTTATGACTGCAATTAACCTGTACGACATGGTTAATATGGTTAGGCTGGCCGGGCTAAGGCCGGTCTTTGTTGATCTTAAAAAAGAAGACTACTCAATTGACCTCGAAGACTTGAAGAGTAAGGTCGGACCAAAGAGTAAGTTTTTAATTTTGACTCACTTGAATGGCTTTGTTCCGGACATGGAAAGGATTCAGGCCGCTTGTAGTGAGCTGGGACTTATTCTCATTCAAGACTCTACCCAAAATTATAATAGTCGTTTCAAAGGCCGCTCTTTAACTGAGTTCTCTGAAATTTCTGTATATTCCCTCTGTGATTTAAAGTTAGTTCATACTCATATAGGAGCTATGATCTTCACTAATAGTGAAAGGCAGGCACAGGCACTTAAAGAATTAGGTAAGCAAGATTTTTCTAAACCTTCCAAGCGCTATCTACTAAAGTTTTTGCTGGAGGATTTTTTGGCCTCCTTCTTATTGAGACGAAAAATTTTTTCAGTGAGTATGTACTATGTTTTTCGCCTGGTTTCTCTGGTCAATCCACAAGTAATCGCCAATCTAACCAGTGGTAAAGGAATAAGTATTGCGGGAATTTCTCTTTTCAAGGGACTTTATGGTGGAGGAGGCGATGTATTGCGAAAGCAGTTTCCTAGCGGGATGCTTCACCATTTTTCTGAATTACAGGCCAGTATAGGATTAGCGAGATTAGAGAAAGCCGAAGAGATTGAGAGGAAAAGAGTCGGAAATGCCGAGCTCTTTTACAGCTTGCTAGAAAAAACTCCTGAAGACTGCAAACCACAACTCATCACTGATGCTTATCATACCTATTGGAAGGCCCCTCTTTTCTTAGAGGAGCCTGTAAAGTTTCAAAAATACTTACTGCAAAACTCTATCGATGCGGCAGGAACAAACTTGCCTTGTTATAGTGACGTGGACCTTTTTAAACAATTTCGAGGCGCTACCGAGCAGGCCTCCAAACTGCGCAACGGTACCATCTACATTCCTCTCCACTACTATCTAGATAAATCTGAGGTGACGGCGATTGCCGCTGTGGTTGATGGTTATTTTGAGAGCTCCAGGTAACATGGTGCATGGCGACATCCGCCCCAGCGAATCTTATAATTAACGTTACTTATGGAAGAGGAAAATAAATCTACATCCCGCAAACAGGCCGGGCTATTTTTCAAAATGGCCCTCAGCTGTATTAGCCTTTTATTGGCATTAGGAACTGCTGAAGTAGGACTTCGTCTGACAGGTTTCTATTTAGAAGCTGGTAGACCTTCTGAATTTATTCCGCCGTTTGATGAAAAGGCCTATAAGAATAATGACCAAACTTATGAAGTCTTTGAAACTCATCAGGATTCCTCGGTAACACTTGCAATAGGTGATAGTTTTACAAACGGAGGCAACGTTGCTTCTTATGACACTTATCCATTCCACCTTTTTCAAAAGCTTAAAGAGACTGGCAAGAAACATTCCATTTTAAATTATGGTAAATGCGAAAGCAATACTCTAGACCTCTATCGAAGACTTACTCTTTTACTTGAGGAACGGAAGGAAAGAAAGTTAGTGCAACCAAAATTTGCAGTAATGCTGATTGGTTCTGCTGACCTTTTTGGATTTAGTTTTGGAGCAGTCAATCAAGAGGAAATAAATAAAATAAGAAATCCTCTTGAAAAAAACTGGTACCAAGATTTTCGTGTTTATAAAGTTTTTAGGCATCTCAAATATATCGTTTTAAATAAATTGAGAATTGAAAAAGGCTTGCGTCAGAGGCAATTCGAAATGGGAGAGAAGGAACTTCTCTTATTAAGGAAAATATTTGCTCAATCGATGCCTTATTTCCTTAGAGATAAAAACAACTACGATTCCAAAAGTGATTTCTTTAAACCTTTCTGGCTGGAAGCAAAAAGTGACACCAGCCTCGAAAGGCTTCTATTAAGTGCAATCCCCGAAAGAGAACTGAGAGGAGATCTCTACATAGAATGGTTGTTATCTCTTTTAAGTAGTTATTATTCAAATAAAAATCAGCATTCTCGATCAGTAGAGTTATTTTTGAACTTTGCAACTCGTTACCCTCTTCTTTTTTGGTCGCAAAATATGTTTAAGGCCGCTCGCTACAATTTGATACAAACTTTTCGATTTCAAAGTAAGTTTCCTCCCGCAAAAATAATCGAGATCCTGAAAAACCAGGTCGAAAAAGAAGGCCAGTTAAAGACCAATAAAAATATTAATGGATTTTTAGAAATACTAAAAAGTTGGGATACCCAAACCCAGGTCCTTAACTTAAATAGAGAAAAAATATGGAGTAAAATAATTAAGCTTTGCAAAAAGTATGGAGTTCAAATAATTCTCCAAAATTACCCAACCGACTATCATGGAGCGAATGCTTTTCTTAGTAAGGTGTCTAAACAGTATGACTTACCTCTGGTTAACAATTTTAAAGTCTTTAAAGAATTGATTCAAAAAGAAGGGAGGAGTCGCTATCTCTACGATGACGACCATTGCACCCCTGAAGGATACCGAGTAATGGCGCTTAATATTGCTAACACAATTTCCCTTTTAAATAGGAAAGGAATAGGCACTCATTAAAACGAATAGAAGAAGCTTATTGAAATCATTGCTTATGGGAGCTTCGCTTCCAATGGATATGTTTGTTTCTTCAATCCTCTCAGGAGTATTTAATACAATCCAAGCAAGTGAACGGGGAGTTCAACCTCGAAATTATCTTTTAGTAAATTTAATCGATGCTCCTGCTCGCTGGCCAATGGATTTGGTTCTTAGGCCAAAAGACGATTCATTATTTGTGCCCAACCCAATGATTGTGACACGTTTTAATGAAATCCCAAAGAACCCTCTCGAGATGAGTTTCGAATATGCTACCCACAAAATCTCAGGAATTAATTTTCCTTCTATCTGGGGAACTACTACTCCTGGGCCTAGAGGAAGTGAAAGGAAAATTGCAGATTTGGCACAGAATACCTGTATTATACGTGGTTGCAATATGGGAATTGATGGTCATGTTAGAAATAATATGCGGCTGGCAGCCCCTAATCAAGACGGATTAAGTATTGGCGGTCAGGTAGCTGATTTTTCTTCAAGACCCATACCTACTATATTACTCTCAGGAGAAATGGGCTTTGATAATAATGCCGCTAGTGCATTTAAGTCAAAATTAGGGAAAATACCAATTGATATAGATGACCGGGTTGATGATTATTTTAAATTTTTAATTGATCCATTTTACTCAAAGAATGTCTTGGGTTTTAGGGGAAATGCTGTTCGAAAGGAGTTTGTTCAGAAATCAACTGACCTGATTCGTTTCCATCTTAAAAGAGCAGGCTCAGATCGAAAGTTTCAAACTTCTCGCAAGAATATAGAAAGGCTGATTGAAAAAAGTTTAGAAACGTTAGACAGAGACTACCAAATTCTTGTCAACAAGTACTCAGACCTAGTTTCAAGGTCCCTAAGAAATACTAGAATTCCGGGAGTTACAGACCGGGCGATTCCGGGTTTTGAGTTACCGATTTCAGTGAAAAAAGAGAGGTTAACAAGAGTTGTTGAAGATGTTTTAGGAATGTATAAAAATGAATCGGAATTCCTAGGTGAAAAAGATTTGAGGACTATTTACGACACCTCCGAGATTATCAACTTGGCCAATCAATTCGCTATCGCCGAATTATCTTTTAAAAATAACTTAACTAATTCTATTGTCTTAAATGTGAACCCCATTACCCACTTAAACTATCAGAGAAGTTATGCCGTTTCTAACTTGGAACTCAGCGATGGCCCTAACCCAAGGATGATAACCCTTAAGAATCCAAATAAAATTTTGAAAAGTAGAATAAGGGATAATCATTATGAACCTGATGCCCATAGGACGGGAACTATACCGACTCTGGTGGGCAGCTCTTTATTATTCCGCGCCTTAAGTTCTTGTCTTTTAGAATTCACGGATCAACTGAAAGCTGCCGGCCTTTTTAATGAGACGTTGATCCATATGGCGGGAGAGTTTGATAGAGAACCACGTAAGGATCATTCTGGTAGCGAACACGGCTGGACTGGACATACCTCAACTTTGATCTCAGGAATAATTCAAAAACCTCAGGTAATTGGGAATATTTATTCAGATTCTATTTCAAATACAGACTTCTTTAAAAATAGTGGGACTTGGGGCAAAGGAGCTCCCGTTGCTGAGCTGGGGCGAACTTTAAATTACGGGAATATAGCGTCTAGTATTGCCAGTATTCTAAGAGTCCCTAGTCCTATTTCCAATGAGAAAAGCATACTGGCAGTAAAATCCGGAAGGCTTCGGCCCTTAATTGAGGAGGCCAAAAATCTCGGTCTAAATAAGGAGGGGATGAAATGAAAATAGCTTTCACTCTTTTCTTGATTTTGATTTCTATGCGGCTGGCTGCTTTTCAGGTAAAAAAAGAGCCAAGGTACGGAGATCGATTTTTCACTTCTTCAGTTTTGAGAGGAATATTTGGACCAAGCGCTGAAAAAACCATTAGAGAGAAGATAATTTTGAAACCGAGAATATTTGGTGGTCCTTGTTCAAGTATGGAAGAACTTTATACAAAAGATCCTGAAACAGGTCTGGAAGTTTCCCGTGAAAGAAACTTTGAGTGTCACTACGGTAGGGGAGACTCAAAAGTTAAAATGTTGGTTGAAGGAGGGGATATTAGAAAAGGTTTAATATCTAAAACTTGCGAGACCCTAATTGCCGATAAGAAATCATTAAAATATGCCCTCGGAGGGAACCTTTATTTAGATAGCAATAACAAAAATTTAAATATGATTTTTAAAAAATTCTATCCACTTACTACGATGACTAAAAGCATGTATGAATTTTATGCCAAGAAACGGAAAATTAAAAAAGAAGGGCGCTTCTGGAAATACTTTTTATTAAGTCTTTGCCTCTCTGAGGAGTGGCAAATTCCGTGAGAACTAAATTAGTCTTGGCCATTTTATTTATCTTTGTTAGCTGTATCGGTTTTTTTATTTTTAAACCAGCTACTCCAGTGGTTGACTTATCTTTTGAAAGTGAGAAATATACGGTTGCCTATTCGATTATAAAGAATAGGTGCTCTGGCTGCCATGGTGAATATTTAGGATATAGCGAAAAAAAGTGGATTGAAAATAAGTTGGTAATTCCGTCAGCCCCTAAAAAATCTGAGTTATTCAGATACTTAAGAGGGGCCAATGTCGGAGGGGCCGAGAATATGCCCCCGAAAAGTTCTCTTTTGCCGGAAGAATTGAAGCATTTAAGAAATTGGATTACTCATCTTCCCAAGTTAGAAAATTACCAATTAACTAATTCAAGATTTAAAATTCCAAAGAAAATTACTGGCCATGCAAATAGCCAATTAGTTCTTACTGCAGAAGAACATTACTATCGCTGCTATTCCCACTTGGTTAGGGAAAGACCCGATTCCGATGACCCGTTGCTGTTAAAGATTCAAAAAAAGCAGCTAGACAGTACAAGTGCCTGTATGGAGCTATTAAAGCTCGCGGAATTTTCAAATAGTGGCCGCCTTAAAAAAGAAACCACCAACTCGATAAAAATATTAAGGACTTTAAACAACTTTCATAATACCTGGTTCCCGGCATTCTTAGTCCTAAGGCCCTTTGAAATGTTTTTAACCTACGATATATCCGAGCTCGAGACTTCAGCCTATTTTGTGACTCGCGCACTTTTTCAACCAGGTGCTCACTACAGTCAAGTTGTAACTGCCGAAAGTGCCTATGAAGGGATTCGGAAAGCATCAGTTGCACCGGATTACGCTCTAGGTATGCGTCTAGAAAAGAAGCCAGAGCTAAAATCTGGGAATTTTTTTCATGGACTGGCATTTGGTCAGCAACAAAAATGGCAGCCTAAAATTTTGGAGCGGGGACCTTTGATTGGGCTTCGTCAGATTCCAGTTGGACGAGATATGCTTCCTCGGTATGTTGATGATTCTATTCTTCCCGAACTATTTAATCGGCCGCTAGATATTCACGCCAGCCTGGGAGGAGGGGTTATGGGAACTAACCCCTACCTTCTCTTTAACTCTGGCCGAAATGCTGGGGAGAAAATGGATGGTGCTCGCCTATTACCTAGGAGATGGGGCAAGGCGATCTTAAGGGACTTACTTTGTAGAGAGCTTCCCGTAGTTCAACCTAAAGATGCCCATTTATTTGTCCAAAAGTCTTCATCGGTATCTTTTCGAAGTGGTACAAGTTGTATGCAATGCCATGCCTCGATGGATCATTTAGGGGCATTGGCCAGAAATATGGAGCTCGTTTATTCAAATAACGAAGCGGGAAAATGGCCCACAAATCATGTGAAATTTCATCCAAATAGATCTGAATTTAATACTTCTATTTGGACTGAAAGCAATCCTAATTACCACCAGGGGAAAACCGAGGGGATCTTTTATTTTAGAAATCTATACGGTGAATTGATAAATGAGAAATTAAATAATTTAAAAGAACTAGGCGAACTTCTAGCTGGGTCAGATGATCTCTATGTCTGTGCCGCAAAAAGGTATTTTCAATTTTTTACAGGAATTAATATTAAGATCGAGGATTTTAGTATCTCTGAAGGCAATGCATCGATTGAAGAGCAACAATATCTTAGGATGATAATTGGATTAGGAAAAAGCCTTAAAGAGCACCAAAGCCTAGCTAAGCTAATTGAGAGCATAATAGATTCTCCAACCTATAAGCAACGGGATTATAAAATCACTTGGAAAAAATAAATGTCTGCATAAATTGTGATGATTTTGGCCTAAGTCCTGAAATTAATTTAGGAATTTTTAAAGCTATTGAAGAGGGATTACTTGGCTCTTGTTCGGTTTTAATGAATGAGCAGTCCCTCGCTGACTATCAGAAATTAAATTCCTTAGATATCGACCTAGGTCTTCATTTTTCCTTAACAACCTCAAATCAAAAAGTTCATTCCCCTCTCGGACTTTGTTGGAGTTACCTAACTGGAAAAACCGATCAGACCTGGATAAACCAACAACTTACTGAACAGCTAGAATTATTTAGGAAGGTTTTTGCAAGGGAACCCTTATTTATAGATACCCATCAAAATATCCACTACCTTCCCTTCGTGCGTAGGGAGGTCGCAAAGCAGTTAATAAAACTTCAAACTGACATACTCAGAATTCCCGTTGAAAGCTCGTCTTATTTTTCCTTGAAAAAAATAATGTATCAGGCGCTATTTCCTTTTGAGAATAATTTCATACCCTTTTGGGGTCTAGGCCATATGGGTAAAAATTTTAACGAACAGAGAATCTTAAATCAACTAGAGTACCTCAAAAATAAAAACTTAAAGTACTCTCTCTGGATGGTACACCTTGGAAATTATTCAGAAGGTCATTTTGGTGATTCTTATAACCAAGAAAGGGTGAATGAGTTAGAGACTTTGCTGTCGTTGAAAAATAAAATAATAGATAAGGCAAATCTAATTAAATTTAGCGAAATTGAATCAAATTGATTTACTAAAACAATGGTCAGTAATCCCTTTTTCTATTAACCTGGGATCGATTGCCATGCAAATATTGCGTAGAAAAGGGCGACCTCTCTCTGTCACTGAAATTTTACTTCCCGACATATTTATAAGGCCATCTTCAATTAGTTCCAAAAGGTTTTTTCTAACTTTTTCTTGTAGGTCCTTTTCTAAGTTGAGTATAAAGTCGTAGGTCTCAGATGAAAGATTACACATTATTCCCTGAATTACTTGATTGGTTTTTACATCTAGTAAAGTAGAGGTATGGCCATTAATCCAAGGGAAAGCACCTTCTTGGATATTTTCTTGGTATTTTTCAATATCCTTTTCGTTTTGTACAAATCCATTACCAGAAGAAGATATAGAGGACGCTCCGAGGCCAATTAAAGTGGGGGATTCTTGAACCGTGTATCCCATAAAGTTTCTATGGAGTTGGCCGTTTTTGAAAGCTTGATTGAGGGGATCATTTTCTTTAGAAAAATGGTCCAGTCCTAACTTTAAATAGCCTGCTTTTTCTAATAATTCCTCGCTCAGTTCAAAAAGCTCCTGCTTTTCTCTTCCAAGTGGTAGTGGGTATTTTTCCAATGATTTTTGCGAGAGTGCTTTCCATGGCACATGGGCATAGCTATAGAGCGCAATTCTTTCAGGAGCGAGCTCAAGAACTTTCTTGATTGTCTTTTGTATACTTTTTTTATTTTGTAGGGGAAGCCCATAAATCAGGTCAAAATTGATCGCCTTAAAACCAAAATTACGACAAGTTAAAACTAATTCTGAGATCATTTTAAAATCTTGAACTCTATTGATGGCCTTTTGGACATCCGGATCGAAATCTTGAATCCCCAACGAGATTCTATCAAATTTTAGTTCCCGCAACATTTTTAGCTGTTCTACCTTTATAGTTCTAGGATCGATTTCTATTGAGAGACTGTGATTTTTTAAGAGTTTGGCTTTTGAAGTAATTCCGTTAATTAGTCTTTTTATGTTTTTTGCAGATAAAAAATTAGGGGTTCCCCCTCCTAAGTGAATGGCTGCAATTTTCGGCAACTCATCGAGCTCCTTTATATAGAGGTCCCATTCCCCTAATAATGCGGTAATATAATTTTCTTCTAATTCGTGATTTTTGGTAATTTTTTTATGACAACCGCAATAGGTACAGAGGGATTCACAAAAGGGGATGTGAAGATAAAGCTCAATTGCTCTTCCGGTGGCAACTGAATGCTTTAATTCTTCAAACCAATCGCTCTTGTCGGGAACTCCATTCCAATGGGGCAGTGCCGGATAGCTGGTGTAGCGTGGTCCTGCTTTATTATATTTCTGAAGAAGAGATTCATTATTTATAGCATGCATACGGCATCATAAGGCCGATACCGCTTAAAAAACATGAGCTAGCTCAGCTTTTACTTTTGATCAATTGGTCAATATGCCCAGCTGCGAGGCTGGCACCATTACACTCAATAGTAGTTTTTTTGAATACTTCTGTGTATTGCTGATACTTACTTAGGAATTCATTCAGATCGAATTGTAAATTTAAGGGATTTCCAATTTGACCAACACCAAGGTTTTCAATACCAAGAGCATTGGTTAGCTGCTCATAATGATTGTTTACAGGTAGCAATAACATCGGTTTTTTAAGTGCTAGTGCCTCGCTAATAGAACTAAAGCCTGCGTTGATAATCATAACGTTGCAATTTTTAACAAATTCTGAGCTGTCATGAACTTTGCCATGAAATCGAATATTTTCGCTATCCTCACCTTCGAGACCGAGAACATCCATTGTGACGTCTCTAGGCAGTATCAGTTCTCTAATTATTCTCTGATTGATTTGAAAGCCAGCTCCGCTAAACATCATGAGAATTTTAGAGAGCTTGCCAGGACTAGCTGTCGATTGGTACCCACTCCTAACGATCAGGGGTAAGGCTTTGATATTGCTGGTATTTTCTGGAGCCGGCTGCCACTGTGGCGCCAGAACCAAGTCGGGAACTAAACGGTGAAAACTACAGTCGAGGCGTTCCAATAGGTATTGAAAAAAAATCTCCCTGTTTTTAGTGGGCAATCCTTCTGAGCTGGCGACGGTTTGCTCGGCATTATTGATGGCCACTAGGGTAAAGCTCTTTTTGAATATGAGAGGAAGTATGGAGTAATCAGAATCTATAACAACTGCTTTATAGTTCTCATTTTCAATTCTTTTTTTCAAGATACGAACATTCTTTATAAAACTTTTTAGCAAGCGCGGACCATTGATAAAAGTAAGCAAGCTGCTAATTTCTCCTTCACTTGTAGTGGAGTATTTAAGCGGAGAGAATTCCAATAGCGCCGATATATTTTCATTGCCTGAAAAATAGAAGGTACTATTATTTGAAGTAATACAGTCAATTTCATAACCTTTGGCCTTAAGGTATTCGATAATCGCCGAGCATCTTGTTGAATTTCCAAGACCGTAACCGTTAATGATAAATAAGATTTTATTTTTCATTTAATTTTAAATTGATAGTAATGGTTAAAAGGAGCAAAGGGATGGGATTCAGCTAATGAGAATTGGTGTTCTGCAGCGATTGAGAGCAATTCGTCCCTTGAATATAACTTTATTTCTCTTTTTCCAATCAAGTGAAATAGTTGATAACTCCTGGTTAGAAATCCTTTATGAGGAACTACGATAATCAAAGTTCCGTTCTTGCCTAAAGATTCTTTTGCTAACTTAAAAAACTTTTTGGGACTATCCAGAAATTCAATAGATCCTACCGAAAAAACTAAGTCGAATTCTCTGGGAGGAGTAAATTCTTCGATGGCCGAATTTACTTTTTCAACGTTCTTATAGGAAAATTGCTCAAGCATTTTTAGCGAAATATCAATTGCAGTAACTTTTTCTTCTGTGCATTCAGATAAAAGACCTGTGTAGAAACCTGCTCCGCATCCCAGCTCTAACGTATTTTGGAATGCTTGATCCGCCAGTATAACTTGCATTTGTCTGAATTCTTTTTTACGTATGATATTCCAAGGAAAACTAGCGGTGGCCCGAAGATAATCTTTAGCGATAGAATCAAAATATTTTTTCGTTTGTTCTACTTGCAAAATAAGTTACTCATTTATCTTTGGAAGATTATGGGCCAAACAGCCAAATTCTAAATAATTAGAGCTGAAAAAATTGATTGAATCTGTTTTAGATTTTTTAAAAAAACGGCTCACCGTTTCTCTAGGATAATAGTTGGGAGTGTATTCACTATTATTATGTCCGTATAAAATATAGACGTATGCTTTATGCAGAAATTGAGCAATTGAGCGCTTTTGTTCCGAAAAGCTATGCAAGTGATAGCGCGCCTGCACAGTTGATAGAAAACTTTCCACTTCTGTTTCAGATAACCAATCTAAAAGACCTAGAGAAAAAACGACATCACATTTAATTTGCTTGGAGAGACCGATGTCTTCTTGTCTAAATTCCACCCGGTGCTGCTGATCCGGCGGGATTCTTTCTTTGGCCTTCGAGATAGCAGCACTTGAAAAATCGATACCGATATACTTTTTAACACCTAATTTTAGAAAGGCCTCGAGCAGCAGCCCGGAGCCACAGCCTGCTTCAACCACCGTGGCATCCTTGGCCAAAGGGGCGAGTGAGGCCAATGCAATTTTTCTACGAACCTGTAGACTCCTATTGATATTTACTGCTCTGCCCAAACCAGTAGTACCCAGGTACTTGTCATTTTCCCATCCTAGAATCTTCTCATTCCAAAATTTTTGCTTATTTAACTGCATACTTTTTAGGGTAAACGATAAGCCTTGGTAAGGCTATCCTTTGCAGTGGCTTAGCGTTAAAATAGCTATAGATATGATTAAAAAATACCACCCTCTTCTTTTGACGGCACTATTCCTGACTACTTTGGGTGTGCTTGTTCGCTTCACTCAAATTCCTGAGTTTCAGTATTCTCTTTGGATGGATAGGGATCTCTATAGAGCTTTAAACTTTTCTGGTGACTGGTGGTTCTTAGGACCCGAGCTTACTCAAGCAGGTAGGACGCCGGGAGGTTTTTTCTACTTGCTCTTGCATTTACTGACCTTGTTAGTAGGAAGCGATTTAATTCTCTTAAATAGCGCGAACGTTCTATTTCAAGTCATAGGTTTATGGTTCCTCTATCTGGGCCTTAGGTATTTTCTTAGAACAGAAACGGCTGCCATTCTAGTCAGTCAAATTTGTTGTGGTTATATTTACTTAGACTATTCCCAGGTTCTCTGGCATCCAGGGCTGGCCTTCCTACCATTTTGTATAAGCTTTTATATTTTTGTGAGATTCCTTGTAAAGGAAGAGACTAGACTTCTGGTGCCTCTTTTCTTTCTGGTTTCCGTTCTTGCTCAATTTCACTTGTCGTACCTAATATTGCTATTTGTTTACCTATTACCAATATTTTTACTGAAAAGTGAGTTACCTAAGAAGTACTTACTTTTTAGCCTGCTTGCTTTTATCGCCGGTTACTTACCTTATCTTTACTATGAGTTTCAAAATGGATTCATTAATTCCTTAAGTATTTTTTCCAAAGGAGTTAGTCTTTCTCAGAGTGATTACTTTAATTATTTTTTTGAAAGACTTAGTAACTTTGTTCAGTTGCTAAGTTCTTTTCTCGGACTGGTGGTAGGTTCTGATCAGACCCCTACGGGAATTGGCTTCAATGAAAGAGCGGCGGTGTTTCCCGGCAAATATTCATTTTTATTTAATTTAGTTTTTAAATTTTTGACGAGTTTCTTGGTGGGGCTTTTCTTGTTGGCGGTCTATTACAATCGAAAGTTTGTTAATCGTTGTAGAAAGCCAATTTTACTAGCATTTGCAATAGGGTTTTTATTATCGATTTGTTTGTTTTTTCTTTCTCCGAAATCTTATAGCTTAGGTTTTCGCCGCTATATTTTCCTTGTGCCCTTTATTTATTCGTTAGTAGGGATCTATTTTGAAGAAACAAAAATTAATTCGATAAAGAGATTTGCTGTGCCTATCTTCCTCGTTTTAGGTTTATGCAATATTGCCTACTTCTACCTCTCTCTTAGTAAAGTTCATCCTAGTTACCAATTGAAAAAAGAAATTGCTAAGACCTCTTTTGAAAAATTTGGAATAGGACAAAATGATTTTTACAAGAAAGTCGGGTACCTCGGTTCAATGTCGGGAAGTTTTAGCATCGATGAAAACGAAAGTGGTTTTCACTATATATTAGAAGAGAATAAAAGCACCACGGGCGAGTTACCCTGTCTCTTTGTTGTATTGGGTTACGATCTTTCTCTTTATTCAAAGGCGCCCCCCGAGATATTGCAAAATTTAAAGAAACATCCAGGTCTTAAAAAAATTGATTTTATTGAAGAAAGAGTACACTTAGGGAAGCTGGCCAGCTACTTACCTTATCGTCCTATTCATGGGAATTGTATTAATACCAGACTTTCAAATCCCTACCTCCTTTATGGAGATAAGATCAAACTTGAAGGGTTGAAAAAAGACCTAACAGGGACCTCGGCAATACTAAAAATACCCGATAGCAATTTGTTTACAGGTAGTATTGCAAAAGAGGGAACCGAGACGATCTTTTTTTCACTGAGGTATGGCCTAAAAGAAGGCAGGTTGTCAGGGGCCTTAGATACTACTCCCCTGGCGCTTTCCCGTTATATGGGCCGGGAAATTTCTTCTGACTTTCTTTTTAAAAATGCCATTATTGTTCTAATAGATAAGAGCTCGCGAAAAGAGCTGATAAAGCAACCACTCATACCGAGTGACTTTCAGACTTTTCCATTTATTCCCCCTTACTATTTTGACTTAGAGTCATTAAGGGGCCTGAGCGTCTTGCTAGAACTTAGGGGTTTGAAAGGTGAGAAATTGCTGGGACCTTTTGATTTACAGCAATCCGGGCGGTAGAGGTATAATAGAGCATGACTTTTTCACGGAGAAAATTTATTTATGGAGTAGGGGCACTGGGGCTCTCGGGGGCACCTTTTTGCCCGATTTTCCCGCAAACTACTCAAAATTTTCGTCGGAAATACCTTCAGATAAATTTATTCGGGGCCCCCTCTCGCTGGGTTTTTGATTTACTTTTAAACCCCGACGGCAAGCAACCTTTTATCGCTAATCCTTATATTGCAACAGGGTACTCGGGTTCTCCACAGAAAGTAGCTCCTCAGTACCTAACTTATGAACACGCCGGTTTTCAGCTCCCCATACTTTGGAAAGACAGGTTTTCAATTGGCTCCAGACAGGAGAGGCTTTCGAATCTCTTTGATAACTCTCTAATTGTTAGGGGCTGTAATATGAGAGTTGATGGCCATGCCCGGAATAATAGGAAACTTGTTGCTCCAATACCAGGGGGGCTAAGCATCACAGGAGTTCTTTCAGACCAGGGGAGTACTCCTTTTCCATCAATAAATTTATTAAGCAAGCAACTTCCAGATGCTACCGCTCCAGATGCATTCAAATCAAAGAAGGGAAACGCCGCAGTCAATATACCTGCAAATTCAATGGATGAATTTGAATACCTATTTAAATTTTCAGAAAAAAAATCAAAGATGAATCTTGGGCCTAATATACGAGAGACTCTAGGAAGTTTTTTCAGCGAAAGTGGTGGGCGTTCGAATATTTTAAAACGGGACTTTGAAGCAGCTCAAGAATTAATGAAAAAGGATTTTTCAAAACATCGTCCTCAATTTGTAGAACTTAAATCAAAATACCAAAGTCTGATAGATCGCGCCCTAAACGATAGAAGCTTGGTAGGCGTTACTAATTTCTCTATACCAGGGCTTGCACTTCCATACAAGATTCCCGAGTACCAAGCAGAAAAAGGGCGGTTAGTAGATATCATTGCTCCCTTTTCAAATGAAGATGGTTATATTGGCAATAGAGACCTGTTAGACAGTTTGCACCGGTCTAAGATAAGTCACCTCGCCAATAAATTTGCGATCACTGAGTTGGCGCTTTTACATAACTTAAGTCAGTCGGTGATTCTATGTAGCAATACCCTCGATAATCTAGAAATGAGCAACTACTTCAGTGAGGATGATTTAGAGTTATTTGAGGGCTCAGTTCGCCTTCGCGAAGGTGGAAAAGGCAAGAAGAAGGTATTTAAACATTTTGAGATGGATTCTCATATGACCGGTACGATTCCAAACATGCTCTATTCGACGATCTTTTTCCGCGCACTTGGTGGTTGCCTGCTTGAGTTAGTAAGGGTTCTAAAAAAAGAAAATATGTTTGATGATACTTTAATTCATATTGCTTCCGAATTCGATCGGGACCCCTCTCTAAATGGCTCTGGCAGCCAGCACGGATTTGGCGGCTCCACTTCAACTTTTATCTCAGGAATATTTAAGAAACCAGCAGTCATTGGAAATATATATTCTCAGTCTATTGGTACAGGCGCCTTGCTTGAAAGGAATGGTACCTGGGGTGACGGAGCACCGGTGGCCGGGTTAAATGGAGAGATTATGAGATACGATAATATAGCCTCTTCTATTTGCCAGATTCTAGAAGTTCCCAGCTTGACGCCCAATGCTCAACCCTTGATAAGTGTTAAAAATAACCGTGTTAAATTACTGGTCGAAAATGCCAAAAATATAGATGTGAAATGAAAATATTACTTATATGCTTATTATTTTTTTTAATGTCTTCTTGCGAGTGGGCAGAAGAGCCGAAGGGAGAGGCGGGTGATTACCGTCCTCTATATGGCCAGCAGATAAGGTTAGGTGGAAGGTATTTTGTAGAGAATTTTCTGTTTTCAGTATTTGGTAAATCGGTTTCTAAAATTACTTATAAAAATATCCATAAAAATGCCTCCCAGTTTGGAGACCCCTGTGATCGCTACGAATTAGTTGAATACTGGAAGGGTGATAATAGGAAGGCTATTGAAAATAAGAGAGCACTTTGCCAGGAAGGGAAGTCTTCCTCCAAGGACCCATTGGTGGGAACCAGTGGAACCCTTAGATCTGTTTGGATGATTAAAACCTGCCAGGAAATTTCTAATCTCAAGTCGGCGATGGATTATGCGAAAAAGGGGCTAGGGGGCTTAAGTTTAAGTGAAAAAACAATTCAATCAGCAATTTCTAAGTTCTATCCAGATGATCGATTTTCAAAAGAATTTAAAAATAAATTAGTACAGCTAGGAAGCTGGGAAAAGGTATTCAAAGTATTATGCTTAACTCAAGAGTGGCAAGTGCCCTAATCCTCTTGTTTCCATTTCAGGTATTAGCTTCAGGGAATTACAAAACCTATGAAGATATTGAAAAGGCAAAGAAGGGAGAAATTAAATTAGTATATAAGCCTTATAATAAGGCCAATAAAATTATTATTGATCGTTGTGTTTCATGCCACCGTTCATTTTATAAAACTAATGATCAACAGTGGGTAGAATCCGGCTTGATTTACCCAGAGCAGCCTAGTAGGTCAAGTCTCTACACCAGTTTAATAGGAACCAGTGGGCTGGGCATTCATAATATGCCTCCAGTAAAAAGTGATAAGAAGTTATCTAAGGTAGAGCTTGAAGAGATAGAAAATTGGATTGTGGGGGTCCCGCTTCTCAAAAAGGACCAGGCGTCCGGACCTAACTTATTTAAAGGTGAGAAATTCTCGGTAACAATAGATAGTGAAAAGAGTATCAGTGAAGCTGCCGTCTATTATCGCTGCTATGGTCAATTTACTAGGGACAGACCGGCACTTACAGATACCAATTTAATAAAAATAAAAAGAGGGGCTATCTCTGGGGCCGAGGGCTGCGATTCATTATTAAAGTCGGTTTATTTAAATTTTAATGACAAGCTCGACCCTATCAAAAATGGCAAATATGGGCCTAATCAAGCTATTTTAAATACTTTTCAACAGTTTCATCATAATTGGTTTGGCGCTTATAACTTCCATACAGGTATGGAGAGCTGGGCCAATAGTGAAGTGATGGATGCTGGGGAAATGGCCTACCGCTTAACCAGGGCCTTGTTTAAACCAAGCTTTTTACTTAATAGAGTTACAAAAGGAAATGATGCCTACGAGGCGATAAGAGTTTCAAAACATAAATCCGACTTCTTAGTCCATAAGCAATTCGGGCTGCACGATATCCCCTGGAAGAAAGCCGCCTTTATGCTAGGTAATGATATGAAAAAGCCAATTCCCTGGCGGCCAGCACCAACACTGATGCAGAGAGGAAAATTAGTAGGGATACGAAAAATTCCGAAAGGAAGAGATAAGATAAGAAAATTCTATGACTCTGAACATACAACTGTAGAGCAAAATGTTAACTATGACCTGCATGAAAATCTCGGTGGTGGTGTCCTGGGCTCAAGCGTCTACCTTCTGCTCAATAGTGGTCAAGAGATAGGTAGAAAAATGGATGGGGGCTGGCATGTGCACCGGCGCTGGTCTAAGGCAGTCTTAAAGGACCTGCTCTGCCGTGATATTCCAGTCATACTTCCTGGCGACGCTAGCGCCTATGTTCAGCCAAAATCCAAACTTCCTTTCCGAAAAAGTACAAGCTGTATGCAATGCCATGCAACTCTAGGACTGATGGCGGGTGTCGTTAGGCAGTCGATGACAGGTATAAATAATATCGTCGCTGATCAAATATACGACTTAACTAACCCATTAGATTCGACCGTTATAAACCTTCAAATGACGGTTCTAAAACATTTTAAAGTAGACCCAGAATTAGAACCTGTTATCAGTCTTCCCGAATATGATGTCCACTACCCAAAACGCCCTGCCTACGGCAGATTTTTAATGCGTGATCTTTATGGAAACTTGATTGATACCACTATTAAAGGGACTGAAGACCTAGGACGAATCTTAAGTGAGAGAGATGACTTCTACGTATGTACCGCTAAGCGCTACTTTAAATTTCTAACTGGTGTTGAAGTAGACCTTAATATTATGGAGAGGTCTTACCGAGATCTTGATTTAACTTCGCGCTATTTCTTAAACTTATTGGTTAAGTGGGGAAGGGAGCTAAAGATTACCCAAGATTTAAAGCTATTAATAAATCGAATTATAAGTTCACCAATTTACTCTCAACGAGACTATAAAGTTCAAGTTGGACCAAAAAAAGCCCTCTAATTAAGAGGGCCCTTTCTATTTACTAATTTTTTAATTTTTTGTTACTTGCCAGCCATCTTTTTAAGAATTTTGCTTTTTTCCTGAACTTTAAAATAGCCAGGCTTAACATTCTTAAAAATTTGTTTTTGACCGCTTGGCCAGCGGACGATTACTTCTTCAGCTATTTTTGAATTACCGAGGCCAAAGTGTAGAACTCCTTCCGATTGGGCAGTCCCATTATTGGCAATCAATTGCTGAGTCTGAGTAATTCCTCCTGCCTTAACCACTACTTCAGAGCCGATTGCATCTGTATTTGAAGTGGTTGAAGTCAGCTGAACTCTAAGAGAGGCACCGCCATTTTCGTTCCTAAAAATTTGAACGGCAGGAAAGTTAACTTCCTTTGAACCCGGATCGGCATTTCTTAAAATTAGGTCCAGGTCACCATCGCGATCAATATCGGCCTTGGCAATAATATAACCATCGGCAATAGAGTCAACGCCTTCTAGGTAACCAACTTCAGTAAAAGTGCCATTTTTGTTATTGAGATAAAGACGGTTTCGTTGGTGTCCGGCTAAGTGAGGACGTTTTTTTGAATCACGCTTTGTGGAGGCAATATCACCTTGAAAGCTAGAAAGAATATCCATAACCATGGACTGAGTTTTCTCTGGTCTCACTTCCATAAAAGTTCTTTCGTCATCATCAGAGCGGAAAGTTCTCCTTACAAAAAGGCTAGAGAGATTCTGCTCTTTATCAGTACCTGTCCAAAGTCCGTTGGCGACATAGATATCGAGGAAGCCGTCATTATTATAATCGATAAATTCTATTCCCGCTAAGCCTTCTCCTGGCCAAGAAAGGTCAATAGCTTTGGTAACATCCGAATACTTTCCTTTCTGAATTCCTTGGAAGACTCTCAGTCCTTCGTTATCTCTTATAGGTTTTAGGTTACCATCCCAGTTATTTCGAATTGATTGAATTCGATCTGCGGCAACGAAATTGACATTACTAAGTAGGAAGTCGAGCTTGCCGTCATTATTAAAGTCTCCAGCAGCAGTACCCATACCAAAACCACGGTTTTCCATTCCGATATTCTTGGCAGCTTGTACGAACTTGCCTTTACCGTTATTCCTATAGGCAGGGCTGAGGTGTCCACGATCATCGACGACAATAATATCCATATCCCCATCTTGATCAAAGTCGACACTCATTGCTGAGTGAGGGAAGATTTTTTGGTTGTCGAGATATTCTTTATAATTATCTTCGTTGAGAGCATTAAGAGTTTGGCCATGAAAGGTCATATTCTTAACGTTGGTATAGAGCCCTTGAACTTGTAGGTCCTTCTTGTGAGAGATGTCCTGGGTGATAGTAAAATCTTTCGGTCCTGGATAACCTATGTAAAAATCCAGCCATCCATCATTATCGAAGTCAGCTACAGCTGCAGGCATGGCATAACCAGAGACCTTATCGTCGTGAACTCTCTTAGTTCTTTTAAATTTACCGTTCCCGTCGCCTTGATAGATGACGACGTCGTTACGGTGAGGAGAGTTACCTAGAAATTCAGGGTGATCTGGAACGAATCGCGCCAGTAATAAGTCGGGGTTATTATCGTTATTAAAGTCAGCAAAAATAGCCCCTTTAACAAATTCGTCTTGGCCTAAACCAGAATTTTTAACAATATCAAAGGTTCCATTCTTCTTACCCTTAAGTAAGGTTCCAGGTCCGTGCGCCCCAATATAGAGATCTTGGATACCATCTTTATCATAATCGTGAACTGAAACGGCATAACCACCGCGGCGGATGGCCTCGATCCTTTGATACTCTCTAACCTTACTTAGTCCAGCAGCAGCTGTGACTTCAGTAAAAGTCGCTTTAGTGGCGGCTAAGGACTTCAGTCCCCAGAGAGAAATTTTATCGAGCTTCCAATTTCCTGTTTTATTGAGTGAAACTTCAATTTGTAATGGTCCTCGATCTTGGCGGCGTAACCCATCTTTTCCAATACCCCTAATGTCGTATTGGATTTGGATTTCGGCCTTCTTAACCATCAGCATTTTATCTCTATTTTTTGAGGGAATCGCGAAACTAAAAGCTGAGAGTTCGAGGTCTTCAATTTTTTGATATTGGGAAAGGTATTTTTTAAAATTCTGCAGCTGAGTCTTGCGGGAAGATAGAATTGAGCTCTTACTCCACTGGTACTGCTTAATATTTTTAGTTACTGCCACCCCGTTTGACATGGAGGTTGACCAGCGATCACCTTTAAATTTCTGGTTCAAGAGAAGTGAGAAGGATTTAACATCTTTTGCTAGCCAGGACTTAATCCAGGGATTGAGCACTTCTCTTTGAATATCTTGGAATTGTTCTTCATCTCTAAATACAAGGTTTTCAATTTGAGCTGGATCAGAAGAGCTGGCCTTAGATAATCCACCATCGCCATCAATAACTTTTCGAAGATCGACAGTTCCAGCAGCGGAGCCCTTTTTTAAAAGCTTTAGAAGTCGCTGTCCTTCTTGTGGACTCCTCATCCATTCTTTGGCGTGCTTTGCGATAGTGTTTTTTTCTACCTGTTCCGCTTGTACGGATGGAAGAAGCAAAAAAATGCCAGTGGCTAAGCCAGACATAAACCTTGTAAAGTTCATACTATTCCCCTCATCAAAAATTGAATAACTATTCACGATTAAATACTTGAATTTGTAACATTCTAACATGGGGGCGGATTCAAAACCAAGGTGATAGGGCTCTAAAAGGTAGCTAACTTATTGATTTTAAAACCTTTTTCCTCAGGTATAGGCCAGTGGTATGTTGTAAATAGTTGAATTTAGATGTTTGTTTAGGCTCATTTTAGGAGTGGCAAAGGCCGGCACATTAGCAGTAATCGACTGAATTTTTGGGCATTTTGGAGTGCTCAATCTGAGGCGTAAATTTGGTAGTCGCGCTGGCGATAGAGGTCTGAAGAAACGATGTCTTTTATTAGGTAGCTTAGGTTCTGGTGCTGCTTTAAGCGCTTGCCGAGGAAGATCAAAAAACGAATATATTCCAAAGATATAGGGTCGTAAGATTTTAGCTGAGTCGAGTAATCTTCTACCGCCACGTCGATACCGGTTAAAAAATAGAGGTACCTTTTGGCAGTGCAAATATAGAGGTCATCTTGCTCTAATAAACGCTGTCCCAATTCTTGCATATTTTGAAATGAACTCTCGACTAGTTTCCCATAGAGGTTGCGGTATCGAAGCCGACCGTGAGGAGGGCGGAGGTGGTACGAGGTATCGCTATCGACTAATAATTTTCCATTGCCGAGTTTCGGGTTAGAAGAATGCAGGCGAATATGCTGGGTATATCCATCCGGATGGTCACTAGAGGCGACCGCCGTCATTTGCCTTGCGGCTGCCGCCAAAGGATCGATACTGGAATGGCATTGCAGGCAGCTGGCCTGTTTCCTAAAAGAAATATCTGATTTTTTTTGAATGTCTTTTATGACATCAACTTTTCTCAACAAGGGGAGCTCCCGGCACAGTAGATTTGAAAACACCATTTTGCTCCAGCGGCGGGGTAATAAAAGCCCGCCATCCATGGTCTCTCCTAATTCACGACCGTGATTAAATAAGAGAAAGGACTGGCTACCAATAAGTCCGCCGCCTAAGTTTTGACGAATATTAAGAGGGCCTTTGAAAATTTTGGCGAGATAAGAATCTGTTTGGTCTAGGTAGAGTGGCAGTAGGTCCTTTGAGTCTGCCTTAAGTGCTTTTATATCGAGCAAGTTTCCTCTCGCTACAAAATTGGGGTTCCAATTTTTTCTGCTCTTATTTTTTTCTTTTCCTACGAAAAAACCATGTTGGCTAAGTCGCATTTCACTACTTTCTTTTTTATAGATAAAGTAATCATTCGCTACTTCTTGACTGCGGACTGCTCTCAGATTCTGGTTACCACTGAGGATTTGATTAAAATTGAAGTCGCTAGAGAAGAGGCTTTTTGTAAAATAGAGAGCTGGACCGGTAATATCTAAGACGTCATAACTTGGAAAACTTGCCTGTAAATTAAAGAGCAGGAAATTATTAAACCAGGAATTATGAAGTCCATGAAATGTTCTTCGTATACTATTTGAAATAGAGTCGCTTTTCGAATTAAAGGTGGCATTTTTCAAGAGCTGTAGACAAGCGTCAACCGAGGAGAGTAGACCCTTTTTAACTTTTGCCAATAGCTGATCTTCGCTGTCTGGAGCACTTCTCGAAAATTGAGAATGACAGCGGAAATAAACTTCTTCCTCAGTTAATGTCAAGGCCGGGTTAATTTTCTTGGCCAGTGTTTTAGGTAGCGAGAAGGAGGCAGGCATCTTTGCGAGCCCTTTTGATAGCCCCCTTATCCACTCTGCTAGCACTCGCAGCTCTTCTTTTGATAGCGCTTTCTTGGGGGGCATGCTCTCTGCTCCCCCGGTCTCACTTCCTCTCAAGTGATAATAAAGATAAGAGCGTTGTGGATTACCGGGAATAACTTGACCGGTAATAACCCAGCTGGCTTCGGAGTACCCGGCATAGCTAGAATGGCAATGATTACAGCTTGTCTCTAATATTTTAAAAACTTTCTGGTACTGTGGGCTTTCTTTGGAGAGATCAATTGAGTGCGAAGTGGTGACTCTGGCCTGAGACTGGTTGGAGTCTTTTAAGTAGAGCGTGATGCTTCCAATCGCCAAAAATAAAAGAACGGGCACCCAGAATCCAGTTTTCATGGTATTTGCCAATAATCGCTTTTACAGAGACTGCTTAAAATTAATTTCCAAGACGGGTTTTTTACTTTTTTTAGCGCTAGTGGCAGCTTTTTCGAGTGGGGATAAAAGAGTCTTAGCATCTTCTTTAAATTGCTGTCGCTTTTGGCACTATTTGAGCCAAGGCCTGCTAAGTTGATAGCAAATTGATAAGTCTGTTGTTTTGCTACAAGTAAATCGCAGGTCTTATGTAGATGGCCCGTTCTCAAAATTCCAGCGTCTATAAATGGCTCCACTTTAGAGTCAGCTAGACCACTATAGCAGCGATACTTTGTATGGTGATTGATTCTCTTCTTACCCTCTTTCTGGAATTCAGAGATTACATTATAAGGAGAGCAGGCGCCTCCGAAAGCGCGAACCTTAGAGAGGATATTTTCTTCAAGTGTTTTACTACTTTCAGCACCAAAGATACGCTGGAGCCGGGATGCTATGTAAAAACGATCTCCCATCCTTCGATCTGCTCGATAGATTTTCTTCGAATTGCCGTAAACTGCCAATGGTGAGCAGAGAAGCAAAGTCATAACTAGAAAAAAGTTACGATCTTTTTGAATTTTTAAAATGCGTTTTTTTAAACTTAACATTTTTCGCTTTACTGATTAAAGGAGTTATTTTTTTACTATTGGGGTCAATTCTTACTAAGCTTTTTGAAGCCGGAGTAGGGGAAGAGATGCCTAGAATTTTACAAATACTACTGGCAATATTTCCATAAACGATCTCGTTATGGTCCAACTCCGCAACCGGCGCGCCTTTTCCCCAGGTTCCACAACTTGGAGTGACATCGTTTGGATCGTGTGAAATATCATAAATGTTTCCGATAACTTGAGGCCCTTCTATTTTGCCGCAAATCAGAGTTGAAGAATGGCCAGTGACTCCGTGATGGGTGCCCGAGTCTGTTTCGGCTGGTTCCCTTTCAAATTCTGTTGTGACATGGATCAAAGTATCATCGAAAATTTTAGCTTTCTTCAATTGATCAATATATTCGAGTAGGCAACTAGAGATCGCGTTCCAGGCCAAGGAGCAACTTAAAAAAGTTGTTAAGCTTCCAGCCTCATGGCTGTCAGGATCGTGATCTGTTACCAGATTTTTCCTAATAGCCTTTGGGTCTTTGTAAGAGAAATGCACCTTATCGCCAATAGTTTTCATTACTATATTTTCTTCGTCAGTTGCTCGCCCGACTTTTAGATTGGCGACACCACCGACAGTCATCACAATTGAGTGGCTCAATTTTTCTTTAAATATTATTTCGGAAATTGCAAATTGCTGAGCTAGTTCATAGATTTCAGCGGCGTCGAAAATTCCGCGAAGGTCGTTGTCAAGCAGGTACTCGTCTCGTTCTCGATAAGTACCTAAGTAATCTTCAATTTTATAAGCATTGCCATTTTCTTTGCGTTTCACGCTGGTAGAGAAAGGCAGACTTAATCCTGGAATCACTTTATCGGTAACCCCTTTGATATTAGTTTTTCGAAGGGAGCGATTAATTAAGTTTTGGTATTTCATAAAGATCGCAGAATATTCAGTGCTAATTTTTTCTAGCCCATAAATCATCATTTCTTCTGCTTTCTTTCGATTTGAATTTGAGGTTTTAAAATAGCGTGAATTGGCGCCAAGTTCATTCATGAGGTTGGTCAGAAGTTCTCTTCCCGCTTTCTGACTTATATCCTTAGTGGGAGCTGCGACTGAAAATGGATTGGCGAGGTATTGCAGATAATCTTTGACTTCGTTGCCAAGGATGACAGGTGTTTTGCCGTTAGGAGAGTTGAAAGCTCCTGCAGCACTATTCATATAGGGAGTGATCCCCGCCAGGCTAATCCCCGAATAGGGACGATCTGATAGGTCGGAAAGAATTCCACTTATACTAACGCCGCCAGGATCGGGAGCGTCCAGCCTTCTATTATTGATAAAATGACCGTCGAGAATCATATTGCAGCCACGAATAGCAAGAAAGTGATCTGCCAGTTCCCGCATTGGGCGAGAACCACCTCCTGCTCTTGGAACCTCATAATTCCAGATATGGGGGAATTGTATTCCCCCGATATCGGAGGTGCCGTAATCTAATTCAAAATTAAAGCTGCCGGCACCAATATTGCTAAATTTATTTTTTATAAAGGGGTTGGGATAAAATGAAGAGTTGCGCTCTGGTTTAAGAATCTGGTCCATCGGCCAACGAGCGGGGGCCATAAAGAGATTTACCAAGAGGTAATTTTTAAGAGAGGTGTTAGTGGAGGCACCGTAGAGCTCAGACAGTATCCCTCCGGCCAGGCCTTCCAGTAAAAAGCCTGCCGCCCCAAAACTCCCAAATTTGAGTAAGTCCCTGCGATCCATACCGATTTAGATTCCTAATTTTAAGCTGATTCGTTTTGAGTCTATTCTACCAGAAAGGGTGGCCAGGCAATGACATAATTGGCCCTCTATTGCGGCGCAAAACGACTTTAATTTAGATTGCTTATAAAATGGATTTGTTCACCGAGGTGTTTATTAAGCAAGAAAGAAAGAAAAATTTTAAAGAGCGGTTTGCTGAAAATTACAGCATGCTGAAAGAAATCTATACCCTAATTAAAATCAATAAAAAGTGGTGGCTCTTGCCAATTTTTGGAGTTCTTGCCTTTTTAAGTTTCTTTATGCTGATGGCCGGAGGAAGTTCAATTCTGCCAGCCATCTACGCCTTATTTTAAGGTCTCTCCATGAAATTGGAAAAACTTAACCGTTCTCTTTCTTTTAAAGTCAGCCTAAGCGTGATTAGCATTCTCATGACTCTACTAGCGCTAGAGGGACTCTTGAGATTGGCCGGTTATACCTATCGTCAAACCCATGACCGCTCCTATCTGACTCCCTATAAAGAAAACTTAGAATTGGACCGAGACCGTACCTACGAAAAATACCTAGGAAGTGGTCAGCAAAAGCGCAGGACTATTTTATGCATTGGCGACTCTTTTACTAATGCCGGTAATGTTGAGAGTTATCATTCCTATCCCTACCACCTGTTTAAACATTTTGAAAAAATAAGTAGCCCAAAGAATATTTTAAATATGGGAATGTGTGAGAACAGTACCTTTGGAGTCTGGGATAGATTAAAAAACTATCTCAATGATCCTGGCAACCAAGAAGACTTGCCAGCGGCAGTGGTTGTATTAGTGGGCTCCGCCGATAAGTTCGAAAGAAGTCAAATGACGATTGAAACCGGCAAAAATAATAATCCCTGGGTCGAGACCTTGCCTAAGGCGTGGTTTTATTCCCTTAGGCTTTATAAACTATTCCGCCATTTCAAATTGGCATTAACTTACCGATTCATCACGCAAGGAATTGAAAAAGAGCGGTCGCAAGAAAAAGATGTTGAGATTTTGCTCTCTATCCATCAAAAGCTAAAAAAGGGCTTAAGTGGCACCATTGCAGGTTTTGAAATGGAGTCTAAATTACAAAAAATTTACCAGCAGGAATACTCCCGTCTTTCAAAACGTTTTTTAAAATATTCGCGAGACTTAAAAGTTAATATTTCTTCCCCTGATAGTCTTATGCAAGCCTCTTTGATTTACGTGGTAAAAAACTACACCACAAAGCTAAGACACGATGTGGGGCTTGGGCTCCTGTTAGAGATGGCAAGGGACTTACCCCAGTACTTTTGGAGCAAGTCCTTTGAGGAATCGTATTTCTATACTCTTCAGATTTTCCAAATTCAAAGCAAGTTTTCGGCCAGTGATATTTTAAAAATATTAAACTCTACTAAAGAGCATCGGCCCAGTGTTGTGGATTTTGAATATTTTAAAGAGTTCTATGAATTGGTAAGCAATTGGGAAGAAGTAAGTCTAAATGTTGACCGCGCAAGGTTATTGGCCTGGGAAAAGATTGTAGTGCTCTGCCGTGAGAAAAAGGTCAAGCTGGTGGTCATGAATTATCCTTCAGATTATCGCAGCGCCAATAGTATTATTTATCAAATCGCTAATAAGTTTAAATTGCCACTGGTGGATAATAATAAAAATTTCAGTAAGCTTGTTAAGCAGCACGGAAGAGCAAAATACCTAGACGATGACGATCACTTCACTCCGCTAGGCTATCAATTAATGGCAAAAGATGTTTTCAGTATTCTCTCCCCATTACTGGGAGAGTCTAAGTGAGCAACACACCATTTACTAATCAGCTTACTGATGAATTAAATCGCTTACAGGGGAGTTCTCAATTTGAGTGCCAACTTAGCTCAGAGGCAATGGGTCGCCATGAAAAGCTTCTTCTCAAAAATGGAATCTCGAGTGACCCCTTTCATCGAAACCCACTTGAATTAATCAATACCTACTCTAGCTGTCAAAATTGCCACCAGGCCTTTCAGATGGATAGTTACGGAAAAGGCTGTCTTCACGACTGCATCTATTGTTTTGCCAAAGTCGATGCTGAGGAAAATGGAGTATGGAATTCTCCCACCCCATTGCCTCTAAACTTTTCAGATCTTTGGAAGGTCTTTTTTCAAGTTTTTGAAACCGATCAGAAAAACCCCTGGAGAGGAATTTTAGAAAAACGGATTCCTTTAAGGATAGGTGCCAATTCTGATTCCTTTATGGCGATCGATCGCAACTTTAAAGTCACAAGAGAAGTACTGCGTTTGTTAAACCATTACCATTATCCCTACTTTGTTGTGACTAGGGGAGAGGCCATAGCTAACGATGATTACCTTGGGCTACTTGATCCTAAGTTGGCCGCGGTTCACTTAAGTATTCCTTCATTAAATAGTGAACTGACAAAATTATTAGAGCCAGCGGCTCCGAGCCCTGCTGCTCGACTAGATAGTTTAAAGGCGATTAATCAGGCCGGCATTTGGAGTATTGTGCGGATTAATCCACTCTTTCCGCGTTTTAAAGATGGCCACTTTAGTCAGCGTAATGGCGTTGATGACAAGCCGTTACTCGATTACTTCTCTTTTGACTTAATTGATGCGGTTGCAGAACAGGGGGCCAAGGGAATTTTAGCGGGTTTTGTTTCTCTAAAGGCGCATACCGTGACAGCGTTGTCTGAAAAATTGGGTACTAATTTATGGGATTTAATCGATCCTTCAAACCCTTATCATGGAGAGAGGTTTCTCTTTTCAAAAGAAGAGATGCGTTCTTATTATGACCTCTCGGCCAAACGGGCAAAGAAGAACAATATAGAATTCACCACCTGTTACTTAGGCACCGGTGAAGAACAGTATTTTGTAAATAAGGACCTTTGGAGTAATTCAAAGGATTGCTGCAATATACGAGATCGAGTACCGGCCCATAAGAGTGACTCTAGTGAAATTAGTTTTATCGATAAATTTTCTTATAATCACAGTGATGCCAATTTCTTGGTTAAGTACCTGACTCTCTTTTGCTATGGTCTTATTACTATTATCTTAAAGACCTTAAAAAAGGGAAAGGCCTGATAGATGAATGCTAATAGCAATTTTTCTGATGCCGAGAAAAAGAAAATCGCCAAGTTCCTATCGGTTGGGATAGTTGTTGTTTTTTTTGTTGGATTAGAACTCATTAGTTACCTGTTTTTCGATTCAAACCGTTTAGATAAAATCCTCAGCCTGCTAGAGGAAGACTCCCATCTTATTTGGAAGCAGAAGAAAAATTTTAAAGGTGATTTTTTTGGAACAGAGGTAATTACCGATCAACTTGGACTACGAGTCCATTCCAATAAAACTTCAAATAATAGAATCTTAGTTCTAGGGGCCTCCCCTAGTTTTGGTTGGGGAGTTAAGAATTCTGAAACCTACTCCTCTCTTCTCGAAAATAGCTTTATTGGCTGGAAAGTAATTAATGGCTCAGGTGTTGGCTATTCTAGCGAACAAGGGCTCCGATTTTTAGAAAAAAATATTGAAAACCTCAAACCTAAAGTGGTTATTGTCAGCTATGTAATTAACGACGTCGATAGTTTTAGATTTTTCCAGAATAACGGGAAATCGGATTATGAAATTTCAGACACTTCATTAATGCGAAGAGTTCTGTCAGGGGTAATTAGAAGTTCAAACTTCTTAAGTTTAATGCAGGGGTTTATATCAAGTTATAAGAAAGAAAAAGGGCCTGCGAAATTTTACTTGCCAGGAAAAGTACGGGTCCCACTTCTTAGATACCAGGCCAATTTGAAGAGCCTTATTAATTTATCTAAGAGTAAGGGCTTCAAATTAATTTTTTTAAAGATGCCCGTCAACTTAGCTCTTGGACCTGAAGTTATTAATGAGAAAGAGGGGCTAAGTACCTTATCGAAAGCAATGATTCAAAAGAATAAGGAGCTAGAAAAATTTGGAAATTGTCAGGGCTCTTTGAATTTATTTGAATCTGCCATTCAAAGGCATGCATTGCTCTCTCGTGCCTATTTTGAGTTGGCCGACTGTTATAGCTTGAAAGGTGAAAAACAAAAATCTTTGAATTTATTTAATAAAGTTAAAGAGATTGAGTCTTTTAATAGCTCCCGCCGCTCTAAAAGATATAATAAATTAATGCACTCGCTGGCAGAAGAAGAGCAGATTGCACTGGTAGATCTTGTGGCGGCTTTTAAGAGAGAAAAAAACTACCTATTTGTCGATAAGAAAAGTGATACTATTCATCCAAATAGAGAGGGTCACCAGGTTATTGCCCGGGAAATTATGCCTATTCTTAGTAATATTTTAGAAAGTCTTTAAGAGTTTTCAAGAAGAGCTCTACTTCCTCCATCGTATTATAAATAGAAAATGAAGCTCTTAGGGTAGGTTGTAGTTCTTGTTTATGGTACCAAGCATGGCAACAATGTACACCCGACCTTAGCATGATATTGGAAGTTTTATCTAATAGAAGTGATAGCTCCCCTGAGTCTAAGCCTTCAATATAAAAATTTACAATAGAACCTTTTTTAGAAGCGTCACTGGGACCAATTAATTTAACTTTTTCAAGTTTGGATAATTCTTCTGAAACAAATTTATTAAGCATTAATTCGTGCTCTGCTATCTGGCCATAATCAATAGAAGAAATAAATTTTAATGCAGCCGCTCCTCCTATTGCTCCTGAGTAGTTCTGTAAGCCGGCTTCGAGACGTTCAGGCAAGGCGGCAAGAGTGCAGTTCTGGTAGTCAACATCGAGAACTGTTTCACCACCAGTTAGAAATGGATCCAGCTTTTTCAAAAGGTCTTCTCGCCCCCAAAGGGCGCCCATTCCTGAGGGTCCAAATGCTTTGTGATAGGAGAATGCAATAAAATCAGCCTGCCAGGCCTTGACATCAATTTTTTGATGGGGAAGTCCTTGAGCGGCATCAACTAAAACTAGTGCTCCGTACTTATGCGCCAATTTTGAAATCTCGGTAATAGGTTGGGTGATTCCTGTTACATGGGAGGTTAGAAAAGTACTTACCAATTTAACATTGCCTTCTTTTAATAATTCTTCCAATTCAGAAAGCTCTTCACCGCTAGCTTCCAGGCCAAGTGAATAAGTTTTATGAACGACATCTTTCCTATGGGCCAAAAATTGCCATGGAAGTAAATTTGAATTGTGTTCAAAGTCACTTGTGATTACAACCTGTCCACTTGCTAAGCCTAGTGACTGCGCCACTAGGTTGATGGACTCGGTGGTATTGCGGGTAAAGATGACCTCTTGTGTTTTATAGGCGTTGATATGCCTTGCTGTAATATTGCGGGCCTCAGCAAAGGCCAAACTAGTTTTTTTTCCAAAATAATGAATCGAACGATTATGGCAAGAGGGATGGTTATTGTAATAACCAGTTATCGCTTCAATTACTGACTTTGGCTTCAAAGTCATGCAGGCATTATCAAAATAGATCAGCGGTTTTCCCTTCTCTGTGAGAGAAAGGGGAGGAAATTGTGAACGAACAAACGAGCTGTCTATGGCCATACTCTTATAACTATAAAAGCGCCGCTTAAAATAGTAAAGAAGAAGCCAGAGAGAATGATTAAGTTGAAATAGCGAAAGTTAAAACCTGATAACCAAGGAGAAATTCGATAAAACCTTCCGCTCAAATTGCATTTTAAATTGGGAAGAATACTTGAGCTCTGGATTAAGTCCATATTGGCGCGCAGAATGATGGTGTTTACTTGATGGAGCTTTTTTAAGCCTAGGAATTGCAAAGGCCAGCTCAGCGGCATAAGTAATAGTGAGATGGCCAGTAGTGGAAGTGAAAGAGTCAACATTCCCAGTATCGAGATCCTTTCTGTCTTTAGATTTGCACCACAGCATTCAGTGGTTCTGTCCAAGAGCCCCATCTTAAAAAACCTTCTTACGTTTTTTTTCGTGCTTGTCGTCGGTTAGGAACTTAGTAAAAAATGAAATCTTATCTTTGAAGAAACCAAGAGTATCGTCTTGGTACTCGTCATAAGTCCTGGTCGCCAAAAAATACTTTATAGCAAATATATTAAATAATACAAATTGAAAACAGCGTGGCTGTCTTTTTCTATCGTAGTCAGACCCTTTAACATTAGGGCTCGGGGCAAGCCCCATCTTATAGAGTAAATGACCAGAGGTTTTATTGGCATCACCCTTTTTGGCATCCGCCCTTTGCTCGAGTACCGCTTCGTCACCAGCTACATTTGAGCTAATAATCATATGCTCTTTATTAATAAAGGTAGCTTCTTCTGGCGCTTCAAAGTCAAATACGGGATTTGAATAGGCGATTCCAAAATGGATATACATTTTTTTAAGCTCATCAATAACCGGCTTCATTTGGGCCGGGAACATTGTCATACCTTGATTCGCCCCATCACTGACATGCCATACTTTATTTTCCAAACAATATTTAATAGTTCTGATATGCATCGAAAGTTTACATAGTCCACAGGTACTTAGTAGCTGAAATTTATGCTTAAAGAGGTGTTTAATATAGCGTTCGTAGGAAACGAATTTAAAAAGCTTATCTATATTAATAATTTCGTGAGTCACTCTTTCGGACCCATACTTTTCTATCAACATATCGGCATTCAATTTACTATTCTCAACCGAGGCGATACCTAGCCGGCTATATGTTATTAGATGAACCTTGCGGAACTTATCCACTGCCAATGCAGCCGCCAAGGTGGAATCAGTCCCACCTGAAAAGAGCACTACAATTTCACGATCCGCTAATTGTTCAGTCATGTTTTTTCTCAAGTGAGTCGGGGTTTTTTTCAGTCTCTGCTTTTTTCAATTCTTTCAGAATAAAATTGAGGATGCCAAAATAGGTGAAATAGAAAAATTGGGTGATCCAACCTAGCACTTCGCTCAGCAGAATCCTTAGCCTCCAAGGCATAATGATTCCTAAAAGGCAGAGGAATAATCCTATCAATTTACTAAACACAGAAGGCCTTTATTTTGGTTTCTAATACCCCTGTAGTTTAGCATGGGTTTGCAGGCTAGAGACAGTGCTTATCTCCTTGATTTTAAAGCTTTTAGAGGCCACTCTTAGACATTTTCATAGACTTGGCCTAAAGTTACTTGAAAGGGAAAGGGTATGTCAGTCGAGTTCAACACAGCCGATCTAGTTGAAATAGGTCCAGAGTTAATTGCCAAGTTAAAAGCTATGGCACTCGACAGTCCCTTGAAACGCGCCCGTTATTGCCTGCATCGAACCCACGGTGAATTGATTCAAGAGATGGTAATCGCGCTCCATCGCGATAGCTATGTCAGGCCCCATCGCCACCCCATTTTAAAGAGCGAGTCTTACCACCTAATTGAGGGCCAGTTAGATGTACTGGTCTTTAATAGCAACGGAAGTCTCAAAAAGAGAATTGAACTAGCGCCGCCATCTCAACAGAAATCCTTTCTGCTGCGAATAATGGAAGGCAATTGGCATATGCCACTGGCGCAAAGTGAATGGGTTATTTACCACGAAATATTAGAAGGTCCCTTTAATAAACAGCAAATGGTTGAATACGCCGATTGGGCAGCCGCTGAGGACCACCAGGTCGACGCTAAAAAATACCTGTCGGAATTACGAGCTGCCAAATGAAAGTGGTAGTAGGGGCCGGGGGATTTATCGGCAGCGCGGTCGCCGAATATTTTACTGCCAATTATACTGGCAGTTTACTTGGGCTAGACCATGGTCAATTAGATCTCTTAGACCCTCAGCAATTAGCAGGGCCATTCTCTAAGATTGAGGAACCTTTTAATATTATCTACTGTGCAGGAATTAGCCGATCTGAAGCCGATGATTCAAAAAGTTCTGAGCTGAATATCAAAATGCTTCAAAATCTCACTAATTCACTCGCCGGTACAAAAATTCAAAAAATAACTTTTTTAAGTAGTGTTGAAATTTATGGCAACACACCTGGCCTGCCACTCGATGAAAATAGCCCGGCCAGGCCAGAGCGGAAATATGCAGAGGCTAAGCTACAACAAGAAGAGCTATTAAGAACTTTCTGCCAGCAGCAGAACTGTCAACTTTCGCTCTTGAGATTGCCTGGGGTTTATGGCCGTTCAGAAAAAAAATTAGGATTTATCAACCAGCTCACAGACCGTTTACAAAATGGTGGTAACTATCAAATATATCAGGGTGGGGGAGAGCGTAGAGACTTTTTACATATATTGGATCTGGTCCAGGTAATCTTTCTCTTAGAAGATAAGGAAATTCCCGAGCAGCTTTTAAATATAGCCACGGGAGAAAGTTATAGTACTTTGCAATGGAAAGACTGGCTTTGCCAAAAATTGGCGGTCAGCGGTTCAGCTATTGAGATTTTGCCGGCCACAAAAGAATTGGGCCATCTTGAATTCGATACTTCAAAGTTAAGGGAGCTCTTACCAGAATTCAAATTTAGTCTACCTCAGGATGTTCTTGGCCTTTAGCCTAAGAGCATTTTTGTCTTTCGACAAACGGTATAGAATTCTCCCAATTCAGGAAAGCTCTCTAGGAAATTTGTCCCCTTCCTCCTGTCATATTCATTAACAAAGGAATAGAAGTCCATCCTATAGAGGTTGTTCTGATCTTTTGTGGCACCGGCCGAAACCCAGTCGTAAATCCGTGTTAATTTTCCAATCTCGTATTCAGAAAAGGTCGCCAGTTCTTTCATTAGCTCAATATCACCGGCAATCTTAGTTACCAAGTCGGGAGTCACCATATTGGCGCGGAGGTATTCAGGGTGCCTCAAAAAAGAGATATCCAAAATTAGATTAGAGTACTTCTTTTTAAGCTCGGAAAGTTCTTTGAGCAATTTATCAAAACCTGGGATGGAGAGTACCGAGTAGGTACACATCATGACTACTCTGCTCGAAGGCGCCTCGCTACAAAAATACTCAACGTTTTTTATAAACTGACTATAGTCGAGTCCATTGCGGATATATTCCGCTTGTTGCCCATAGGTATCGACCGAGGCGTAGAGTTCAAAATCTTTTATGCGGCCCTCGACTAGTAGCTGATTGATCCCTTTAGTAAACTTCTTGATTAAGTGGTCTTCCAAACAGAGATTTGAATTTACCGCCAGAGTAAGTTTTTTACTTACAGAACTCCCTAAGTAATCAATGACCTTAAAGGTATTGCTATTTAAAAGCGGCTCGCCACCAGTTATTCGAAAAACTTCGAGGTCTTCTAGGATTTCAGGGAACCATTTCCAGAAGGCTTCGACGTAGGGATTTACTTCGCCAACCAGTTCGGCAGCTGTTTCTTGAAAGTCGCGATGGGATTTATTATGAACCGGATAGGGGCCGAACTTTCGCATTTCATTGGCTATTGAGGAAGAGATATCTGCCAAGCAATAGGAACAGGCCAGGTTACATACTTTGTCGAACATAACTTCCACATAAGTTGGATTGATATTTTCTTTCCAAGCAAGCTGTTTGACTTTTTCTAGATGAGGGTAGGCCCATGGATCAGTAGATTTAATATAGCGGTCGGAAATACCGCGGCCTTCTGTATCTTCGACGGTCCAGCAATAAGAGCATTCCGGTGGTCGTGTACCTTCAAGCATAATTTTGCGTTGTTGTTTTTTAAAGAGTGTATTGTGAAGAGCACTAGGGTCTTTTGCTAATTGATCAAGTGGGATTTTATGGCGCTTCGGATGATGGCAGCTATGATTGGTTCCGTGAACCAGATCGATGGTTACTTGAAGCCATTTTGCTATACAGAAGCAGGAGGAGACCTCGTCTATTTGGCTAAATTTCTGTTCTTGAGAAGTCATGGCCTATTATGACATAGCCTTGCGGAGCAGGTCCAATACTCCTTAGCTTACTTCTGTGCGCCTGCGGCATAGTTTTGAATCAGCTCGCCACGAACGACTTCATGAGATTTTTTAATCTTGCCGTTGACCAAAACCTTTTTGAATTGCAAGGGGAGGCCGTGACCTTTGTAGGGGAGAGCGGTGTTTTGCATATGCATATGGATATGAGGTTCGGAAGTATTGCCTGAATTTCCACAAAGTCCTAGCTCTTGGCCGGCGACTACTTTTTCCAGCGATTTAACTTTTAGGCTGCCTTTTTTCATATGGCCCAGCATGGTGTACTCACCATTCTGATGATCAATCCAGACATGATTTCCAAATGGATGTTTGGAGTCCATGACGCCAATAGAATTATCTTTGAGGGAATTTTCTACCGTCACTATCGTTCCTGAACCAGGGGCTAAAATTTTTCTATTAAAACAGTGATAGTCAGAAAGTTTTTTTCCGTCATTTTTAAAACTGCGACCATTTTTAATAATCATAATATCGAGGGCGAATCGCTGGTCGGGATAGGCCGAATGATAATTTTGCTCTACAGTCCGGCCTCCCCAAATCACTTCCCAAGTATTATTAAAGGGCAATTGCAAGGCCGTTTTTGTGCGGTAATTTAAGTATTCAGTGGGTAGAGGCAATGCTCTTTTGCCAAAGTAAAGTCCGGTAATCTGTCCATCAGTTCCATAGCTCCACTTATACTGAACTTCTTTTTCATTATTTGGATTGCGTTTGATTTGCCACCAGGTGCTGCCCCTTGAATCATTAATTTCTTTTTGTTCAGTAATTTGGCCATAACTCTTGTATTCGGTATTGATGTATTTGATAAACTCCTGCAATCCTTTCAAATCATTTTTAAATAAGGAGCGAACTTTAGGGGTCAGCTTTTGCCAAAGTTTTTCTACCTGATTAGCTTCAAGCCATTTAGTGTAAGTTAATCCATTGGCGCTTGAGAGCGGGCTGTAGAGTCCGAGGGTCAGAAAAATTAAAACGACAAAATTGGCCTTCATGTAATATTTCCGAAAAAAAATGGTGGGACCACTAGGACTTGAACCTAGGACCATCCGGTTATGAGCCGGGAGCTCTAACCAACTGAGCTATGGTCCCCATGAGTCTTTTCATAGATAAAAAGTAAATGTTGTTATAACCTTGAAGGGAATTATTGGCAATTGAAGAAAAATTACGCAGGGAGCTAATTTGGCATTTGATTTTTATAAATATTCGGCAACCGGCAATGATTTCATCGTCTTCGACAATAGAGAGGGTGACGCCAATTCCCTGACCAAGGGGGACCGCATCGCTTTTTGCAGCCGCCGTACGGGAATCGGTGCAGACGGAGTACTTTTCCTCGAAAGATCAGAAAAATGTGATTTTAAGATGGTCTACTTTAATTCAGACGGCGGCGAAGAGGGAATGTGTGGAAACGGTGGCCGGGCGATTACCCATTTCGCCTATAAAGTCCTGCAAATTCCTTTTGGAAAAAATGACGCTTATTCAATCGAAACCCAAAACGGTGTCTATCAGGCGTCGATAAAGGGAAATATTGTAAAATTACAGATGACGGAAATTTCGGGGATAGGTGAGAAAAATATAGAAAATTTATTTGAGGCCAAGAAGTCCCTCTTCTTAAAAGTTGGCGTCTCGCATTCTATTTTTCAAGTTCAAGACTGCGATGAGGTGCCCCTTGAGAGTATTTCACCGGCGATTCGGAAAGAAACGGACTCCAACATCAATTTCTTTCAGGTGGTATCTGAGGGCAATATTAAAATGCGAACTTTTGAAAAGGGGGTTGAGGGTGAAACCCTGTCCTGTGGAACAGGGGCGACTGCTACCGCCCTGGCCTGCCAGAAGTTATTTGGCTGGACAGATAAAGTTCAAATTGAAACCAAGGGAGGACTGCTTGAAATTTTATTTGATGAAGACCATAGTGAAGTTTTCCTATGTGGAGAAACCCGGTTAATTTTTAAAGGTTCGTTCGAAACGCAATAACCAATCCGGAAAATAATATCCCAAGAAAACTCCGAGAATAGTCCCCAGCAAATTCGCCAGCATATCGTACCATTCAAAAAATCGGTAACCAGTTTGCTCTTGTAATATTTCAATCAATGGACTCATTACTAGAAGTACCGGTAGGTAAATCTTTGGGGTGTGAAAATCCTTTAGTTGGGTAAACCAGAAAGTTACCGCTGCGTAGCAAAAGAGATGTAACCACTTATCACTATGTGAAAGTTCAGTTGCTACACTTTGCAGTGGCAGCAGGCAGGCGCTAAAAATAGCTAAAATGCCTAGGTATCCTATTATAATCCAAGTTTTTTGAAAGTGGGGTTTGATCATTTTTTGTCCAAGCTATACACTAGGAGAGTGAAGAAATTAGCAATCCTATTTATCTGCCTTATGTTCCCAATAATCGCTCAGTCGCGATTAGTGTTATACATCACTATGATTCATAAAAAAGGAAACAACAAGGGTCTGACTCTTACCAGTGAGCTGCATACTATAGAGGAAGTTAATAGTAATAACAAAATCGAAGTGGCGATGAATGACGGTGTGAAATTATTACTTCAAGCGCGCTTTGCCGATAGCTTTGAAATCTATGGCCCCAGTGCCAAAGTTTTTGTTGAGGGCAGTTTACAAAGTTTAAAGGGCGAAGAGCTAATGGTTTTCAATGAGAATGAAAAAGAGAAACTTTTAGTTGATATCGGAAAAAGTAAAACAATTGTCTACGATAAAGATGAGCGGGGACAATTGATTGAAATAAAATTTAGACCTCAGTTAAAATAAACAAATATTTAATTTGCGAGTGAAAGGAGAATTGTCTTGAAAAAGATCTGTGTATTTTGTGGTTCGTCAGAGGGTGCTGATCCCGAGCGAATGGAAATGGCTTCAAAGTTTGGAAAATATCTTGGAGAAAATAATTACGGAATAGTGTTTGGTGGTGGCTCAGTCGGCCTGATGGGGGCTGTTGCCGATGCCTGTCTGGAAGTTGGTGGAAAGGTCTGGGGAGTAATTCCGCAAACTTTAGTTGATGCCGAAGTAGGCCATCAAGGCCTGACGGAATTAGAGATTGTCGATTCAATGCATCAAAGAAAAGAGAGAATGTACCAATTATCCGACGCCTTTGTGGGGCTTCCAGGAGGTTGGGGAACTTTTGATGAAATGTTTGAGATTATGACTTGGCGCCAATTAGGCTTGCATCAAAAGCCTATCGCACTTTTCAATCACAAGGGATATTACACATCCCTTTTCGAGCAAATGGACAATATGATTAGTGAGGGCTTCGTGAAAGCCGCTCATCACCATATTTTGGACCGGCTCGATGAATTTGAAGAGCTCTTGCAGTGGTTGCCAGAAAACTAAGCTTAATCTATAATTTTGATCACTTACTCAATATTATTTGAAGGTATTTATGCTTCGTTTGTTAGCTTTTTTCGGTTTAGTTATAGGACTTTTCGTCGTTATTAATTTTAATAATTATCAGAAACTTCCGGTCCAGCCAGGTTACTTCGACTTTCCCGCGGTTAAGGCCGAATATGAAAGAGACCAAGCAGAGCTGGCAGCAATGGCAGCCGCAAGAGTGGCCAAGCCCCATAAGGTAGAAGAAAAAGTTGAAGCAAGTGGACCATTAGTGGCCCTCGATACTCCTCGACTAGTTAGCGGTCATGGACTGTATAAGAAATGTATTGTTTGCCATGGGAAAAGGGGTGAAGGCAAGAAGTCTCAAAACGCCCCACGTATTGGTGGCCAGCTCTCTTGGTATCTTAAAAAACAATTAAACGACATGAAAAGAAAAGTCCGGGTAAACAAAAAAATGGACCCTTATATACGAAAGTTGAGTACCCAAGACTTTAGCGATTTGGCCGAATATATTTCAAAACTTCCTTGGAAAAAATAAAAAACCATGAGTCTCTACTCCTATAAGAATTGCTCCCCGTCTATTGGATCAGCTTGTTTTATTGCACCCTCTGCGGATGTCATAGGCAATGTCACAGTAGGGGATTCGGCAAGCCTCTGGTATGGAGTTGTTGCAAGAGGCGATATCAATAAAATTGTTATTGGGGAAAATACCAATATTCAAGATCAATGCATGTTGCATGTTATAGAGGAACTGCCTCTTATCATTGGTAAAAATGTCAGTGTCGGTCATAGGGCCATCTTGCATGCTTGTACCATCGGTGACTCCTGTCTGATTGGGATGGGGGCGATCGTGCTGGATGGTGCAGTTATCTCAGAGAATTCTGTCGTCGCGGCGGGTTCGGTAGTGCCACCTGGGAAAAAATATCCTGCCGGCATGATGATCATGGGCGCTCCAGCAAAAGCGGTGCGGCCTCTTAGCGAGCAAGAGTTAGCTGGCTATGGCAACCATTACAAAAGTTACGTCCACGAAAAAGAGCAGTTTTTAGAGCATGTAGTTAAGCTGTAGGAGCTTCTTTAGGCGAGACTTGTACCAAGACGTAGGGTTGAACAATAATAAATTTAAAGGCAATTTCTTGGGCTGTTTTCCAGAGTTTCACTTGCATGTCATCTGGCCCAGACAGTATCCCGGCAGACAGCCATTTTTTGATTTGATCGACTCGGTCATCAGCGATACACATACCAACTTTGGCCAGGTCTTCACCTTCTTTAACAACTAAAATAGCTCCTCGTTTATAATGATCAGCAAGAGCATCCCATTCGACGACTTCTATTTCTTTTAACAAGTTATTATATGTTTCAGCAGGTGTAGGCATAAAAAAAAAGCCGAGAGAAATCAATAGATCGCTCTCGGCCCCTATAGGTAAAAAATTTAATTAGAAATCAGTTCCGCGAACAGTTTTACGACCGTTAGCTTCGCAGCGGCTTTGAGCTTCTTTAACCATTTTGTGAACAATTTGGTTAAGTGCTTCAAGAGCATCTCCGGAGACATTGAGTCCGCTTTCTTTGATAGCTTCTTTAGTTTTAGATCCAACAAGTAACATTTCTTTTTCTTTTGACATGAGTGTCTCCTTTATTTTGTAAAAACTCTGATTCTTGATTTTTTCCATTCTATAAGGAAAATGCCCTTTTACAACTGAATTCTTCAAAAGAATTTATTTTGAGCAACACGTCGAATAGGGTCGGTTATTTTTTGGCGGTGCCAAAACTAAAGAATTTCAAGGTCTTTTTGGCATTCCACTTCGAGCTCTGCCAATTGATTTTTTATTTGGTCGCCAATAGTCGAGTATTCTTCAGCGGGTAAATCCTTCCCAACAAAAATTGGCTGGCCATAACGCACAACTATTTTAGAGAAAGGTTTAGGAAGACGGAACTGGTCCCAGCTTTTTTCAAAGCTCCAGTAATTTTTAGGAAGTAGCATATAGGGAACAATAGGTGCCCCAGTCTTTTGAGCAATACTTATAATTCCACGCTTGGGTTCTTTTGCCGGGCCTTTTGGTCCGTCAATGGTGATCGCCCCTGGTAATTTATCTGACTTTATAATCTCTACCATTTCCTCCATCGCCTTTTTTCCCCCTCGCGAAGAGCTGCCTCTGGCGCATTTATTTCCAAAGAGTTGGCAAGTGATGGCGACTAGTTCTCCATCCTTTGAAGGACTGACAATAACGATATGAGGGGTACCAATTTGAGCGCAAATACCTGCTAAAAGATTCTGATGCCAGACCGCTAATAGGTAGGAGTTATTGGGGTTAGTTTTTCTCACTTCCGCCAAGTCACTCATGAAGCGGTAGCGATAACTTGCATTTAAAAGTCGTACAAAAACATTCAAGATACGGGCAATTATTTGAATTTTCATTATAAGATCACCATAAGTTTACCTTCCGCTAACCATAACTAAAAGTAAATGGAATAAGATTGCCAAATAGAAGCTCACTTAATATGCTTGCTCACTATCATTGGAGGTTAATATGATAACAAAAGCAATAAGCCTAGTACTTACCCCTTTTCTCCTGATTAATTTTGCCTTTGCTAGTGGCAAAATGGCAGCGAAAAAAGTTGATTACAAGGTCAATTCTAAGTCCAGTAAACTGCAGTGGACGGGCAAAAAAGTAACCGGTAAGCATAGTGGGCTTATAAATTTAACTAGCGGTGAATTAAAATTTGACGGCAAGGACCTAGTTGGCGGTCAATTTGAAATCGACATGACCAGTATTGTAGTTACAGACCTAACTGGAGAGTACAAAGGAAAATTAGAAGGCCACCTGAAAGCGGATGATTTCTTTGGAGTAGCTAAGCACAAAAAAGCCAAGCTCAAAATCAAGGATGTTCAGTTTGGAAAAGGCGGTCATTACGATGTCTTTGCCGAGCTCACCATAAAAGGTATTACTAAGCCGATTAGCTTTAAGGCCGATGTCACCAATAGTGATAAGGCAGCAACCGCCAAAGCAAAGATTGTTTTTAATCGAACAGATTTTGGAATCAAATACAAGTCAGGAAAATTCTTTAAGTCACTTGGTGATAAGCTAATCTATGACGAGGTCGAGTTATTAGTGAAGCTGGTTGCAAGTAAGTAATTCTTAAGTCAAATCACAAATTAGCATTTGTTCAATTTCGGCAGTCTCTTTTCCTAGAGACTGTCCTAGCTTATGGCCCCATTGCTCGGCATTTTTTCGCAAGGTTGGATTAGAAGGATCTTGCTTGAAAGCGATAATACTTTCAAAATAGCCAGCCTCAAGTGCGCTGCGCTCCACTCTCATGTCTGAGTATTTCCGTGCAAGAAATAAAAGGGCCACCATAACAATAATGGCCAAGGCCACAAGCACGCGAATATCCATAAGATTCTCCAGTTAGTCTCCATTATTAGCATATTGATTAGATAAGTGAAAGGGAGCGTCATGGCACTTTGAAAAAAATGGCTGTCACTAGTATGTTTCAGTATAATTTCAACATGATAAAAATATTTTGGATACTTGCGACATTATTGATCTATTCCTCAGTCCATGCCCGAGTTGGCACCGTGGTAAAAATGCGGGGGACGATAATTTTAAAACAGCCCAATAAAAAAGCGCTGAATTTAAAAGAGGGCGATAAAATCGTCGGGGATGCCTTATTGATTTCAAAGGCCCGCAGTTTTGCTCGAGTCCATTTCGAAGACAATTCAACCCTCATTATCAGTGCCAATAGTAAATTGGCAATTGGCCAGGCAGATCCTCGCAAACCAAAATTCATTCAATTGATGAAGGGTAAAATAAGAGGAATCATCGATCCTAAGCAAAATGAGAAGAAAGGCTATAAAGGTAAATGGATTGTTAAAACTCGGAGTGCGGCACTTGGAGTGAGGGGAACCGACTTCCTAGTCTCCTATAACGAAAAAAACCATATTACCTCAAACGTAACCTTTCGAGGAAAGGTCGACCTCTATAAGAGAAGTGATTCTGATATACGAGAGTCACTCAGAGAGGAAAAAGATCAAAGAGGTGCAAAAATAAATCTTGGGCAAGGGAATGCAATGGCAAATACCAATTCCCAACTTCACGATCCCTATGTTGAAAGAATTCCTCAAGGAAAATTTTCGGGGGCCTATCCCAGCTATGATAAACCGATTGCACCGGTAAGAATTTCGCCTACCCAATTAAAACTACTGGCAGGCAACACCAGCGCTGACTTCCATAGTAAAAACAATACCGTTAAAAATAATTATAATTTGCAAAATATCGGAGAGGGAAATAACTATCTTGTTCCCCAACCGCAAGGCGAGGTTGTATTAGCTGCAAATGATAAGAGAGGTCAAAAACTTGCTTCCGAACAAACAGTTAGACCTGGTGGTCACTTGGATATGGAAACTGGTATCTACGTGGCTCCTCCTAGTGGATCAAAGTATGATCCGGTTAAAAAAGTTTATATCATGCCCGATGACCTCGGTGGAGTTGACTCTAAAACCGGTGCCTATATAGCACCAAAAGGCAGCCGGCTCGATCCCTTGAAAGGATTTGTAGCGGTAGGCAAGGCGATGGGAGCTCAGTTGGCCAAGCTTAATAAGTTGGCCGGAAATCTTGGGGCGCAATTTGATAAGACGATGCAAAAACTCAAAGACTTTTCTCGAGTAGACGCCGAGATCTCAGGACGCTACCGCTTCACTACAAATGCATTAGAAGATTATTATGGTGAGTACCGTTTTGTCTCTGGCATTCAATCGATGGTATGGGACGTGGATGGAGAAATAAGCACTCAGCTCTTTCATAATAAGACTTGGCTTTTTAAACCGAAGGCCGGGATGCTTTTAAAATATCATAGCCGTCGCCATGAAAAAGCAGTCCAGAGAAATGACCGTTTAAGTGGAATGGGAGGGGCGGAGCTGCATCACAAGCACACGCTCTTTGGTAGTAAGGCACGAATGATTGCCGATGTTCAATTGACCACCACCTACCAAGATTTTCGCAATAAGAACCAATGGGATTTTTATACCGAAGACGCTAGCCTAACGATAAAAGAAATTTTTCGCTTACTTCCCAATCAAATTACAGATATTTCTTACCAAGGCCAAACCTATCATGGATTTGAAGACCCCAATCACGGCAATATTCATACTGGTTACTTAAATCATCGCTTTGTTCTCGGTCGAGTCTGGGATTTTAAACTCGGTGGATTTATGCGAGTTCGTAAAGACAAAATAGATAATCAGCACCTCTTATTTAGAAGCCTCTACGGAAAATTGATTCGCAAAGACCTTATTTTTAAAATGGATTTTGAAACCAGCTACCGCTACACTTGGTATAACCCAACCTTAAATATTAATTTTGATGCCGGTCAAACCTACGAGGCTGATTTTACACTGGCCAGGAGAACCGGCCAGTTTATTCAGTTTGAAGGTTATTACCGCTTTATCCGCCAGCAAGTTGATGACGATAAAGATAATCGGCAATTCATCCAGCAGACCTGGGGTGGTGGTATGCGGATTCTCTTTTAGATTCAATAGCTAAAGTTTAGACAGCTTCACAATTTAGTCAGCTTGAAGGCCCTCAAATAAGCGATTTTTCATAGCGCTTTTGGCCTGATATTTGCTCTTATCTGAGTAGGGAAATTCATCCCTAATTCAATCTAAAATCATCCTTTTCTTATCAATGACATTCACAGGAGAAATTCTATGCTGATCGAAGTTGGACCGCGTTCTATTGGACGTTGTGAACTGAATATTGATGGCTGCACAGGCAAGTCGATCAATATCATTAAGAAGGTTTTACTGGCCGAACAAGCGCAAGTTGTTTGGGTTTGCCAAAAGTGTTTGCACTACCGTGCTATTGAAGATCGTAAGTATTATCAATCCCTGCCCAGAGAAAGCTCCCCACGTTGAATCTTATGCCATAGGGTAAAGATCCCCAAGTGATCCATAACCATAGGCATTTCAGGAGTTAGCGCCAGCTCAATTAGCTCATCTAGGCCAACTTCAAGCGTCCCCACAATGACATCTTCCCCATCGGGATTCGGCAGCTTTGAGGCCACTAAACCCTTGGCCAGCACAAAGTGTTTTTGCACGTAGATCGAACCTTGGTGATCGAGAAACAGAAAGCGCTCTAGGCTTTCGGCCTTATAGCCCAATTCCTCTTGCAGCTCCTGTTGGCAGTTTTCCTCCCAGCTTAGGTGGTCTTCAAAGAAACCAGTCACCGGTTTGAGCCTGACGCCATGGCGTTCATGGGGGCGCTTCTCGCGTATTAGCAGGATTTTCTGGTCGTCGGTAACGGCGAAAACGATCACGGCATTTTTGATATAGGCGCGCTCATAGAGTGCTCCCTCTATATCTTCCTCGGTAACACGTACAAATTTTCCGCTATAAACTGCTTTTTCCAAGATATTCTCGCTGTTTAAGAATTAGACAGAGTTAGCATACCTTGGGCCTTCACAGGCTGTAAGCCTCTTCTTTTCAGCTATTTAGCGGTCATAGTTTGGCCTCCTAATTGCAATTTAAGCTGTGTATAACGATTTAAATGCAACAACGAGGTACTGCATGAAAAAGGTCTTAACCTTTTCAGCCCTATTACTCTTAGCTGGAAACGTCTACGCTGGTGATGATCACTACTGCGTGGGCATCGCTAAAGAATTCGTAAATGGTGATGATGACATTACGATAAAAGAAATCAACAAGTGTTACGGCAAGGCCAAAGACGGCGATGTCGATTTGGACTACCTAAAGAAAGGACATTTCTGTGATGCCTTAGTTAAAACTAATAGAACTAAGAAAGCAGGAGCATTTTCAGCAACTGAGGTCTCTTCATGTATTGGCTTCTTTGGAAAAGGTCCTTATATAAAGAAAGTTGAAAGAGAAGGAACTGAGGCTGAGGCCAATATCACTCGCACAGAGAACGAAAGAGACGATGCAGCCGATAAAGAAAAGAAGAAATTACAAGGATATATCTATAAGCGCTTTGAAGATGCAGAAATTCAAAGCTCTCTTGGTGTCCGTTACTCAGTAATGGCAAAACGCAGAGAGTATCAATACAATAGTAATGGTACCTTTAGAAGACTTAGAGATTCAGAGTATATTACCGAAAAGAAAGACCTTTGCCGTCTTTTAAAGGATGAATCTGGTAAAAGATTTGAAGAGGCGATTGGGGCATCTTATACCAAGTATTTTGAAGATTACGAAGATGTTCACTTTAAAGGTGTGACAATTGACCACGATACCTTTCTTCTGATCTTTAGAAGCTCAGATAATATGCCTGTCGTTTTTTCTTTTAATCCAGATGAGAATGAAATCCTGGAAGATCACGCCAAGTATAATACTTACGAGAGTATTACCTGCCGTCGTAAGAAAACAAAGAAAGAAGAGATTCAAACTTATACCTCTCAGCTTGAGATTATCGCTCGCGCCGGGACAGGTAAAAGCTCTGAGGAAATCCGTAGAATCTTAGACGGAAAAAGAGAAGGTAAGAAAACAAAGAGAGAAAAAAGAAATACTGATGTTAGTGAATTTCTTTTCAAAGAAGAATAAAAAAGCAAATACATTGATAATATTTTAAGCCTGGTTAACTACCAGGCTTTTTTTATTTAGAGCTTAGGGTGGGGAATAAATGCAGCGGGTTTTTTCTCAAGAGACCGAAGTTCTTTGGCGCACCAATAGACATCGTGCCAGCAGCCAAATTTATACCCGATTTTCTTATAGGTTCCGATATCTTCAAAGCCCTCTCTAAGGTGAAATTTTTGGCTGGCCGGATTGGGCAGGGTAATTCCGGCATAGACTTGATAAATATTCTGGCTTCTTAGTAGTTCGAATAACTGCTGATAGAGCAGGCTGGCAAGACCTTGCCCCCGTGCCAGGTCGCTGAGATAAACTGAAACTTCCGCTACCCATTGATAGCCCTCTCTGCCGCGATGGCGAGCGGCATAAGCATACCCGAGAATTTCATTTTCTTTTAGCGCTAAGAGCCAGGGATAATTCTTGCAAACCTCCACCGCCCTTTCTTGAAAGTCAGTGATTGTGGGAACACTACTCTCAAATGAGACGGCGGACTGGTCTATAAAAGGAGAATAGATATTGAGGCAGGCCTGCACTTGAGAAGTTTCGGCGGGATTAAGTAAATCTATGCAAACTGTCATAGGGATAACTCTGTTGGAGTTCATGCGGCCCTAGGATACAATGTTGAACATGAAAACGGCCATCTATGCTCTCCTTATTTTTTCTATCACCCTCTTTTCTTGTGAAAAGAGTGAGGTCGGAAATCTTCTAAAGCATGAGAAAAGTCCCTACCTCTTACAGCATAAAAATAATCCTGTTTGGTGGAATGCCTGGGGAGAGAAGGCACTGGCCCGCGCTAAAAAAGAGAATAAGGTTATCTTCCTGTCAATTGGCTACTCCACTTGTCATTGGTGCCACGTCATGGAGCACGAGTCTTTTGAAGATAAGGAAGTGGCAAAAATTCTTAACGATAATTTTATTGCCATTAAAGTGGATAGGGAAGAGCGTCCTGATGTTGATAAGGTTTATATGAACGCCCTTCATTCCATGAAACAGCGAGGGGGATGGCCATTGAGTATGTGGCTCACCCCAGATTTAGAACCTATTTATGGCGGAACTTATTTTCCCAAAAAACAATTCATCAAGCTCTTGAGCGTGATGGCAGATAAATGGAAAACTGATAGGGATAAAATTGCCAGCGGTGGAAAGGAGTTTACAAAATTCCTTAACCAGAGAGCTCGGATTTGGACCCATTCGGATAAAGCGCCAACCTCGACTATCTTCAAAACCGCTCTTACCCAAATAAGTGAAACCTTTGAACCGCTCTTTGGAGGTTTCTCTGAAGCGCCTAAATTTCCACCGTCAACTCGTCTTAGAGTTCTATTGCGCCTTTTGAATCGAAATAAAGACAGTGTCACCAATAAGGTAATGAAAGAGATGATCTCCAGAACACTGGACTCGATGTTTCGGGGCGGGATTTATGACCATCTCGGTGGAGGCTTCCATCGCTACTCAACTGATACTCGTTGGCTAGTCCCTCATTTTGAAAAAATGCTCTACGACAATGCCTTACTCTCTTCTACTTATACCGAAGCTTTTCTTTTAACAGGCAACCCACTGTATAAAAAGATTGCCATTGATATCTTGGAGTATATCAACCGGGATATGTCAGCTAGCGGCGGGGGCTATTTTTCGGCCGAAGATGCCGACTCAGAAGGGCATGAAGGACTTTTTTATCTTTGGAAGGAAGAGGAATTGAAGGGTATTCTAACCGCCTCAGAATACAAAATATTTAAGAAGCAATTTGGTACTTCTAAAACGGGAAATTTCGAAGGAAAAAATCTCTTGAATATGATCGGCGCAAAAAGTCCTGAAAAAACTTTTACTGCTGAACTTGTTGCCATAAAGAAGAAGCTTTTTCTTGAAAGGGAAAAAAAGATTCATCCCTATAAAGATGATAAGATTTTAACCGCCTGGAATGGCCTAATGTTAAGTGCCCAGGCAAAAGCTTATAGTGCTTTTAATGATAAGCGCTTCTTGCAGTCGGCTGAAAAAATGGCCACCTTTATTAGAAATAATTTAGACCGGAATTCAAAATTAAAGAGACGCTACCGTGCTGGCGAAGCGCGATTTGATGCTTACCTAGATGATTACGCCTATTTAATTGAAGGACTAATGAATCTTTACGAGGCCAGCTTTAACGGCAAGTACCTCTCTTGGGCCGAGGATTTACAGGAGCGACAGGATTCAAATCTTTGGAATGCCGAACAGAAAGCCTATGCCTTCGCAAAATCAAATAAAAACTTGATAGTGAATACTTTTGAACTAACTGATAATGCTCGACCGAATTCCAATGGCACTTCGCTATTAAATCTAAACAAACTGTATGCCTTTACCTTTAAGAAGAAATATAAAGAGAAAAGAGACCAGTTAATGAAGGCCTACGGAAAGGCCTTTAATAAGTTTCCCTCCCATGTTGCCCAAGCGCTTTTAGCATTGGATTACCATTTAGATGCCGCAAAAGAGGTGGTCATTGTGGGAAAAAATGATGAGCAAAATACTCAGAAACTTCTCTCCACGGTCCGCCAAAATTTTCTACCCAATAAAGTCTTGGCGTTTGGAAATAATATCTCTAGAAAATATGTTCCGTTAGTAAAAGATAAAGTGGCGATAGGTGGTGTAGCCACGGCTTACGTCTGCCTCGAAAATATTTGCAAATTGCCTGTAAGAGATCCAAATAAACTAAAAAGTCAGCTGGACGACTTAGTTTCCCTTAATATCTCACTAAAAAAGACTACTAAAGAATAATCTTCTTGACCTAGCTCATTGAAATGACGATAAGTTGTCATTACTTGGAGAGTAAAAATGTTTGGCTTCCTAGACTTTCTTCATTACCGAATTAATGAAGAAGAAATTATCGATGAAATAAATGATCCAATTATGTTTCATTCT
>JABGVH010000080.1 GCA_018646195.1 Halobacteriovoraceae bacterium
CAGGAAGTGGATCAGGAAGTGGATCAGGAAGGGGATCAGGATCAGGTAGTGGATCGGGTCATGGATCGGGTCACGGATCGGGTCACGGATCAAATGACTAAAATTAACTAAAAAAATAAGAAAATATTAGAAAAGGCTCTCTGTGAGCCTTTTTTTTTGCTATAGATGGCCTATGAAAAAGAAACAACTTTTATCTGGCAACGCCTTTACAGGAATTGCTCCTAATATATTATTGAAACACGTAGAGAATACCGCGCCTTTCTTGTTTAAGGGAGAGCTGGATACTACTTCTAAGGGATGCGAATTTTTAGGGACTTTGGTGGCCTATAAGAAGAATCCCAAATTACTTAAGAATATTACTCTTCCCGATTATTTTCACATGTGCCTCAGCGCCCACTGGGCGACAGCAGGGACCTTTGTTCCGACGGACGTGGACAATCAGATACGCGAAGGGCTTTGGAAGCATGGTTCGATACAGCGCTTTATAGAGAAGATGGCCAGAACTACCATTGAGTCTTGGAAATGGAATTACTCGCAAGTTACCAATAGAATTTCTTATAATAGTCAAAATAAGCAGGTCATGAGCACCCACGAAGGGACCTGGCTTAGCGTTGCAATTGGCGCCTATTGTGCCCTCGTCAAAAATGGCAAGAAAGAGCTCAGTTCCGAAATGGCCGATGTTATTTTGGAAGAGATAGCGGTCGAAGAAAAAATTCTATTACAGCTAAGAGAAGATCGAGATCATCTTAATTTTATAAGGTCTGCTCCTTTAATGGCGCATAATTTTGGAGACCTGGACCGAGTTATGGACCAGTGGCAAATGGACGGCAGCGATCCTTTCTTTAAGAAGGTTTATAAGTTAGGGCATCGTTTAAATCCAGACTATTCACCAATCTTGGTTTACACCGGAAAGATTAATAAAAAGTTTTGTTCCAAGGAAAACCATCGCCATATGGCACTTCGCCAGCCTAAGTGTCTACGGCGCTCTCATAAGTTTCTAGTTCCAGTTGGTCCTTTTATGGATGACTGGGGCAGTATTCTAGGAGCGAGTACAGCGCTCTCCTTAGAAGAAAAATCAGAAATTGTGCTGGCCTTTTATGAGGGATTTAAACGGCAAGAAGAGGCCTTTGGGTATATTCGCGCCTACCGGTCATTGCTTTCTGAATTGGATGGGGGGATGAGCGCTCTTGAGCAGACCCTTCCCCATGATATTTTATTTGAATTAAAAAACTCTCAATTTGAAGAGCTGGCCCAAGTATCGCGAGAAGAATTTGAACAATATTATGTGAGAGAACTTTCTGAATTCACTTGCCCAGAGACCGGAATAAAGTTTTAGGTTCCGCAGAAAGTCGCAGCTATTCTTTCGTTAGGCAGTGGAGGAGTTTGATATTGCTTAAATCTGTCTTGATCACCATAAGGATTTTTAAGGACCTGTTTTAGCTCTTCGAAAATTGAGTAATCTTGGACTAAAGCGCCTTGTATCGCCTTTTCAACTTGGTGGTTTCTCGGAATAAAAAGTGGGTTTACATTATTCATAGCATTTTTAATTTGGTCTAGCGGAATTGATTGTTGCTGCAGTCTCACAAGCCATTTTTGATGAAAGGACTTAAAGAGCTGGGATTCGGAGCTACTTGCCGAGGTTGGGTCTAAGTTTCTAAAAGAGAGAGTGAAGTCGAGGTCTTCAATTTCTAAATATTGGAGCCATTGATTGATTAAACTTTCATCTTCTGGTTCGGTGCTTTGTAGTCCGAGCTTTGGCCGCATTTTGTCCAACCAATTTTGCTGGTAGATTTCTTTTATTTCTTCTAGAAAATTTTGAGCAACCGCTTGGCCTTTCTGTGGTTCTGAATCGAGTAAAGGGATTAAGCATTCAGCTAAACGGTAGAGATTCCAGATTGCGATTGGAATTTGGTTATTGTAACTGTATCTTCCATGGCGGTCGATCGAGCTATAAACTCTATCAAAGGCAAAATTATCCATGAAAGCGCAGGGACCAAAGTCGAGTGTCTCTCCGGAAATTGCCATATTGTCAGTGTTCATTACTCCATGAATAAAGCCTACCGCCATCCACTGCGCCACTAGAGAGGATTGTGCTTCGGCTACACATTTTAGGAATTGAAGGTACGGGTTTTCGAAAGTTTTTGCACTTGGATAGTGGCGTTCAATTGAGTA
>JABGVH010000180.1 GCA_018646195.1 Halobacteriovoraceae bacterium
CCCTTGATGGGCTGTATTGGCGGCATCGGAGCCTCTGCCGGGATATGGGCCAGTTATATGGCGGCCCACCCATTAACTTATCCTTCTTCGACTAAATGGCCGACCCTCGAGGGCTTCTTATGGTCAGTAGCTAGCCCAGCATTAATAGGCTGCTCCACTCCTGGTTTTTATGGCCCCTACCAAATGCCGGTAGGTATCACTACGGCAGTCAATGCGGCAGCGGTGTACGGAGGGCATTTACTATCACACGCCTCCTGTGTCCCGGTTGTCACGCCAGTTCACTACACTCCAAGTGATCAGAAGAAAAAAATGTACGCCAGCAACGATCCCGCTGGAATCTATGATACCAATGGTCCCAACGAACATAATTTTGATCCTCTTGGTGCCAGAGACGTCTCTGAGCATAATCATAATAAAGCCGGAACCTTTGACGCCTTTGAGGCCTATATAGACTACGCCGATGAAATACCTGTATTGGCGCAAATCAAAGAATTCAAAAAGAATAAGAAGTTAGATAATCTAAATTGCAATGCGCCAATTGCAATTGCTAACAAAGAGCAAAAAACATTTAATGCGTTAGAGGTGATTACAAAACATCTTAACCCGCATATTGCGGAAGTTATTACTAATGGACAAGATGCTGAAACAAAAAAAGCAGCTACTGCTGATCATAAAAAACTTTTAGTGAATACTTACCGGACTTTTGATCACTTTGGAGAATTCTATCAATTCCGCAATAAAAGAGAAGTCGCTGAGGTCACAGACCCAAATCAGGAAGATTCTCCCGAGCTGTATGAAGTTAACGACAAAAAGCTTCACGATTACCTCATTAAGAGGGAACAAATTGCTTTTCAAAACGGAGAATTAAAAACAATTAGCACAGATGATTTTCAAAATTTTCATGAATTATACTCCCCCACCAAAGAACCAGGTCTAAGTTTTGAACTCAATAGTCTCTTTGCTAAATCTCTTGAAGTCGGAGTTGACCTCTTATTTCCGAAGGCCGAGGCCAATTTAACCGGCTATGGTCTGGGAGCGGTAGGACTAGCAATAATTCTAGTACTCATCCCAGGACAATGGCAGGTTCTTGATAATTTTATGACGGCCGAAATGCATAGAATTATTGCCTGGGGAATAATGGGCACTCTCACCTCAGCTGCAGCCGTAATGAGCGGAACCATAATCTCTGATATGAAGAAAAATATTAAAGAGCTGAAAAGGATCAAGAAGAAACTCAAAGACCATGGCACTGCTGGCGGAACCGCTGCAAGCATCCCTATTGGTCCCAATGCCGGCGGTCCAGCGGCAACAGCGACAATACCGAATAACTTAGAATTTCAAACTACCGAGGGAACCGAAGTTATTGGTTGCCCGCGCACCAGTAGCACTGGTGTCTGTATAAACCTTGAAGAGGAAGGTCGAAGAATCGGAAGCACTTTTAGAAATAACCCCATCTTTGGGCCAGACGGAGGCGCTATGGCGACTGCTGCCGCCGCGCTAGGGCTATTTGGCCAACAGGCATTGAATAGTGGCAGTGTTTCAGGCGGCGACATAAACGCGCTACCACAGGGTCTCAGCGCCTTTAGAAAAATAGCCGCTAACGCCAAAAACAAAGTCAACGACGCCCTTAAAAAGGCCGGTAAGAAACCAATCGATTTTGCCGCAAAAGAATCCGGCTTATTAAAGCAACTTAAAGGCGGTGCTTTAAAAGCACTTAAGAAACAGGGTAGAAGTCCAAGATCGGCCTTTGCAGACCTTTACAAACTAGACCCTGAAAAGATGGCCAAGGAAACTCCTGAAGACAAGGCAAAAATGGCGACCTATGATTTATCTAACTTCAAGGCCCCGAGCTTCTCAGGATTTAAAACACCAAAAATCAAAATGCCCAAGATGCCTAAAGTTAACGTTGACCAAAGTAACCTAACAGCCGGCGAATTATCTGGAGAAAAACTAGAAGAATTTGAAATAAATCAAAATGATATCGTCCAAGACCAAGGCGCTAGCCTTTTTGAGATCATTGATTTTCGCTATAAGAAATCAGGTTACCCAAGGTTATTTAACAAGAAAAAGAAGAAAAAAACATTGGAATAGAAATTATTAATTAACACAAAATTGGATAAAAAATGAAAACTATAATTATGACATTCTTATTCCTGTTAACTCCAGCAACCGCTTTTTCGCTAAGTGCTAGCGATCAAGCTGCGGCCGATGCTGATGCTGATGCGCTGGCAAAAAAGACCGCCACCGCCAAGCAGTTTCAGGCCGACCTGAAAAAGAGCATGCCAACCCTAAGCCCTGAGCATCAGAATGCCATGGCCAACGACGAGTGTGTCAAAGCGCGACAAAGGCTCTGCCCCCAGGTAATCGGAAAAGAAAAAGATAATAAAAATTGTGAAAAGAA
>JABGVH010000035.1 GCA_018646195.1 Halobacteriovoraceae bacterium
AAACACCGAGAAGAGAATCACGACGCCGCCGACTACGCGCGCTTCTTTGGACTCTTCCTACTTATCGCCGGCACCTTCGTGGCGGTCTTCTTTCTAAGTGCCGACCTGACTTCAAGTATAAAGGCCTCGCTGACAGAAACTTTCAATAATAAGCACCTGGCGGGATTCATTGTCGGAACTCTGCGATTGATAATCGCGGTCTCGGCGGCGGGATTTTTCGCCACCGTGCTTGGCAAGTCGGGAGTGGTCAATACCGAGATGGTAAAAGAAGGTTACGTCGATCCCATTCAAAACTTTTTTGACCGCTATGGAAAAAACTTGGCGATCACCCTACTACTCTTAGTGGGACTTTACCGCATCTCAGACATTGTCCTGGGAGTCATCTCAAACGTTTTCTATCAAGACTTGGGTTATTCAAAAACTCAAATCGCCTCGGTAGTCAAAACCTTTGGGCTCTTCATGACCTTGGCCGGTGGTTTTTTGGGAGGAGTCCTGACTACCCGCTTTGGCGTCATCAAGCTGCTGTGGTGGGGAGCACTACTCTCTTCCGCCACCAATATTCTCTTTATGATCTTGGCAAAAATGGGCCCCAATCTTCCCATGCTCTACGCCGTTATCTCGGCCGATAACTTAGCCGCTGGAGTCGCCAGCGCCGCCTTTGTCGCCTTCCTCTCGAGCCTGACTGACGTCTCCTTCACCGCCGTCCAATACGCCATCTTCACCTCCCTCATGACTCTCTTACCAAAAATTTTAGGGGGGTACTCGGGCTCCATAGTCGATGCCCTGGGCTACCAAGGCTTCTTCCTCTTCACCACTCTGATCGGCGTACCGGTTCTCTACATCGTCTGGCTATGTGGCAAAAAATTTGAATTAAAAGAGGCGCAAAAATGAAACTAGTCCACACTCTAACGCTTGCTCTGGGCCTGATCGCGCTCTCCGCCTGCGGCTCTAAACCAGTCAAAAAAAGCAATACAGATAGTCTCAAAACAAAGCTGAGCAATTGGGAGCGAGAGTGCACTCAAGAGCGCAAGGGGATTTCCTGTTCCAAGTTCGCCTACCACTCTAAGAAAAAAAATCCCCGCAGCGCTCTCTACTACTACCAGAAAGGCTGTAAGCTGGGAGACAAAGACGCCTGTTACAATATAAAAGGAATTCAAAACAAGTCCATCGAATACAATATGTCAGTCATTGAAAAAGAACAGGAAAATATTTTCAGCTGTTATGTCAACTACACCAGTGACCGCGCCAAGAAGAAAAGCATGCTGGATTTTAGCTACAACAAAGAACATAAGAAAATAAAAATCATCGCCCAGATTACCAAAAAAGGAAAGCTGGGCTCTATCTCAATCGGTGGCGAAAAGCTCAACATGAAAGGCCGGCGCTGCATGAAGAAGATCTTTGTCTCCAAACCCTTCCTGCCCTCCAAACATGGCCAACGGCTCTCGCTCTCGCTTCTTGTCCCCAAGCACTACACCCGCAAGAAGGCCGGCACTCTCGAAAAAGCGGTGGACGGACTCAAGACACTTAATTGATTAATTAATTACTTGATGTAGAAGCCACTTTTAGAGGGGCAATAGGGCAACGATAGGTGCATATGATGCTTATGATCCTTATCCTCGTGGCCAATACTTCCCTTGGGATAATTGCCAGGACAGCCTGACTTATTCTTAACGATCTGAGCATCCCAACAGGCCCTAAAGGCATCGAAGAATTTCTTTTCTGGATCCTTATTCTGATTGGAGACCTTAAAACGCCTAGGCTCTCCATTATAAGTAATATCGATATGAGCGATGTCGATCGCCCGGTTAACCGAATGGTAACTCCTATTGGAGTGACGAGTATCGCCAGCAATTCCCTTGTGACCAAATTTAAGATTACTCAATCCTTCAGTTGTGCTCAGCCCTTCAAATTCGACGAAGGAATCCTGGGCACATTTATTGAAATTTTCCTCGAAGAATTCTATGTACTCTTTTGAAACTTTTCTCTTCTTACAACCAGTCAATTTACCATTTTCAATATAGGAAGACTTGATTTCTCCACCACACTCATCCCACAGTACCTGAGCTTCACCCTTAATACTGCCGGCCGGCCCAGTTGCCACTGACAAGGGAAAACCAACCACAGTCACTTTTCCATAATCCTCACCGACACAGTTATCATTGGGGGCTCCGTTGGGACCGTACATGACATCATTCAGGTCATTTGTGTATTCTTTGCCAGTTCTTCCCAAAGAAGAAAAAGTATTAACCATCTTATTATAGGCATTAGAAAGGGGTCCCTTATTGCTCCTCTTAGGCCCAGGGGCACCAGGAGGATTCTCACAGCCGGAAAACAGCAGCAACGCTAGAACAATTAGGTAACTTCTCACACACTTCCCCTTTATTAATGATATCGGTATAATAGCACTGTTAACTTAACTATAAGGTACCGGGGCATAAACTCCCGATTCAGCGAAATAAGGGCGACTAGTATAGTGGGCATTTTAAGAGCAATAACATTTATTTATTTGGCCACTTTCCTGGCACCATTGACCCACGCTATCGATAAAGAGATGGGGATAGTTCAGTTCTGCCTGCTGAAACATCAAGTCAGCATGACCGCCTTTGAGAAAAAAGGCGACCTGGGTGTGGCAACAGTGGCACTCAAACCGACCCAGAAACTGCCCCAAGCCGCCATCTTCGGCTGCCTAAAAGCAATACTTCCCTCAAACCAGCACGTGGTATTTTTTAACGGCAAGCTCTTAATCAAACTGCTGATCAAGACTGAAGAAAAACTCTTTCTAAATATAGAACGGACCGCCCTTAAATCCGGCCGGCTCGAGGCCCTTGGCTTCTGCGCTGACAATAAAAAAAGTATCCGCATTTTTACCAATCGCGGGCAATTCGTTACCAAATGCAAGAAAAATCGCTGGTACTTTCTCAGCCCAGTAAGAAAAAAGACCTTCACTTTCATCGTCGCACAGGTGAGAAAATTTGGACATAAGTATGCAATCGATTTTAGAAATCTATAAAGAGGTTACAATGAAAAAGCTATTCGCCACCCTAATTCTAATGACAATTCCCCTCAGCAGTCTGATGGCGGGACAGGCCGATGAAGAGCTCAACTTCACCTACCAACTTCCTCGAACTAAGTTGATCATCTCAAAAATGTATGTAGGGGAACCGGTTAGCCAACCTCGCATCCTGACTGTCACCCAGGTCTGTAAAGGCGAGAAAAAGCAATTATACAAGAGCAAGAAGTGTGACTTTAACCAATTCGTTCTAGTCAAAGGCATGCTCAATTTTAAAATTCGCTACTACGATTCCGTCAGCGGCGTCTGCACCTCCCCTAAAGCAGAAACTAAGAGCATCACTTACTCAGTCAATTGCAAGTAACTTTCACGCATAAAGAAACCACTCCCTAAAAAGACTATTCCCTACCAAGTCATGGGGCAAGTACGTAAAGTAAGCAAAAAATTTAAAATTATTTGATCGAACTTACGACAATCCAATTTTTCTTCTAACTTTATTTTGGAAGGACAATTTTTCATCAAGGTTGTCTAGCTTCCCTCCCTTCCTCGTTTTGAAGTACCATTTTGGCACTTCAAAGATTTGCCAAATCTTTATCCAAAATAGGTAAGCCTAGGTAGCAAATTGAAATGTGTTTGAAGTTCTTTTGAATTTTGAACAGTTAATCTGAAAATGGTGGGCGTTGTGACAAGCTAGTTGAACGAGGCTTTACTGCTAATCAAATGTTTGATGTTGTTTGGGCCATACCTAGAGTTGATAGAGAAAAAGTGATTCTATTAAGCTCTCAAGGCATGTCCCGAAATGCCATCGCCAAGTATTTTGGATGTGCAGGAATGACGATATCACGAGTTTTAAAATCAGTAGAGAGCTAATATTAACAATATTGGAGGATCGACTATGGAAATTCAACTTGACCAATCACTAAAGAAACATTTAAAAGATGTCGGCCTTACTCAAAATCAGCTGGCTTCAAAAGTAGGAATAAGGCCAAGTTCATTTCATGCTTATCTAAATGGTGCAATTCCCAGAGGTCTTGAGACTATAATTAAAATTGCGAGTGAGCTTAATCTAAGCTTGGATGAATTGGTTTTTAATCAAAGACCAGTTTTAAATAATCAGGATATTCCCATTTCAGAGAGTGTGCTACTTGGGCTTTTAGGAAAGTATGAGCTGGTAATTTCTAAAAAGAGCGAGGTTTAAGATGATCTCCCTCATTAAAGAAGTTCTTAGCATTATTTTATTTTTGATATTTCTTGGAGGTGCAGGCTCTATTTCTTTACAGAAAACCTCTAAATGGATAAAAAGAGAAGCGATTATTAAGGTTGATAAGGGGTTGAGTCCTTTATCTAATGTTACTAAAGCTTTAACACCGCCTGAATAAAAACGGAGGGTTACCTGTCTTAAATCTATGTTAATCTAGATTTAAAATTAGGAGGAATAATATGGAATCAAAAGAAATGAGCATAAGAGAGGAGCTTAAAAAAGCGAAAGAAGAATTGAAAAAAATTCATCAAGGTAATACGTCCAAAGAAGTTATAGACGCAATTATTGACAAGATTCAAGAAGAAAAAATTAACGATGAGAAGGTTGCAAGGCCATCTCCCAGTGAGGCTCATATAAATTAATAATGGCGACAATACGCACATCATTTTCAGTCATCAATCCCGTGTCAATAGAAATAGAGAATCAGCACGAGAAGTTGAGAATGTAATCAAAACTTATGGCGTTACTCTTCATTGTGTTAGAGAGAACCTAAGATTAACAAAAGATTCCCCTGTAACCGAGTGGATGCAATGGGACCTATTTAATAATTTAAACGAAGATTATATCAATCAGCATCGCCTTAATGTCATGGGTGGAATTATAAAAAGAGTTGAATTTGGTCTTGCTCCTACAAAAGCACCTATTGGTTATAAAAATAAAAGACTAGAAGTTAATAACCTAAGTATCTTTGTCGTTGATAGGCCAGAGTCTAAAGTTGTTATTGAAGCATTTGAAGCGATGAGCACAGCTCGTTTTTCAATAAAAAGACTTCGAGAGCACTTGATTGAAAAGTTCCCATCACAGGCCATAGCAAAACGTATTCCAAGTACAAAGTATCTCGACCTAGTTCTTAGAAATGTCTTTTATATTCAAAAGTTCAATTACGACGGTCAAGTATATGAAGGTCATCAAGAATACCATCCAAGACTAATAAGTGATCATCTTTGGGACAAGGTGCAAAATGTAATTGTTGGTCGAGGTAAAAAACGTAGTAATAGTTCACTCAACCTTCCTTATATTGGACTCATCCAATGTGGTGGTCATCTATTAGATAGAGATAATTGTTGTGATTATGCAGTCTCTGGTGAGAGAAAAATAAAAAAACTAGTATCGGGAGAGCAAAAAGAACATTTTTTATGGGGATGCTCAAACAATAGAACCAAATGCTCTCAAAGAGATAGTGAATATAGAAAAGAGAATCAATTCAAAAGATATATCAATCAGCGTGACTTAGAAAAACAAATGGGAGGTATTTTCACTGGACTTCAATTCCCAGATTCGATGATTGAGTGGATGAAAGACCTTCTTGTTAAACATCATGATCAAACCATGAGACTGCAAAATGAAGAGGCCAAGGAGTTAAGGCAACTTCTTACCAAGATAGATGGTGAAGAGAAACTGACCTTTGAAAAATACATCAAAGAAGATAATGAGTTTATTCAAACAAAACTCAAAGAGCATATTGAAAAACTGCATCAAGATCGTGAACAAATAAATAGAGAGTTGGTCCTAATTCAATCTGAAAAAGATGATTATCAGGACAAAGCTGTAAAGGTCATCGAACTGGCCCAACGTTCTGATATTGCTTATAAAAATGCATCATCTGTGAATAAAAGAAAGTTAGTTGAAATAGTTGCATCGAACCTAAAATTAAAGAATGGAAGTATTGAATATCATTACCGAAAGCCGTTTGATTTGTTAGTCAATTTAAGTGAAAAAGAAAAATGGTGGACCGAACAGGGATCGAACCTGCGACCTCAACGCTGCCAGCGTCGCGCTCTCCCAACTGAGCTACCGGCCCACAGAAAGTACGTAAGTACTTTTCAATTGAGACTAAAATAATCAATTGTTGGTGGATTTGCAATGGTTTAGTTGGGTGACTTGGTGCAGAAAATGCCGGCGAATTTGCCCACTCATATTTTATTTGAAAGGGCCGTAGAATTCCCGATAGAGCTTATGAACTTAATTATTAGGGAGTTAAAAATGGATAAATGGTCAGCACAGGTATGGGTAAAGTGGAACAACGATGCCCCTTGGAGTGATTGGAGCTGGTTAAAAGAGTGGAACGAGGTCAAATGGGCCGGTTCGACTATGGGTGACTGGGATATGACCCTTTGGGTAAATGTTTCAACCCCAGAAGAATTAGAACAATTTGTACATGGTAAATTACGAGCAAAAGGATGGGTTGCGGATACCAAATCTACGTGGACCAAAGAAGTTTGGGCAGCGTAACCGGAAGGTATCCACATTAAGGTGATCGGATTATCATCGTTCACCGACCGATAAAAAGGTTGGGGGGGGGGAATCATGGATGAGTACTGAGCCCCCCTCTCCAACTTTTCATTTTTACTTTCTTTTTATTCTCTTTAAAATTCTTTAGTATAAACCTATGAAAATTATCAATTGGCTTTTTAAAAAATCCACTCCCCGTGAAGATGCTAGTCATTATAGTCGCGAAGAAGAGTGGTTTTCGGGCTTCACCCATTTGCTGGGTTTGCTAGGCTCTTGTTACGGCGTCTACTATCTTTTCCAATTGCCCGGCACCATGCAGTCGAGTATGCATATGGCGGTTTATCTACTTTGGGGAGCGACTATTATCGCGCTTTACCTGGCGTCTATTTGCTATCACCTCTGTTATGATCCCGAGTTAAAGAAGAGGTTGCGCTTAGTTGATCATATTTGCATTTATTATATTATCGCCGGCCACTATACCGTTTTCTGCGTGCTGCACTTGCCTCCGACGTGGGGAATTTCCATGTTGGTAGTGACTTGGATACTGGCGCTGCTGGGAACTTTTTATAAGATTGTCTATTTG
>JABGVH010000034.1 GCA_018646195.1 Halobacteriovoraceae bacterium
CAAGTCCCATATTAATCCTAGCAGTAGCATCAATCACACTGTCGAGAGAAGAGGCGCAGAGGCGATTTATAGTCATACCGGGTACTTCAAAGGGAAGTTCGGCCAAGACAGCCGCCATTCTTCCAAGGTTTCTATTATCTTCGCCCGCCTGATTGGCACATCCTACGATAACGTCATCTATTAGTGAGTGGTCAAAATAATTTTCGGTCATAAAGTCTTTTATAAGATGGGCCATAAGGTCATCTACTCTAACCGGAGTTAATAGTCCTCCAAGGCGAGCAATTGGAGTTCTCTTGGCATAAATTAGATAGGTTGGTTTCATTTAACTTCCTTGGGATTCTAATCGTAAAAGTGGTGATACTCGATAGCGAGGATCCTTAGTTTCGAAAAAGAGCTCATCGAGAAGGGAGACGATATTCTTAGCTCCTATTTGCTTGGCCCATTCAAATGGGCCGAGTGGATAATTTACTCCAAACTTCATTGCGCGATCTATCGCTTCCTCTGTGGCAAGCAATTCTTCCTTGGCGAAATAAGCTTCGTTTATAATATTCGAAAGAACTCTAGGGTAAATAAAGCCGATTCCAGGCTGGCTAACGGGGATAGTCTTCTTTCCAATCCATCCCAAGAAGGTACCAATAATTTCTTGTATACCTTCTTCGGAGCTGTAGCTTTCGTAGGTGTCAGTAGGAGAGGGGAAAACGCAAGAGATAGCACCTTTTAAATGAGGGATATTATCAAAAAATAATTCTCCCCAATGCAGAGAGAGGTCAGATATTATGGGGCATTCGACTATCAAATCGAGATGTTTTAAAAACGTAAGTTTTTTCTCTCGGTCCGCCATTGTTAGGTCAAAGACGAAGTCTGATTTTAGGTAGTGGCTATTTTTTTGCTCAAAAGGGTCTTCTTCACTAAGATTAAAAACTTTGACGCCTTTTTGTTGAAGTTTTGAGAGCGCTTCGAAAAAAGGGTAATCGCGAGTCGTTAAAATGGTTATCCAATGGCGGTTATTCATACTTATAAAATCCTTCACCCGTTTTTTTTCCTAAACACCCACGGTCAACTAGACTTTTTTGTAATTGATGAGGTTGAAAACGAGGTTCATTATAGAAGGCCTTCCAAACCGATACAGTGACATCATAATTGACATCTATGCCAATCAAATCCATTAACTCAAAAGGTCCCATTCGAAATCCACCGACTTCTTTTAAGACCGTATCAATTTCTTTGATTAAGCTGCGATCAAGAACTTTTGCTATCCTAAGAGGTTCACCGTAGAAATTCCTTGCCACGCGATTGACGATAAATCCTGGCCTATCCTGGCAATGGGCAGGCATTTTACCTTTTCCCTCAAACCAGCTTATTAAAAAATCTATATTTTCTTTTAATGTTTGAGGACCTTCCACCACCTCGACTAATTTCATAATCGTGGCAGGGTTGAAAAAATGCAATCCTAAGAAATTTTTCTGCCTCTCAAATGGCAGGTCTTTTGTAAGAGAGCCGACAGTGAGACTCGAGGTATTGCTGGCAAACAGCGTTTCTCTAGGAAGTTTTTTATCTAAGTCAGCAAATAGTTGTTTCTTTATTTCTAGGTTCTCAATGATAGCTTCTACTACTAGATCACATTTAGGAGTAAAACCATTGAGTTCTTTGTAGGAAATATTTTTTTTAAATAACTCTAGCTGGGAAACCGAAAATTTGTCTTTTTGAACTAATTTTTCCCAAGAGGCATTGATCTTTGTTTCAGCTGTATTGAGGACCTCGGTATTAAGATCGCAGAGCTCCACTCGAAGGCCTTGCTGAGTAAACCATTGAGCAATTCCAGCCCCCATGGTTCCCGCACCAATAACCAGAACAGTTTCAAGCTTTTTCATTAATGACCTTTAAATTGCGGGGCTCTTTTCTCAAAGAATGCTTTTAAGCCCTCTTGGTAGTCATCGGTATTTCCTAGAAAGCGCTGCGCTTCAGTTTCTCTTTCTAAGGATGACTCAAAGTCGACATCGGCAGAATAGCGGGTGTTTTTCTTAATCAACGAGACACTTTGAGGAGCAAGTTTATTGATTTCACTGGCCCAATTTTTAGCGTCTTCGAGATATTCGTCGGAAACTAAGTTTATCATCCCCAAGTACTCTAGTTCTTCAGCCGTTAAAGGTTTATTAAAAAGAAAAAACTCTAAGGTCCTTTGATGGCCTAAGCGTTTAGAAAAGGTAGAAGAGGCTCCCGCATCAGGAGCTAAACCTAGCTTAGAGAAACCGCTAATATATTTTACTTCAGGTTTTGAAATAAGCAGGTCACAGGCGGTGGCGACAGATAGGCCGGCACCGGCACAGACGCCATTTATAGCGCCAATTACAATTTTTTCACTCTCTCGCAAGGATTTTACGAGCGGAATCCATTCAGTTTCAAGTGTATGTCCGAGGTCTACTGGAGAATTTTCCCCTTGAATATTACGGTCATTTAAATCCTGGCCGGTACAAAAGGCCTTGCCCTCTCCAGTTAAGATTATGGAACGTACTTCTCGGTCACTATTGGCCATCTGAAGAGCAGAAACCAACTCAGCTTTTGCCGCCCCATTAAGTGCGTTATAGACCTCTGGCCTATTGATAGTGATCAGCATCGTTCCGTCTGTCTTTTCAATTTTTAGATATTGCGGAGTCATTTGAAGTCCAAGGTGATTAATTGGCGTAAAGTGAAATTACAGCGTTATTTTGGCAGATTTTACCGTCATCGTCACCCATCTTAGGAGGCTAACGCTTTGCATTTTTTAGACAGTCTTGTTTTAGTTCAGGTAAATTGGGGAGGGAGATTGCAGCAACATGATTGAGATTCTAAATGGTAATGAACTTATTGTTCAAGGGGGACTAGAGGCGGGATTTTCCCTCTACACTGGCTACCCTGGATCACCCCTTGCTGATTTTTTTAATATTCTTTACCAGAGACGGGATGAGCTCAAGCAAAAGGGAATAAAAGTAGTCATTGCAAATAGTGAAGCCAATGCAGCGGCCATGGCCTCAGGGGCAAAACAAGCAGGTCGTGATGTACTGGTCGGGATGAAATCAATGGGGTTGCACGTTGCAGCTGATGCCCTTTCTGTAGGTAATTTTGCAAACCCTGGAAAGCCATTTTTAGATATTGATAGTGGTGAAACTGTTGCGCCAGGAGTAGTTATTACAGTAGGTGATGATCCCTGGTCACTATCAACTTCAACACCTGCAGATTCTCGTTATCTTTTTAAGCACCTGCATATACCCTTTTTAGAACCATCGACACCTCAAGAATTAAAAGATTGGCTTAAAACGGCGCTCTATATTTCTCGTCGAACTAGTGTTTACCAGGGGCTCTTGCTCACTACCTACATGGCCGAAGGCGGTGGACGTGTAGAAACTTTTCCAGAAAAAGAAGTTTCAGGTGAATTAGTTAATCTAGATCCTTCGGAATTTGATTTATCAAAATTAGTTATGGTTCCTCCCAATTCTCATAAAGCTGATATTTCAATGATCAATGATCGCTTCCCCAAGGTTTTTGAAATTTATAAGAAGCTAAATCTCGATCAAAAATTTGGAAATGAAGTATCTGATATTGGATTTATTTCTAGCGGCGTAATTTTTGAAACACTTAAACAAGTTTTAGAGGAAGGAGAATACCTTAGTCATTTTTCACTTTATAAGCTAGCAAGTTCCTTTCCGCTAGTAGACGAAGTATTAATCCCTTATATAAAAGGCTTAAAGAAATTAGTTGTGGTGGAAGAAAAACGTGGGTTTTTAGAAACTGAACTACGTGAGTTTTGCCAGAGAAATAATCTTGAAGTAGAAATTTTTGGGAAAACTTTTGCAGATGTAGAAGGTTTCCCTGCCCATGGAGGGTTAAATTTTGAAATTATTAATGAAAAACTTCAGCAGCTTTGGAAATTATTAAAGCTAGACCCTTGCCGTGATTTAAAAACTCAGCTAACAGCATGGGACCAGGTTCTACCGCGAAGATTGCCGACTTTCTGCCCTGGCTGTCCTCATCGAGAAACTTTAAGCCTCTTAAAAGACCTGAGGTCCTACCTTAAAAAAAGTGGCATTGATCTAATTTCCCATGGTGATGTTGGCTGCTATTCGCTCTCTTTTCTTCCACCCTTTAGAGAAATGCATAATTTAAGTGCAATGGGCCAGGGAGGAGCACTTGGTGCTGGGGTAGACCTTTTTACTGAGAACCCCTCGGTAGTTTTAATGGGAGACAGTACTTTTTATCATAGTGGAATGACTGATATTTCTAACTCCGTACAGCTAGGTCATTCTATTACCTATATCGTGCTTGATAACGATAACACTGCAATGACTGGTCATCAGGTGAGTCCTTCAAGTGGGGTAAGCGTTGATGGAATAACTCGACCTAGACAGGATATTTTAAAAGTTGCAAAGGGCTTAGGTGTTTCCG
>JABGVH010000033.1 GCA_018646195.1 Halobacteriovoraceae bacterium
CATTCCTTTTTCTATTCGTATTCCCAAGATCCATGCCGCGGTCTCACTTCCCTATTTAGATGGTGAAGTCGCAAAGGGCTGGCAGGCTGCGCTTGAGAATGCGGACCGGGTTGATGAGATCAAAGGTGAGACGAGTCTTGATCGAGATGCGGTAATTCGATCAATCCGTTCGGTGGTGCGAAAAAACCCACGATTTGAAGCGATGGCCCTCAAGGTTCCCATCCTGGCCTCCAAAGTCTCAGGCCACGTCGACCTACTTCTAAGAGAAAACCTCTTTGAACGCGATAACACCAGCGAGTACTGCCGAAAAATACAGTCCTCCTTCCTGACTAAAAATATAGAAATGAATCACCGTCGAATACTCGATGACTTTGACCTCGAAAAGAATTTCTCCGAACTTATAAAGAACTACTAGCTAATATTTAAAAAAGCGAGTTGATACCAGCAATGACTTTGTCCTGATCCGCTTCCGTTAAGTAGGGATGCATGGGAAGGCTCATCACTCGTTCAGCAAGTTTGGCGGTAATTGGTTGCGGTTCTTGCTGCTGCTCTTTAAGTGCCGGTTGGCTAGAGAGCGGTTCCGGGTAGTGGACTGCGGTTGGAATATCTTTTTCTTTGAGCTTGGCGATTACCGCTTCCCTATCATCTACTTGAATAGTGTATTGAGCGAAGACGCTTAGGTTGCCCTCTTCAATAGTTGGAGTGACGATACTTTGGTGAAGATTATCGGAGTAGCGTTTGGCGACAACTTGGCGTTTGTCGACTTCTCCTTCGAAGATGCTCATTTTTTCTATTAGGATTGCGGCCTGTAAGGTATCCATCCTGCCATTCAGTCCTAAGCGAACATGGTGGTAGCGACCATCTTGTCCATGGGAGAGAATTTGGCGGTAGAGATTCGCCAGATTATCGTCGTCTGTAAAAAGCGCGCCACCATCTCCGTAAGCTCCCAGAGGCTTGGAGGGAAAAAAACTGGTGCAGCCAACTTCAGTAAGCGCTAGTGATTTTTTTCCATTCTGAGTGGCGCCAAAACTTTGGGCACCGTCTTCGATAACCGGAACGCCATGCTTATTAGCAATTTTATTAATGGCGGTATAGTCGGCACATTGCCCGTAGAGGCTAACCGGCATAATCGCTTTAGTATTTTTATTGATCAGGCACTCTAGTTTTGCAGGGTCGAGGTTAAAGGTTCTTGGATCGACGTCGACAAAACGGCAACGAGCACCGGTAAGGGCGACAACTTCAGCAGTTCCAAAGAAAGAAAAATCGGGAACGATAACTTCGTCTGTCGGTTTGAGGTCGAGCGCCATTAGGGAAATAAGCAGGGCATCGGTTCCACTGGAGACAGCGACACAATGTTTGGTGCCGATGAAATTGGCCAGTAGTCCTTCAAGTTCTTTAACTTCCGGTCCCATCACATATTGACCATGGTCTAAAACGGCGTTGATCCGCTCCCCAATGCCATTTTTAACCGCGGCATATTGAGTTTTGAGATCTATAAAGGGGATTCCCATAATTATTCCTTATTTAGTTCTTTAATTTTAATTCGTTATCACAGAGCAGGTAAACGTCCTCCGTATGGGGACATTTGTACTCTCCATTTCCCGTTGTGGGAATATCTAATTTTTCACCAAAGCGACTCATCCAACCTTTTTGGACCGCCGGTACTCCTGCCATTAAAGCAAAGCATGGCACGTCTTTGGTGATCACCGCTCCGGCGGCTATAAAAGCGTATTCATTAAGGGTAATGCCACAGAGGACCGTGGCGTTGGCACCGACCGTGGCACCTTTTCTTATAAGGGTTTTTCTGTACTCGCCTTTTCTGACAATTTCAGAGCGAGGATTATAGACATTGGTAAAGACCGCACTCGGGCCGACAAAAACATGATCTTCAATTGTGATGGCGTCGTAGACCGAGACATTGTTTTGAATCTTAACGCTATTTCCAATACTGACATCATTACCTACAAAGACTCCCTGGCCTAAGGAACAATTTTTTCCAATCTTGGCACCGGAACAGATATGGCTAAAATGCCAGACACTAGTTCCCTCTCCAAGAGAGGCACCGGAATCGACAATTGCTGAATCGTGAATTGTTGTGCTCATGCTTTTAATTCCTTGAGTAGGCAATCGACAATATTTTTGGAAGCCTGCCCTCCTCCATAGAGAGAGTGATCAAAATCATTTTGGCAGTCTTTCATTTTCTTATAACCATCGGTAATTTTTTCTGGATCGGTTCCCACAATTAAATTGGCCCCAACTTCAACCAGTTCCACCCATTCGGTTTGCTCCCGAAGAGTTAAACAGCCTTTAGAAAAGAAGAAGGCCTCTTTTTGCAGTCCTCCGCTATCAGTTAAAACACAGTGGCAGCCTTTAATCAGTTCAATCATATCAAAGTAACCGACCGGAGGAATAATTTTAAACTGTGGTTTAGTATCGATTCCCTCTAGTAATTTTTGGGTGCGTGGATGCAGAGGCACGATAACTGGTGCGCTTTGATTGATACTATTGAGAGCGCTAATTAGATTCCCTAAGATTTTAGGGTCATCGGTATTTTCCGCCCGATGAATAGTTGCTAATGCAAACCGACCTTTTTCTAAGTTCTGGTCTTTTATAATACTAGAATTCTGCGAAGACTTTTCGCCGTAATAAAGGGCGGCGTCTAACATCACGTCCCCGCATTTAATCACTCGCGATTGAAAGTTGGCAAAACCTTCGTCGCTTAGATTTTTAATAGCGGTCTCGGTGGGGCAGAAAAGAAAAGAGGAAACACGATCAGTCAGGATGCGATTGATTTCTTCTGGCATACGATTATTAAAACTGCGAAGCCCAGCTTCGACATGGATCAAAGGAATATGCAGTTTGGTTGCCGCTAAGGCCCCCGCCAATGTCGAATTGGTATCACCAAAAACTAAAACACCATCTGGCTTTTCGGCAATGAGCACATTTTCAATTTTTTCAAGCATCGCTCCAGTCATCGCCCCATGACTCATGGAATTGACTTCCAAGTGGTGACTTGGTTTTGGTATCTCCATTTGGTCGAAGAAGACCTGGGACATGTTCTGGTCGTAGTGTTGCCCGGTGTGGACCAACACTTCTTCAATAGCGGGATGCTTTTTCAGTTCTCGACTGACTGCAGCAGCTTTTATAAATTGGGGTCTTGCTCCCACAATGGTGACAATCTTCATAGGCCCTTAAATAGTCCAATGGACTCTAAAAGTTAAAAACAAGTTCAGAATAATTGTAAAAAGTTGTATTATCAACGGGCATGGCAAAACCCTTAAAAATCCTCATTATATCGGCCTTTTTCCCCCCTCAGAACTCGATTGGGGGCCAGCGACCCTACTCTTTTGCCAAATACTGGAGCCGAATGGGTCATTCGGTGGATGTCCTGACCACCGCTAAAGATGAAATTGACCTCGATACTTACGAAGACTTCACCGTCTATGAAGTTAAGGCCTCAGGATTTTTTAATTTTCTTCGCTTCTTTTATAGAAAAACCGTCAAGGAATCAACTTCATCGGCAGCCTCTGCTTCAAGTGCCAGCTCAAAAAAAGGGATCATAAAGCGAATTTTTGGCTGGTTTAAGAGTCGCGGCCTTTCCACCAGTACTCGTATGCCAGATGCTCTCGATCTTTGGGTCGGACCGGCTTCACGCTGGGCGATTGGTCACGGCAAAAAATGGGATGTTGTGGTTAGTACGTTTGGCCCTTACGCCTGTCACTTAATTGCCTCTAAAGTCATCGCCAGGCGCTTGGGGACTTTTTGGGTGGCGGACTTTCGCGACACCTGGACCGACAGCCCCTATTACCGTGGCATTCCGCCTTTTACTTACCTCGAAGCGGTGCTTGAAAATGACTTGGTACACGGGGCAGATTTAGTCACGATTGTCAGTGAGGCCTTAGCGGTGGAGATGCGCACTCGTTTTCCTACTCAGAAAATATTCGCCCTTGAAAATGGCTGCGACCACGAAGAGATTGAAAATCTCTTAGATAATAATGCCTATGGAAATGATTTTACTTTTCGTTTTCTCTACACCGGTTCTCTCTATCCTGGCATTCGCGACCCCTCCTTTTTATTCTCTGTATTAGCGGAGCTTGAACGCGATCGGGGAAAGCTTGAAAATCTGACTTTTCTTTTTGCCGGGCCCAATGGCGATTATGTCTTGGAATTGGCCAAGCAATACGGCGTCTCTCACCTTGTCGAAAATCTCGGACAAATGGGTCGGGATGAATCGCTACGTTCTCAAAGAGACTCCGATGCACTTCTCTTTTTTGAATCTGTAGAAAGCACACTTACCGGTAAACTCTTTGAGTACTTATTTTCCGGAACACCTATCTTAAGCTTTGGAATTAGTGATCAGTCCTCTGCTGGAAGTATTATTGTGGAAACTGGAACTGGCATTAATTTTTTGAGTGATAGAGATAAAACAAAGAAAGCACTAATGGAAATCGAAGAATCTAAGAGGATAGCATTTTACCATCCCAATAGTGCCGAAGTGAAGAAGTATAGCCGGCAAGGATTAGCTGAAAAATTTATGACTCTTATTCAAACTCACAGTCAAAAACTTCCATCCACCGACTGAAAGAAAAGAAACGCCAATAGGCAAAAGTATACTCCCCTCTACCGTCTAAAAAACCCTCGAAATTTTGAACAAACTCATTAGAGAGGGCGCCGTCGAAGCGTTCGACCGAAGTTTTAAGTCCCGCCTTAAAATAACCTGCCTTTTCGCGAAACCAGATTTGCTCGGGAGTGACAAATCCCATCTTATCTTGGCGGCCATGGACCGAACTCGGAAGTAGCTCTTTGGTGGCACGCCGTAAGATAGCCTTTGTTTCTCCCCGGTGGATTTTCATTTCACTCGGCAGGTTGAGACTGAATTCCACTAAATTGTGATCGAGGAAAGGCACTCGCGATTCTACCGATTGGGCCATCGAGTTGCGGTCCTCGTAGTGGAAGAGCATGGGAAGGTTTGTTTTTAAAACTTGATTGCGAGAAAGATCATTTAGGTTTTTGATCCCATGGGCGCGGTAACTCCTAGGATTATAGGGAGTCACTCCAAAGAAAGAGGAGTTTATCCAGCTAGGAGCGACAGGGTTTTTGCCACTGATATTCCTTAGCCGATTTGAAAGGCCATCGGAAAAGCCATGTAATAGAATTGACTCGAGAAGAACAGTCTTGCCGATGCCGTGGTTTTTCTTGAGACTACCTAGCTCTCTTATCAAGCTCGGTAATTTGGCATTTTTCAACAGATCGAAAAGATGAGGTTTAAAGAAGGGATGGTAGCCGGCCAATAGCTCGTCCGCTCCCTGACCATCTAACATGACCTTAACTCCATTCTCACGAGCTAATTTAAAAACTTCCCATTGGGCAAAAATAGAAGTTGAACCAAAGGGCTCGTCTTGATGCCAAAGAAGTTGGTCGATATTTTCAAAGAGCTGATCGCTATCGGGATAGACGAAATGGCCAGTGACGCCGGTTTTTTCAATCACCGCATCCATAAACCGTCTTTCGTCATATTCAATATGTTTTGAGCAAGCTGAGAAAGTATGTTGGATTTCGGTAGAATTCTGCCCCTTCAATAGCTGGTCTACCATGCAGACAATAGTGGAAGAATCCAATCCCCCTGAGAGGCAGGAGCCCACAGCGACATCTGCCCGTAAACGCAGCTTTATTGATTCTGTTAAGAGCTGATTAAATTTTTCAACTAGCTCTTCTCCGCCACTATGTGGAGAATTAGGAATTTGGTACCAGCTTTTTCTTTGAGGAAATAAGTCCTTCTTCAAGTCAATTGTTAGAGTCTCCCCTCCTTTGACTTGAAAAATATTTGAAAAGAGAGTTTCTTCTGAGTGATCTGAAATTCCATGGACTAAGAAATCATAGGCCCTCTTCTTATTAATTGTATTTTTTTGGTTACGAAGTTTTAATACTTGTTTGATCTCAGAAGCAAAATAGAGCTCACCTTTTTTTCTCTCTACTGCATAGTAAAGCGGTTTGATTCCAAAACGATCTCGCGAGAGAAAGAGTGTCGCCTCTACCTTATCGTAAATTGCAAAGGCCCACATGCCATTAAATTTAGAGAGGCATGCCTCTCCCCAGCGGTGATAGGCGGCCAAGAGAACTTCAGTGTCACTATTTGATTTAAAATTGAGACCTTCCCTTTCTAATTCTTGCCGCAACTCCAAGTAATTATAAATCTCACCGTTATAA
>JABGVH010000032.1 GCA_018646195.1 Halobacteriovoraceae bacterium
AAACACCCGATCCCATCCCGAACTCGGAAGTTAAGCCCGCTGGCGGCGAAGGTAGTGCTAGGGCGACTTAGTGTGAGAATAGCAAGATGCAACCTTATAATAAAAACCCTCAGTTTCGGCTGGGGGTTTTTTTTTGCCTAAAATTCATTATCCCTTTAGAATTATGTAGTAACCATTTTTAAAGGATAAGAATGCGCAACTTTCGTGAAGAATTATTAAAGTTCAGCCCGATCTTCTTTGTTAGTTCAGTTATATTCATTTTTTTAAAATATCGGCATATTGCTCGAATTGAAGACCAGCAAGCTTTATCCAAATTAATGGGGTACTCGTCTCAAGATGTTTTGATCTTTTTTCTAATCGGTGGGGCCCTTTTTTGTTTTGCAAAATTTGGAAGGTTTTTAACTTTCCTGCTATTTGCACTTACTAGCATTAATATTCTATTGACCTCTAAAATGGGCTATCCCATAACGAAGGGGTTACTGGCCCAAGCCGGTGATATTTTATTTATTCAAACCTCGGTAACTTCTCCATCAATTTACAGATTAATTGTAATCTTTGGATTGATTTGCCTTGGCTTCCTTTTTCTTCTTTTTATTTTGAAACATATTAGATTTCATAAAATACTCGGAAAAGTTTTGTTACCTTTGAATTTCTTACTAATAGGATTAAGCCTATTTTATTTACTATCGAACAATCTGAGATTGAATACTAGGTTTAATAAAAATATCTTAGTTTCTCTGTCAATTAGCCCAGCAACTTTAAAAAATATTACGGACAAAGAACATTTTAAAAAATATCAATACAAAGAATGGAAAAAGACAAAATTCCCAAGAGAGTTAAAGAAAAAATGGAACATTCTCTTTGTCGTAGTAGAGACATTGGCATCTAGGCCCTTAGAAGGGAATTTATCTGAAGTGATGCCTGCGACATCGGAGATATTGAAAGACTCATACTTTTTTAGCCAGCATTTCACTAGCTGGCCTTTTTCGTCAAAGTCACTTTATTCCATTTTTTGTAATCAAGTAAACCATCCAACAGAGTTAATCGAAATAAAATTAATACGGAAATTTCCATGTCATTCTTGGATAACAGAATTAATTCAGAATCAAGGCTACGCATCTTCACTTTACTACACCGGGAATTTAAATTATGACAATATGAAAAATTTCTTTAAATATCTTAAAATTGATAATTTGCGAGATAGGGATTACTTCAAGACCAGGAAAAAATATAAGGAAAGTCTAATATCAATTGATGATCAAAGTATGGTGGACGAGTTTGATTTATGGTTGCAAAAAAAGAAGAAAAAACCTTTTTTGTCATTTTTCTTGACTATGAACTCCCATTATCCATTTTGGAATCCTGACAATGGCCTTGATGGTGAAAATAATTATTTAAATTCAATTTCCTATCAAGATAAAATAATTAAGGATTTAAATGAAACGCTAAAAAAACATGGCCTTGCAGAAAATACGATTCTTGTTATAACTGGGGACCATGGAAGAAGAATGTCTGAAGATTCCAATTATATTCTCCCAAAATCAATGTTTCACATACCCCTTATAATAAAAATTCCCAATAAGAAGAAAAAAATAGTTACGGCCCCAACCAACCATTACCAAATTGGGGAATCAATAATAGGTATATTGGCCAATGGAGAGATGGATGATACACCCTTAATTAAAAGTAAAGAGTCATTTGTTTTCTTTCAAACTTCTGACTTCCAATATTCGATCATAAAAAATGATTCTATTAGTGTTTATGACGGATCTGACAAATTAACTTATTCCAATACCTGGCCAGATAATAATTCAAAAAAATGTCAGGTCGGCAAGTGTCCCCAAAAGTTTCAAAAATATTTTGAATATTTTAAAAACCTAGAAGGTCTTTATGAGTAAAATTAAACTGCTATTATTACCCTTGTTACTTATAGTCATGTTCCCTATTCTTTTGTTCTTGGGAACAAATAGTTATGAAACCATTTATTTTTCGAAAATATGGCGTCATAGAGGCGGAGAAGTTGAAAATAATATCAAGTCAATTCGTAAAAGTATTGAAGAAGGCTATCGAGGTATTGAAGTAGATGTTCGCCATAGTTCTAAAAAATTGTTGTTAAGTCACGACCCTATTGCAAAAGAAAAAAAATATGATTCTCTCGAAGATCTTTTAATTAGTGTAGCTCCTGAAAAAATAAATGTTTGGATAGACCTGAAGAGCATTTCATTGGTCGATTATATTAATGTAGCGAGTAAATTAGGAAGCTTGCTAAAAAAAACAAAAATGGATAAAAAAGCATTCGTAGAGTCAAAAGGAGTATTGTTAAATTGTGTGCTTCGCTTTTATGATGTACCAACAGTCTTGTGGTATGAAAAAAAATCTACAGATATGAAAAATTTCGTCTATGAAAGTATTATTGGAGTGTTAATACCTTTAGTGAAAATTCAAGGTATTTCATTTGACAAAGTATTTTCAAAATCTAAGTTTGTTAAAAATTCGAAACTTAAAAAGCACTGGTTCACTTTCAAGACCGATGCCGAATTAGAAGAAGGATGCCTTTCAAAGAATGATGTCCTTTTAACTAGTGTCTCATACAATAAATTGATGATGATTAAGAATTGCCGTTAAGAGATTCTACGGGTATTGCTTTCTATTTCCATATACTAAGTTTTTAACTTTTCGATTAGTTTCGATTTATTGTTAGCAAACCAGCTCATTGTATCAAATTCTTGGTAAAAACGTTCCAGGGCCTTTTTCTCCTGAATAGGCTCCGATTGCAAAAGATTTTCTAATCGAGAGGCAAATTCAGAAAGGCTTGCAACGGTGACTAGATTCGACTCAATTCCTTCTGTTCCAAGAGGAGTTGAGAGAACCAAGGCCTTAGAGAAAACAGCTTCTAAAATTTTAAGGCGAGTTCCACTGCCATGAGATAGTGGAACGAGTGAGACCTTCGTGCGGTGTAGAAGATTTGAAAGTTCCTCTGAAGTTAAGTCAGTCATGAATTCAAAGCCTGCTTTTTCAGCCAATTCTTTTTGACCGTCCAAAGGGCCTCTGCCTGCTATGACAAAGCGGTATTTACTCTTAGTCTCATTAGTAAGGGAAGGCATAAAAGAATTACATAAGAACTTTATTGCTTCTTGATTAGGGAAGTATCCTAATGTCCCGATAAAGCTGATCGTATCTTTTTGAATATCTGTAGGTGGGCAAAAGTTATCTCCATCCACTAAATTTGGTAATACAAAAATTTTATCTTCTAGATCCAGGGCGTGCTGGCAGATTAAATTTTTTTCTCTTGTACTGCAGACGAATACGAGGTGAGATTGACGCATTTTTTGTAACTCATATTTGATTAGCCTATGTGGTTTGGAAGAATTATCACGTCCTCCAAAATTTTCAAACTGAAGGTCGTGGGTGTTGAAGATTATGGGGGGAAGTGGGCGGTTAAAGGTCCAGTTGAAAAATTGTAAATTATCAAAATGAATATAATCGGATTCAGCTAGTGTAGAGTGGGCGGTATTAAATAATGTCCGTGTATTCAATCCATAGAGTAGTCCTTTCAAATAAGTAAGAATAGATGGATGGGATTGATTCTTAGTTCTATAGGTAATTTTAACTTCGTGACCTAAGGCCTTAAAAATTTTTAGTACGGCCTTGTTTCTTAGTTGAGAGCCGCCAAATTTTTCATCTTCCGTTAGGTAAGTGTAAAAAGAAATATTCATAATGCTAGCCTATTGAATTTATACAATAATAACACCAAAGTAGCAGTTGGTCAGATATCAAGGACTGTATTGGTCAAGTATGGGCAAAATTAACCTTTTCCCAATAATTCTCTAAGTTAGCCGTTAAATTTGAAAGGCATTTTACCGATAAATTAATAGATAAAATTATCAGGAAAGGTAAATTATGGAAAAGAAAAAAGTAGCATTAATAACTGGAATTACTGGACAAGACGGCAGTTATTTAGCGGAATACCTACTTGAGTTAGGTTATGAGGTTCACGGTACGGTCAGAAGAGTCGCCCTAGAGGATCCCCAAAATCGCTTGTCGCGTATATTACATATAAAAGACAAAATAACTCTGCATTCAGCCTCTTTAGAGAGTTTTCCTAGCTTTTTTAAAGTATTTCAAGAAATTCAACCAGACGAATGTTACCACCTCGCTGCTCAAAGTTTTGTTTCTTATAGTTTCGAAGATGAATTTTCTACTATGAATACTAATATTAACGGGACACACTTTATTTTGTCTTCTTTAAAAAATATTTGCCCAACTTGTAAATATTATTTTGCTGGTACCTCTGAAATGTTTGGGAAAGTTGAAAAAATACCACAAGATGAAACTACAAGATTTCATCCTAGGTCAATTTACGGAATCTCGAAGGTAGCAGGATATGAATTGACAAGAAATTATCGAGAGGCCTACGACATATTCGCCTGTACTGGAATTCTTTTTAATCATGAGTCTCCACGTAGGGGCTATGAGTTTGTAACTAGGAAAATAACTTCTGTTGCTGCTCAGATTAAGCTGGGACTAGCAAACGAAATCAGGCTTGGTAATATTGAGGCCAAGCGAGATTGGGGATTTGCTGGAGATTATGTAAAGGCAATGCACCTGATGTTACAACAAGAAAGCCCTGAAGATTATGTCATCGGAACAGGCGAAACACATTCTGTGAAAGAATTTTTAGAAGTTTGCTTTGGTCATCTTGGATTAAACTATGAAGATTACTTAGTCATTGATCCTCTCTTTTACAGACCTGCCGAAGTAAATCTTTTGATAGGTGATCCCGCAAAGGCCAAAAAAGAGCTTGGATGGGAAACGAAAGTTTCATTCGAAGAGTTAGTTAAAATGATGGTTGATCATGACCTCGAATGGCAAAGTAGAATACACGACTTACATAAAAAAGCCGCATAGTCATTTAGTGTAGTTTTAAAGAATTATTAATATGCTTTGCCATATTTTCGTAACTGTATTGGCCGATCGCTCTTTCTTTACCATAAAGACCCATTTTTAGCCTTAATTCTTTCGCTTCCATTAACTTGATAATTTTCTCAGCAATATCTTCTGGGTTATCTGAATCAACAAGAAATCCGGTTTTTCCATCTTCTATAGCGTCTGGCGCACCACCTGAGCGGCCTCCAATTACTGGTGTGCCGCAAAGGTTGGCCTCTAAAAAGACGATGCCAAATCCTTCAACATCCTCGCTTTCTTCAAGATAGCGATTATTTAATATGAAAATATCTGCGACATTATAATAAAATGGTACTTCTGGCTGTGGAACTTTTCCTAAAAATATAACTTTCTGTTCCAGGTCCAATCGTTTGACCAAAAGTGAGAGGCTTTTCTCCTCTGGGCCAGTACCTCCAATGAAAAACTTGAATCGGGGGTAAGTTTTCTCAACTTTTTTTAATGCCTCGAAAAGCAAATCATATCCCTTGCGCTTTACAAGTCTGCTAAGACCAAATAATATTAGGTCTTGATTCATAGAATATTTTTTTAACAAGTTATCATTAAATTCAGAGATGGCCGATTGAGAAATGTTTATGTAGTCGGATGGATCTACCCCTAATTTAACAACTTCAATTTTTAAATTTATTATATTTAGTGCTTTAACCTGTTTAGCAGTAAAATTACTGTTGGCAAAGATTAAGGAGCTTTTACGAAGAACACTTTTACAAATCCATTTATAAATAGGACTCCTTAATTTTGAATTTAGAATGGTAATTTCCATCCCATGGGCCCAAACCGAGTAATTAACAGGCGCTATAAAAGATGCCAAGAAAGGCACCAATGCAGAGTAAATATTGGCACAGTGAATATTCTTAATTTGATATTTCTTGATTAATTTAAAAAAAGTTGGCAGTAAAAATAAACTACGCAATATTGAGTTTTTGAAACGACAGGCGAGGCGGTAGATTTCAAACTCTTGTTCTTGATCAAAGGCACGGGCGCCCTTTGAATCTAGTGCCAAAACCACCTTTTCTCCATTTAATCGTTTAGTAGTTTGGTATAGTAGCGTTTCAATCCCTCCAGATTCCGGGGGGAAATTAAACGTAACGATCAATGTGGATGATGGCGTAATTTCACTCATATTGCTTAATTATATTGTAACTCTCTTCTAAAAAAATGCGAGGTTTACAGTCCGGGTGCATGCGTCAAAAGTTTACAATGTGCATAAAAATGGCTACTGTGCGCAGCTATTAAAGAGGGAAAATGAAACAAAATCTAGTTCTAATTGGTACTTGCCACCGGCCCCATGGGATAAAAGGAGGCTTTACCTTCTCGATCACAGAAGAATACGCTGGGGCATTGGAAAATGGTATTGAGGTTATGCTGCGGCCTCTGAATGGTACTAGCTCTATCAGTGCAGAAGGCAAGGTATTTAAATTAATAGACCTAAATATTGGGCATAAAGTGATGGCCTATCTGCAAGGTGTCAAAGATCGCAATACTGCAGAAGCTTTAGTTCCATTTAATATTTTTCTTGATCGTGAGATTTTGGAAGAAAAACTTGAATGTGAATACCTATTAGAAGACCTAATTAACTTTAAAGTTGAATCTTGTGATGGTGAAAAAATAGGTAGTGTTTTTGGACTTTATAACAATGGGGCACAAGATGTTTTAGAAATCCGGGGCGAAAACGATTTTGACATCCCGTTTATAGAGCACTTTGTTAAAGAAATTATAGTCAAAGAAAAACTAATCAAGATTGTTAAACCAGAGTATCTCGATGCCGATTAAAATATGGATCCTCACTCATTTTCCAATTGCATATGACTCACTTAAGGAAATGGGAGTCATAGGAAAAGTACTGAGAGAGGGAAACGAGTTTGAGCTGAGACCAGTTCTTATTTCTCAATACTGTAAGAAGGGATTTAAGGGGCTAGATGCCTCTCCTTACGGAGGAGGGGATGGAATGGTCTTAAGAGCAGATGCTTTAAAAGAGGCGCTTTTAAAAGGTGTCGTAGAAGTAGGTGAATATGGAGAAAACTGGCGAGAAAAACTTCATGTTGTTTTTCCTGGTCCAAGAGGCAGCCAATGGTCAAACTTGCTAGCTAAGGAGCTGGCCTGCAAAATTATTGAGCGACAAAAAGATCTCGTATTTATTTGTGGCAGGTACGAGGGAGTGGATGAAAGATTTCTTCGCAATTATATAGACCAAGAAATAAGCATAGGTGACTATGTCCTCAGCGGTGGTGATATTGCGGTGATGACAATTATAGACAGCACCTTGAGGTTCTTTCCTGGAGTTTTAGGGAATCAGTCCAGTTCAGTAGATGAATCTTTCGAGAATAATTTATTGGAGCATTCGCAATACACTAGGCCTGAAGTATTCGAAGGGGAAAAAGTACCAGAAGTACTGTTATCCGGGAACCATCAAAAAATAAAGGCCTTTAGAGAGAAAGAAAAGTTAGAAGTAACTAAAAGCCGCCGGCCAGATTTGATAAGTAAATGCTACAAGGAGAATTTGAAATGAGCCTTTACCTCGGACTTGTTCATCATCCCATTAATAACAAAAATGGAGATATTGTTACAACTTCTGTAACAAACTTAGATATTCACGATATAAGCCGAAGCTGTCGAACCTATGGTGTTAAAAAATATTTCATAGTAACTCCTTTAAAAATTCAGCAAGATTTAGTTAACCGCATTTTGGGTCATTGGGAAGCAGACAAGTCAGCGGCTTATAACCCTGACCGGGTGAATGCGCTGCGTTGCGCCAGCGTTTTGAATTCAGTCGAAAATGCCATAGAGGAAATAACCTCACTAGAGGGTGTAAAACCCGTGTTGGCGGTTACTGGGGCCAACTTCACCCACTCAGATGGGGATATGAAGGAATTACATAAGCACTTGAAAATTGACAAATCACCCTTATTTTTGCTATTTGGTACAGGCTGGGGACTTAATGCCACGCTGTTAGATCAGGCAGACTTTAAATTAGGACCACTTAACGGTAAGGCCGAAGATGGTTATAATCACCTGTCAGTTCGATCAGCGGTCGCAATCTATCTAGATAGGTTTGCTTTGGCCTCTGGGCCCGATTAATAACTCCTCTTTAAGAACAACATTGGGTTGGTCCTCTGGGAGTAGTAAAAAAGTAGGAAATAACTATGAATCTTTTAGATGTAGTTAATCAAGATCATCTCAACCCCAAAATCGGCGAACTACCTAATTTTAAAACAGGTGATACCATCGCTGTTCACGCAAGAATTAAAGAAGGCGCGAAATCACGTATTCAAATTTTCAAAGGTGTTTGTATTGCTATAAAGCGCCAAGGAAAATTGAATGGTCATTTTCGTGTTAGAAAAATGTCTAGTGGGATAGGAGTAGAAAGAGTTTTTCCTTTCCATTCTCCCAACGTTACAAAAGTAGAAATTGTTCAACTTGGTAAATCTCGTCGTTCTAAACTTTACTACTTACGTGAGCGTTCAGGTAAAAGTGCACGTATCGCTATCGATTATGAGCGTAAATAATTTTTACCTTTAAGAATGTTATAATTTTTTCTATTATAAGCCCTCTCACCAATTATTGAGAGGGCTTTTTTTATGTACCCATCTATTGAATTTGATCTAGGGCAGATCGAAGAGACATCAAACTTCATTATAGCTGGCTGTGATGAAGTAGGTAGGGGACCATTGGCAGGCCCCGTTGTGGCCTGCACGGTGCAAGCCGAGAGTAAAGGCCTTAGTGATTATGAGGATCTCTTTTTATGCTTATGTGATTTAGGGTTAACTGATTCAAAAAAATTAACCAAAATAAAAAGGCAAGATATTCTGACGGCGCTGAATATTGACCTTCACAAATTAAGTACAGGGAAAAAAAATTGCGTAAATCAGCTAAGAAATATTAAATTATCTTTTTTTATCTCCCAAGTTTCAGCTGAAAAGATTGAAAAAATAAATATCCTAAATGCATCCCTAGAGGCGATGGCAAATTCCTTCAATGGAGTTTTTTTAAAAAATAATAAAACCTTGTTTTTGATAGACGGGAATAAATTACCAAGTGATATACCATCCCTTGTAGATTCAAAAGCAATAGTTAAGGGAGACTCTAAGTCCGCTGTAATTGCACTAGCGTCAGTTATTGCCAAAGAATATAGAGATAATTTAATGATTGGTTACGCTAAAAAATATCCCAATTACGGCTTTGAACAACATTCAGGATATCCAACATTAAAGCATCGCTTAGCAATTGAGAAATGGGGAATTTCCCCAATCCATAGAAAAAGTTTCAAGGGTGTTAAAGAATATGTCTCAAGAGATGGGCAATAAATTAGAAAAAAAACTATCACTATCGCTTCACTTATCGAACAACTCCATTCCATTACTAATTTCTCCAATTATTCTTAGAAAAAGAAACTGCGGTCAGGTTGATTTAGCTGTCATCAAACGGTCGAAAAAGGGGCTTCTAGGATTTATTTTTGAAGTGAAAAGGGGACAAAGGGTAAGTTTCGAACAAAAAAGACGGCTAGAAAATTCTCTCATATTGCTTCAAGGGCTGATCAGCTGTCCCATTGAGTTGATTTACGCAATGAGTAACGGGCGTATCCAAGTATCCTCTCAAAAGGACTTTTCATAGGAACAAATTCTGGTAGCATTAGAGGTATAAGTTATGAAAATTAAAATGAAAAAATTAATATTTTTTAGTGCTAGCTTGGTTCTTCTTTTGATGTCCCCAAGTCAAGAAGCTCGGGCCGAGATGGACCCCAGAATGAAGGCCTTGGGACTGATGGCGGTCTATGGGGCGGTAGGCGGGACCCTTTTAGGAACCGCAAGTTTGGCCTTTGGTACCGGTGGCAGAGCAGTTGCCAAAGGGGCCTCGCTTGGCCTTTAT
>JABGVH010000086.1 GCA_018646195.1 Halobacteriovoraceae bacterium
GAGAACCTTGGCAGTACAGGCCAAGGAGATTCAAGACCGAGTTGAAATTAGCCATCAGATTTATCATGCTGAAATGAACTTTGCCCCAGTGATGGGTGGCCGCTATTTTCTCTATAAGAAAAATAATGAGCGGGATGTATTGTCTCTAATCGCTCCTGACGAGTGGAACGGAGAAATGAAGTTCAAGCTCTGCTTGGCCAAAGTTCAGCTTTTAGCAGACCATACCTGGAAAGTGTTGATTCGCTATTCAGAAGGAGAAGAGCAATGAAATTTTTAGTAGCAGCTTTTGTGGTATTGATCAGCTCTGATATTTGTTCTCAGCGAATTCCCATTCAGCAAGCGGTGATGGGGTTTCGCTACTATGACCAAATTCGAATCATCGATGGTATTGAAAAAAAGGAATTGAAGATAGGTACTAGAATTCATGTACCTCTTCAAGAAATATCCAAGAAGTTTCTTAACCGAAAATTAGGCACCTACCAAAAAACCGATTACTACGGAAAGACTGGAATCAACTTTGATCCCTCGGCCCCAAAGGCTACTGGCCGAACTTATACTGTTAAAGAGGTCTCTCCTAAAATTAAATTTAAAGAGAAGTTCCCCGAGAAAATGCGCAATAAGTACAATTCCTATTTTCCGTTCAAGGTGCATATTCTCCCCGCTCTTCCTGTAAAAAAGAAAAAATACTAGTCTAATTTAGGAAGATGAATTTCGGGGTCCCTGGCCTTGGCCTCTAAGAAGAATTTCTTAGCACGATCTTTTCTTTTTAAAACAAAGTTACTGCGCCCAACAATCCAATACCCATAGGAATAATGGGGAGAAGAACGAATAATTCTCTCGCCTATTTCAATCGCCTTCTCAGGTCTTCCTGAAAATAAGTAATGGCGGGCAAATAGACGCAACAAATGAAAATCTTCAGGCATTAAGTCGGCAGCATGGGCAAATTTTTTGTCGGCAATATCTCGCAGCCCAAAAGTTTTTAAGGACTCCGCCCATTGGGTCAGATTCCACCAGTCATAGGGATTGTACTGATAGGATGATTCAAAATGAGTAAGACCTCTATTTTTATAACCCTTGGCGCCATGGGCCTCTCCCAAGCCGGTATAATATCGGGCGCGGTAGTGATGGGCCTCAGCTCGCACAAGTCGGTAACCCCAATAGCCACTTAGAAAAGTTAAGAAAAACAGAAAAGAAAGACCACTGACATTGAGAAAAAATCTCTCGCCTTGGGCTACTAAGATTTCTTTTTTTATTTCCGCCTCGACCAAGATCAAAATGCCCCAACAAACTCCTGCCAGGATCAAAAAGCTAAAACTTAAAAAAGGATAGCTAAAGAAAGACATAAATAAGAGCCCTAAAAGACTAGCAAAACTGGCACTACCTAAGAGGGCCGATTCAGAGCAACCTTGATCTAGAATAAATTTAATCTTTTTAAAGAGCGTCCACCAAAAATATCCTAAAAGCAGGAATCCAATTAATCCAAAAGTTATCAAACCTTCAAGCCAATCATTATGTAAGTGATTAAAAAATTCCGTATTTATAATATATTTATTATGGGCGCGATTAGAAGCCGCCCGCCAATTTCCAACTCCTACTCCTTGAATAAGATATTTAGGAAATAAGCTAAGGCCATTGATCCAAACCGGAACCCTTTCCCAACCTTCTTGCTCTAAGGCATTAACTGGACGTTTTTGTAGGTGAGAAATTTTTTGACTGAATTCAACGATTCTATTTTTCTCATAAAAATTAATGCTTCCAAGTCCAACGACCATTAAGGCCAACGCGATAACCATTCTTTTAAATACAAGAGCATTTTTCTGAATCAATAAGAGAATTATAATTACCAAGAATACAAACTCAATGACTAACCAGACCCCTGTCGAAGCGATGACGTGCAGGTAAAGGCTTGTAAAAATTAATCCGCTATAAAAAAGAATCTGGCCCCAAAGTTTTACTTCTTTTTTTAGAAGCAGAAGGCCAAAGGGTAGCGTTAGGGCGGCATAACTGGCCGCCAGGAACTTGTCTCCCAAGGTAGAAGAGGGAGGAGAGGCCTGCATATAGAGATCAAAACCAAACCATTTTTGAAGTAGTCCAATTATTACAACCACAAACCCCGATAGAAATATCATCAGGCTCAACTGGGAAAGATCCCTACGAGTTCTGAAGAGAAAGAGTATCAAAAACATGACCCCAAGACTGCCAAACCACGGGACTAGAGTTGTCAGCCCTTGGTAGAGACTAGGTGCCCAGAGCAAGGTGACGGAGCACCAGCCATAAAAAAGAAATAACGATAGCGGCAATTTTCGCCAATTTAGGTTTTGCTTACCCAAACCCATTATTGTGCAAATTCCAGCAAAAATTAGTGGCAGCAAGAGCCAACTTCGAAAAAGGTGCGGCCGGGATTCAAAAAGTCCGCCAGAAAATGGGCAGAGAAATGCCGCGACCAAAAATAAAAGAGAAAAAAATTTATTCACAGCCTAATTTTAGCAGGCTTAGAGCAGAATTGGATATTTGTTTTCAGTTAGGCTATGATGGCCGCAAGGAATATCAATCTTATGAAAAAACTCACTCCTGCTGAATATCAGCGCTACGCTCGGCATATCTCGCTTAAAGAAGTTGGTGAACTAGGTCAGCAAAAGTTGAAAGATGCAAAAGTTCTACTGATCGGCGCTGGTGGTCTTGGGTCTCCCATGGCGCTTTATTTGGCCAGTGCAGGAATCGGAACTCTAGGTATTGTGGAGTTTGATCGAGTAGACGAGAGTAATTTGCAGCGCCAAATACTTCATTCTTCAAGTGAAATTGGCAGACCTAAAATTGAAAGTGCTCTTAAACGGCTTAGCGAACTCAATCCTTATATTGAAATAGTGACTCACCCTGTCCGGCTATCTAGTGAAAATGCCAGACAGATTATTTCCAATTATGACGTAGTGGCCGATGGCAGTGATAATTTTAGCACCCGTTATCTAACTAACGATGCCTGCTATTTTGAAAAAAAACCGCTCGTAAGTGGAGCGATCCTTAGTTTTGAAGGACAACTCTCTGTTTATAATTTTAACGGTGGCCCTTGTTATCGTTGCCTCTACCCTAGTCCTCCCCCACCAGAGCTAGCTCCCAATTGTGAAGAAGCTGGAGTGCTTGGGGTATTACCAGGCCTAATTGGAACCCTGCAGGCAACAGAAGTCATAAAAGTGATTTTAAATTTAGGAAGCATTTGTAGCGGCAAACTTATTCATTACGACGCCCTCGATTGTGAAATGACTTCAGTCTCGGTACCAAAAAAAGAAGATTGCCCGCTATGTGGCGACAATCCAAGTATAGTTGAACTTCCACTGGAAGAAGCTCCAAAAGCCTCTCTACAGGCGCTAGAAATTTCGCCAAAAAGTTTAGAGAAAATTATCGACCTAGTAACCTTAATAGATGTTCGGGAGCCCTTCGAGCGGGAGATTTGTCTCATCTCAGAAGCGATTTCTATTCCACTTAAAGAACTAGAGAACCGCCTGCAAGAGGTTCCTCGAGATAGTGAAATTATCATTCACTGCAAAATGGGAGGAAGAAGCCTAAAAGCGGTAGAGCTTCTGCAAAAGCATGGCATTAAGGCCCGCAGTTTGGCGGGAGGTATTCTGCGCTGGGCAGATGAAGTCGATTCTTCTTTAGCAAAATATTAATATTTTACCGGACCCTATCCCTAAGTTAGTATGAGGTATGCAATACGACGCCATCATATTCGATTTAGACGGGACCCTTTGGGATGCCAGCCAAGCCTCGGCCAATGGCTGGAATAAGGCCTTGCAAACACTTGGCCTGGGGGTTGAAATAAATGCCGCCGATATTCGATCGATTGCCGGCCTTCCGCTAGAAGATTGCGTGCGTACTCTGGTGCCTCAACTAAAAGCTTCTAAGTTTGATAAATTACTTCCAGTGCTCAATCTTGAAGAAGAAAAGGCCTTACGCCAAACTGGGGGAGAACTTTACCCTCAAGTCGAAAAATACCTGCGGTCAATGGCCCAGCAAACTTCCCTTATGATTGTTAGCAATTGCCAACAATGGTATCTAGAATATTTTCTAGAGCTGATGGGCCTCCAGCAACATTTTAAAGATACTGATTGCTACGGTAATACTGGAACCCCTAAATCTGAAACCTTAAAAGGCATCGTCGCCAGGAATGGTCTTGAGAATCCAATCTATATTGGCGATACAGCTTGGGATTTTAGTGCCGCTAAAAAAGCTAAAATGCCATTTATTCACGCGGCCTATGGTTTTGGTGAAATAGAAGACGCCCCCTCATCTGTCGCCAGCTTTTCTGAGCTCGAGAGCCTTTTACTAGTAAATGGCCTAAAAAAACCCTAGACTCAATGCGCAATTCCGGTTTTCGTTTTTCTTATGACGGCAAGTATCATATAGGAACTTCTAATAGTAATTATAGTTAACGAGACCAACTCAATGCCAAACCCTCGATTTGATTTTGCCCGAGCAACTGAATGTTTCCACCCTGGTGGAATTCATCTTATTGGCTTCGAGTTTGACGGCACCGCTTGTTTTCGCAAAGGGACCGTCGCAGGTCCTAATGCTCTTCGAGAAGTTTCAGATGGAATTGAAAGTTATTCTCCTTATCTAGAGCGAGACCTTCAAGACCGGCCTTTTTATGACCTTGGGAATCTGCAGGTCGGAAACTCTGAAGATTGTGAATCGAATTGGCGGAGAGCTAATGAACACCTCTATTCTCTGTTACAAAATCACGGTATTAAAAGTGATAAGCTAAAAATTTTGACAATTGGCGGAGAGCATTCCATTTCGTACGCACCTATAAAAAAATACTTAGAAGCATTTCCTGATCTTTTATTAGTGCATCTAGATGCCCATGCTGACCTACGCGATGGCTATGAAGGATTCCATTTTTCTCATGCCTCTATCATAAGAAGGGTCCTCGATCATTTCGGCGCTGGCCACCAACTGATTCAATATGGAATTCGCTCTGGAACCAAAGAAGAGTATCAATGGATGGCGGAACACCGAACCTTAATCAAAAGCCGGCAAGAGTTTTTGAATACCATTGAAAATATTTCGAAAGAACGTCCTATCTACCTTACTTTAGACCTCGATTATTTTGATCCCTCTATTTTTCCAGGAACCGGTACTCCTGAACCGGGTGGCGAAGACTTTCATTCCTTCATTGCCCTTAGTAAAATTTTGGCCACTAAAAATCTGGTTGGTGCAGATGTCACAGAACTCTCTCCCGACATAGATCCGACTGGCAATAGCTCTATCTTCGCCGCCAAAGTAGTGCGGGAGCTTCTACTAACTTTTAAGGAGCAGCTATGAATTTAAATGACAGAGCAAACTCTTTATACGGATTAAAACAATGGGGTAAGGGATATTTTTCAGTCAACGAAAATGGAGAGCTCTGTGTTTTGCCGGAACGGCTTGAAAAATCAAGAATAAGTCTGCCCGATGTAATCAATGAAGTGAAGACCCAAGGAATAGAACTTCCCGTTGTTGTACGCTTTCACGATATTTTGAGATCGGAAGTTAAAAATCTAAATACGACATTTAATCAGATAATCAAAGAATCAGGATATACAGGAAACTTTTTTGGAGTCTATCCAATTAAAGTTAATCAAATGAGAGAGGTTGTTGAGGAAATAGTAGATGCTGGTGCGGAATATAAGTATGGATTAGAAGCCGGTTCCAAAGCTGAGTTACTTTCTGTCTTGGCCCTCAACACTACTGCCGATACCTTAACAATCGCTAATGGCTATAAAGATAATGACTACATGAAACTAGTTTTGCTTGGTAGAAAACTGGGCAGAAAAGTCATTGTTGTTATCGAAAAATTTAGTGACCTTAAGAAAATTGTTGAGCTGTCCAAAGAAATGAATATCGAGCCAATGATTGGTTTAAGAACAAAAATTTCGACAAAGGGAGGAGGAAAATGGTCCGAGTCCGGTGGAGAGAAGGCTAAATTTGGCTTAACTCATGTTGAATTATTAAAAGCTGTTCATTATCTCGACTCGCAAGGGATGAGACATACTATAAAATTATTGCACTATCATATTGGATCACAGGTTCCCAATATTCAAACAATCAAAGACGCAGTTATTGAGGCCACCAGAATTTATGGCGAGCTCCATCGCATAGGCGTTTCTATTGACTACCTAGATGTTGGCGGCGGACTTGGAATAGATTATGACGGTTCAAAGTCTACTCATTTCTCATCAATTAATTATACAAATGAAATGTACATTTCAAATATTATTTACGGGATCAAAGACATTTGTGAAGAAATGGAAGTTCCCGAGCCCGATATAGTGACAGAAAGTGGACGCGCCATTTCTGCTCACCATTCATGTATTATCACAGAGGCGATCGACAAGATTGATCATACGAAGCACGATATGCCACTTGATCCAGAACCCGACTGCCATCACCTGGTTAAGAATATCCTCGATATTATTACTGATATTAGCCACGATACCCCACTGGAATCTTTTAATGATGCGCTCTCAATAAAATCGCAATCCGAAGATGCATTTAAGTTAGGAGTTCTGAGTCTTAGCGAAAAGGCACTCATCGAAGCTGGTTTTTGGCGGATCTGTAAAATCTTAAAAGAGAAAGTCAGTGAAATGGAATACATTCCTGAAGATTTCAAAGACTTCAATGTTCAGCTTTCAACTCAATATCTGTGTAATTTTTCAGTCTTTCAAAGTCTTCCCGACACCTGGGCGGTGGAGCAGCTTACCCCTATTATGCCAATTGCCAGACTTAATGAAACACCTACCGAGCACGCTACCTTAGTCGATATAACCTGTGACTCCGATGGAAAAATTGATCGATTCGTCGGAAACAAAGGCAATAAGCAGACAATTAAACTGCATGACCTTATAGAAGGCGAGCCCTATCATATTGGCTTTTTTCTAACCGGCGCCTACCAAGATGTGATGGGTGATATGCATAATCTCTTTGGTCGAGTTAACGAAGTCCATGTTTTTAATGATGAAGAAGACGATAGCAATTTTTACATCGAAGAAGTGATCAAGGGAAGCTCTGCCAGCAAGGTCCTCGCCTCGATGCAATATCACCCCGAACATATGGCCTATGTCATTAAACGCCAATTAGACGACTTGGTCTCAAAGCGCGAACTTTCTCCTCGGGAGGGGGTTCGCCTAATCGACTTCTACGAAGATTGCCTAGAAAGTTATACTTATTTGAAAAGTAGTCAAAGAAGTCTATAATCAACTCATGATTAATAAAATTCTATCTGTAATATTCCTTGGCCACGTAATTTTCTCTTGTGCTGCTATCCCCAAAAAGAATTGGGGAGATACCAAAGACGTTTTCCCTGTTCAAGCAATTAGGCCAAAAGTATCTCTCGTCATCAAAACGACACATACCGGAGATTATGGTGACCAGGTAAGCAATCAGTCTGAAAGTTATATTAACCACGCTAAAAATAAAGAAACCCTTATTGATAATTGGGAACTAAAATATTTAGTAGAAGGCATTGTAGGCCAGTTTCAAGGATCTCAACTTTTCGAAAAAGTAGAAATCTCATCTGGTTTTGAATTTTCAAGAACCGAATACACAATTGAAATCAACCAAACTACCTTTCATCGCCAAAGTCTAAAAAGAAAAATATGGTTTTATACAACGATGGCGACATTAGGAATTATTCCCTACTGGGAATCACGGAACCTACACTACTACATCAGAATTATCCGCGACGGAAAATCAATTAAGAGCTACGAACTTGATTTTCCCTACACCGTAATAACTAGTCTCTTCATAATACCTATAACTCCGATTTATACCCCTAAGTACCAAATAGAAAATATGCGCAAAGACTTATTCAACCAATTGTTTCAAAAAATGCTTAATGACCGCCTATTTGACTCTGCAACTAAGTAGATTTTTCGAATTTAAAAGCTTATTTACAAAAAAATAGCGATTTCTTGCCTGCCCACCTTTCAAGTATTTTCCTCATGTACTAAAATGAGAACGTACATTAGCAATATGCGGAGTTTAGCCTATGCCCCTCATACAAGAGTCTACGTACATGCCGCCGCCTTTAATGGCCAATGGGCATGTTCAGACTATCTATCCCTTTATCTTCCGGAAGATAAAAGAGTTGTCCTACGCCCGATCGAGAATAAATACCGCCGATGGCGATTTTTTAGACCTCGATTGTCTAGACCAGGACTCTAAAGAAGTTGTCATTCTGACTCACGGTCTTGAAGGCAATAGTAACTCTGCCTATATAAAAGGCATGGCCCGGCATTTTTCGAGGCGCGGCAGTGACGTGATTGCTTGGAATATGAGGAGCTGCAGTGGAGAAATGAATCGATCCCATCTCTTCTACCACTCGGCTAATTACAACGATCTAGAGAGCGTCATTCAATGGGCCAGGGCAAAGAATCAATATAAAAAAATAGTTCTCGTAAGCTTTAGCCTTGGCTGTAACATAACGGCTAAATACTTAGGAGCTATGGGACATAATATTCCAGCTGAAATACAGGCGTGTACACTTTTTTCTGCGCCCTGCTGTCTAGATGCTACGGTTGATTCCCTAAAGGGTCCTTTTGGAAAAGTTTATTTAGAAAGCTTTCTAGTTACTATGAGGAAAAAGATCGTCGCCAAGAGCAAAATTATGGAGCTTCCTGGTATCGACCCTACCGACCTGGCCAATATAAACAATATAAAAACTTTTCGAGATTTCGATAAAAAATTTACGGCCCCTTTAGCGGGCTTCAAAGATCATAGAGAGTATTGGAAAGAAGCTTCTTGCTACCAAGATTTAGGAAATATTCGCATTCCTACTCTTATCGTCAATGCCAAGAACGACCCCTTCCTAAATGGAAAATGCTATCCAACACTGATAGCCGCCAAAAATCCATATCTTCATTTAGAAATTCCGGAGTCCGGAGGGCATCTCGGTTTTGTTGCCTTTAATCAGCATGACCGCTATTGGTCGGAACAGCGTGCCTCTCAATTTGTGAGTAAGAATTTAGGTCTTGTCGCTTAGCTAAATTAGCTGCCAATATTATTATTCATATAGTACTGGAGATAACTTCGCACATCGGCAGAATTTAAATTGCCGAGATTAGCTTTTTCAATCACCGCATCCGCTGCCTCTTTATCCTTAAATCGAATGGATTCCTCTAAGCTCTCGGCAAAGAGTTGGGAATAGCCACGATGGGCCCAAAGGTCTACCGTCAAAAGATTCGAAGCCAAAAGTACTTTAACTAACTCCCCTGCCTTCTTATTCCCCTTGCCCATTTCACGCAGGAAATCTCGGTAAAGGTTGGCGCAATGAGCAGATTTCTGGTGAAAAATAGAACTCATATTCCAATAGCCAACTGTCGTCAGTATTATAAAGGCGACAAGTGGTTCAATATCAATTCCCTGTAAGACTAGGTGAAAACTAGAAAATACGTAGTAATAAATGAGGGCCAAAAATCCCACCGCCAGAAAAGCACGTATCAACAAAAAATTTCCCCTAGGGCGATTTTTAAAATAGATCCAGCGAAAGAAAATTAAGTATTCGAAAAACCAATTTACAAAGTCGTTAACACCATTAATCTGGCATTCAGAGAGCTTAACAGGATGATTAATTTTTGCCATAAAATGGACTCCTTAAAGTGGCCATAATCAGGGTCGCAATTTCAACTTATGAAGCTTTCTTCACAAATTAACCCATTGAAATTAAAGGTTTTCATCGATTTTACCGCAAAGCTAATATAATGCCTAGATAAGGCAATTTCCCCCTTCGGAGACAATATGAAAATTGGCCATTTTTCTCTGTTAATACTTTCATTACTGACCCTCAATAGCTGTGGTGACCAAGGAAGCTCTGGGGCGATTGGTGACTCTATTGCAACCAAGGTCGTTCCCCCAATAGATAATCAATTAGAAGAAGCTGACCTGGCCGATAAAGTACTCGGAGAAATTGCTGCTCCTGACGATGTTGCCCCCGAAGTAATTGCTGAAGAAGAACCCAAAAAAGAAGAGGTTGAAGAAGAAGTAATTGCTGAAGAAGAACCCAAAAAAGAAGAGGTTGAAGAAGAAGTAATTGCTGAAGAAGAACCCAAAAAAGAAGAGGTTGAAGAAGAAGTA
>JABGVH010000031.1 GCA_018646195.1 Halobacteriovoraceae bacterium
AATCGCAAGCCGTTAACTCTTCGTGAGGACTTTGGTGGTACCGCCGCATTGGCCTGTGATTGGGTAAAGCAAAGCCCTGAGCATAGTGCTTGTAGTGTAGATCTCGATCCAGAGCCCATTTCTTATGGTAAAGAAAATCATTACTCTCGTCTGACAAAGACTGAAAAAGAGCGAATGGAATATATAGAGGGAAATGTTCTCTCTGACTATGAAATGAAAAGTGACATTATTGTTGGATTTAACTTCTCTTATTTTATTTTTAAAAAACGCCAACAATTACTCGAATATTTTAAAAAAGTCCGTGAAGGTATCAGTGATGATGGGCTTTTCTTTGTTGATATTTTTGGTGGCGAAGAATGCATGTCTCCCCTTGAAGAAGAGACAGAACATGATGGTCATGATTACTTCTGGGATCTTGATAAATTCAATGCAGTCACAAATGAAGTCCTCTACTATATCCACTTTAGAAAACACGACGATAAAATAAAATACGAGAGAGTATTTACCTACGATTGGCGCATGTGGACCATTCCTGAAGTTCGGGAAATTATGGAAGAAGCGGGCTTTTCGAAAACAGTCGTTTTTTGGGAAGGCGACGACGATGACGGTGAAGGAGACGGCAATTTTTACCAAACAAAATTGGAAGAAAATTGTGAATCTTGGGTCTCTTATATCGTGGGACTTGCCTAGTAGCCGCATTTGCTATTTCGCTATGTTTCAAAGGTACTTTAGTCAAATATTCTAATATTAGTGAGCGCGTTCTTTATAGGGTGCTATAATATCCTATGCAGGTATAACCGTTGGAAGAGAGCTCTAGAGTGGGTAGATCTAAAATTTTAGTTGTTGATGATGAAGAGGGAATTCGTGACGTCATTTCGATGATTATTGAATCCTATTTTGAAAATGAAATCATCACCGCCGCTTCAGGCAATGAAGCGATCGCAATACTAAAAGAACAAAATAGTGAAATTGGCATGATGTTCTGTGACTTTCGTATGAACGATGGCACTGGTGCTGATGCCTACAATTTTTTAAAAGGGACTGATTATAATATTCCCTTCATTCTTTGCTCGACCTACAACCCCGGTGAAATTGGGCTAGATACTCTGCTTGAAGATAACCCTCTCAATTCTGTAATTTCAAAACCATTTACTTCAGACGATATTATAGACAATATTAATAGCTCTCTTTACGGTGATTCTAAAAAAGAAGGTGGAGACGGAGAGGCAAAAGAAGAACTCTATTTAAAAATCGAGGCCGATCGTTTTTTAAATCTTAATAAAGATAATAATATCAACGTCTATATTCGTATCTCAGATGAAAAATTTATTAAAATTGTGGACGATAAGACCCATCTCGACCCTACCATTATAAAAAAATATCAATCTAAAGGGGCTTCTTATGTTTATCTTGAAAAAGATAAATATCTAATCTTTCTCGATCAATCACTTCTTAGTATTTTTAGCAAACTTGATGATGAAAGCATAAGCGAAAGTGACATGACTGGAGCAGTCCTCTCTTCAATTGACTCAATTCAAAACTGCGTAAGAGAGCTAGGTGTTAATCAAAAAACTGTTGAGTTGATCGGAAAAACGGTAGAGGCGACAGAGAAACTTATTAAGAAAACAAAATCTCTAGATAATCTCTTGGAAATTTTAAATAATGAGCGGGCAGGATATATTAAAGATCATGCCTATCTGACGGCCTATATCGCCTGTTCGATCGCAGAGAAAGTGAGTTGGAAGACCGAGCAAATTTGGAATAAAATTATCATGGCCTCTTTCTTTCACAATATCGCCCTTGAAGAGAACGACCATGCTAAAATTTTTGATTTAACTTCTGCAGAGTATTTGGATATTGGGCATGCTAATCAAGTCATCGTGAGAGATCATGTTTTTAAGTCTGTTGAGCTACTTGGCGAAGATAGTTCCTTCGAAGAAGATACCCGTAAAATGATACTAAGCCACCATGAACAACCGGACGGAAGCGGCTTTCCCCGTCGCCTGACCGCCTCGCAAATTACACCATTAGAAGCGCTTTTTGTTCTGGCGGTTAACTTTGCCCATGTTCTTTATAGCCATGAAGGAAAAGACGAGGAAGTCGCTGTGATCGTTCAGGACTTTAATGAAAAATTCAATAAGGGAAATTTTAAAAAGCCCTACCAAGGATTCCTACAGGCCTTTGTTAATATTCATAGTACTGATTAGAAAGATTAATTAGTCCGCTAAATTTGTCAGAAGATAATTACTAAGATTTTTTAGATTAAAAAGCTGCTTACCTTTTGGGCAGAAGACCCGCGTATCATTGGCCAGGTTTATTGAGGCCACTAGTTCCTGATTGGATACTTCTTCGCTGTTCAGGGTAGAGTCCTTAAGATCATCAATGAAATCATCTAAATGGTCGCCGAATCCTCGCCGCGCTTCTTTTAAGATCTTATAAACCAACATGCGGCTGCGGTATTGACGAATATCGGACAAGGACTCTTCTAGGCCATACTGTCCCTCGTAGAAGAAAGCGGCACCGTAAAGAAACCCAGCTGTTGAGAGTTCAGTATTCAAAATACTTGTTCCGAGCAGGCTGCCACCAGTGGAGCTAACTCCACCCGCAAAAGTTTGAGCGGAGCTGGAGAGAGGAGTACTGATGGGACTGATTCTTGTTTTTGTTCTGAAATGGCGATAAGCCGCGCTACAATCGGCATGGGCAGGCAGTGAAATAACCATTACTAGGCTGAAGAGAATAATTTTCATGAGTCTTCTTACCCCCCACAAAAAGAAGCGGCAAGGGGATTACTATGACTATATGCATTAATTGCTATAGGTAACTGTTTGAAATGTATATTTTGAATATTTTTTCTTGAGAAATGATTGAAGCCTCTCACCCTGTTGGCCGATCACCAGGATTTTCTTGCGGTCTGACTTGAAGCCTTCTACGAGGTCCATAAATTGAGCAAAGTGCTGGTCCATTTTTTTGACGGATTCTTCTATATGGCCGATAAAAAAAGGCGCTCCGAAATGTTCAGATAATAGAAATGTCTTATCGGGGTAAGAGCTGCTTGAATCACCTTCTTTTACTAAGCTTCCCTTAGTTAAGAGGCCATCCATAAAATAATCCATCGATTCATAGAGGCGAGGGAAGTCTTTGATTTGCTCTTTTGTAACCCAAAAAATACCTAAGATTTCCTGGGTTAAGAGGTCTTGCAGTTTTAAAATATCACTACTATTTCTTTCCATTTATTTTACGAAGTTATCGAGCACGCCATTAACAAAGGCGTATGATTGTTCGGTTCCAAATTCTTGGGCAATCTTTATCGCCTCAGAGAGAGAGACTTTAGGGGGAACATCATCCACATATAGAATTTCGTAAACTCCCACAAGTAATATGGTCTTTTCAACGTTCTCAATTTTTTCCAGAGATGTTTTTCTAAGATGAGCTGAAATTTTTTCTTTTAGCGATTCTTCATTTTCGAGGATTCCTAGAATCAGTTTTATAGAATAATCTCGCTCTTGATTGCTTAACGGGTCGCCAGAAACTTCCTCGTCGACTTCGCTTATACTTTGATCGAAAAGGTTTAGGCCTTCATCGATAATATCTCGATATTCAGAAGGGTCTAGATCACATAATTGATTTCTATACTCCGAAAATTCAGGAAGCTGAAAATGATAAAGAAATTGAAAGGCATATCGGCGGGCCAGCGTCTTATTGATCAAGTTGTAATTCCTGTAGGTTTTTATGTTTCCGTTGTTCTATTAAATTTTTCTGGAGATTGATAACAAAATTATCGATATCTTCAAATTGCCAATAAAAAGAAGCGTAACGAACGTAGGCGACAGGGTCTAGTTGGTAGAGAAGCTGCATAACTTTCTCCCCGATTTTTTGCGCTACAATTTCTTTTTGGCCGAATTCTCTTAAAAATTTTTCTACTTGATTGAGGAGCTCATCGATTTCGGCGGTAGAGATCGAGCGCTTTTGGCAGGCCTTAGCGATCCCTTTGCGAAGCTTATCTCTTTTAAAAGCTTCTCGCCTGCCATCATTTTTGATGAGCTCAGGAATATCGACTAAATAAGATTCATAGGTGGTGAAACGACTGCTGCAAATGGGGCATTTTCGGCGCCTACGAATGCTCAAACCCTCTTGAAGACTGCGAGAATCAATCACTTTAG
>JABGVH010000137.1 GCA_018646195.1 Halobacteriovoraceae bacterium
CGAAGCAGCCGCAAGTTTCTTTTCTAAATCCCCAATTGTTTGGTCTTTAGTTGAAGCTGCTGCTTTAAGCTGGGCAATCTCAGCATTTTTTTGATTAAGCTCTTCTTGCGAAGGACCAGTGGCCCCTACATTATCTCCTTGAGGCAACTGAGCAGTCGGCATGACAGCGGGGATTCCCCCTTCTACAGGAAGCTCACCTCTAAAAAGAGAAGACTTTAATGCTGATGAATTTTGTATAATTGAATCGAGATAATTTTTTACAACACTGGCCGGAATCTGATGGGAAAGTTCGCGAAACTTTTTCCGATAATAAAGCCAGTAAAGAATCAGAATACTTGTTACAACCCCTAACGCTCCCAATGAAATTAGAATTGAAAGGTCTGTAAATTTGGTAAGAATTAACTTAATAGTTTCCATTGGTCATCCATCCTTGGATTATCCTCAAGTAAATTGAATCGCAGCTAGCGATTTCAGTAGAGGCCCTAGTAAAATTATAGGGATAGGTGAGACTTTTTGCAACTAGACAAAGCTTTACCGTACTAAAACTCTCGTCTTAGTTCCCGGTGTAGAATTCCACTGGCGGCCAGGATCGAATTTTGAAAAGGATGAAATTTCTGACCTTTGAAGTCAGAGACTAAGAGGCCAGACTCCTGTGCGATCAGACCTGCGGCTGCCACGTCCCATGGCGCCAGGTCCTTTTCCCAGAAGCCATCAAAAACACCCTGCGAGACATAGCAGAGATCAAGGGCGGCACTGCCTAAGCGCCTTACTCCTCGGGACTTACTCATAATTTTTTTAAAGAGAGTAAATTCCCGCTCAAAAAGCTCACCTTTTTCAGAGGAAAAGCCAGTGATCATTAGCGAATCTTTTAATTTATTAGGCTGCTTTTTTCCCGCCAATAAGACCTTTCGCCCATTAGGAAGAATTTTTTTATAGGCACCTTTACCAGCAATTGCCGTAAAAATTTCCCCTGTATGAGGCCGATAAATGCTCCCGACAACAGGTTTACCTTTTTTAACGAGGGCGATACAAATTGCAAAATAATCGAACCCACTTAAATAATTATGAGTTCCGTCGAGTGGATCGATAATCCAAGCGTAGTCAGTATTTTGAAAATGCTTATAGGCCTCAGTTTTTCCTTTGAATTTCTCAAAGGCCGACTCCTCGGCCAAGAATTCAATTTCCGAATAGCGTTTTCTCAAAAAATTGATAATACTTTTTTCAGACTCTACATCAGCATTAGACACCAGTCCTTGTGCTTGCTTGTAAGTAACCTTAAGAGCATCCAGTTTTTTTTGGCGACTTATCAATTTCTTGCCAGCTCTAATAGAAATTTCTTCAAGCTCTTTGAGGATTTTGGGATATGAGTAATTACTCATCTCCTTCGCCTTCAAGCTTTTCTATTAAGGCCTTTTCAATGACATTGATATCTTCTTCATTTAAGGGCTCTTTAGTAGCTATCGAATAGCCCCCTTGAAACCATTGGCCAAGATCAACCAGTTTACAGCGCTCACTGCAAAAGGGGCGGAATTCAGAATCGTAGTACAAGAATTTTTCCTGGCAATTCACGCATTTCACTTCAAAATTTTTTTTCTTATTATCGCTCAAGAAGTCCCTCGCAGTAATCTTCAAAATATCGTTGTACATTATTAAAAATACTATCTTGCTCGAGATAGACATGCTCACCAAACTGGCCGACCTGATGCAATCCCTTTAATGAATTAGTAAGCCAAACTTCATCGGCAGCTTGAAGCGCTGAGAGCTCAAAGCTGCCCTCTACCACTTCAATTTTGTTTTGAATTAGGCATTTGATTAAGTGCTTTCTAGTGACACCTTCGAGCACTCCAGGAATCAACGACGGTGTAAAGACCGTCTTCCCCGACTTCCAAAAGATATTGGCCCGGCCAGATTCTAGCAGAAGTCCGCTAGGATCAAGATAAATGATATCGTCACATTCGCGCGCCTTGCATTCATGTAGGAACTCACTATGGCGGCCTAATTTGACAAAATTAGGATAGTCTCCATATTTTATTTTTTGACTTAACTCGACTCGCAGCCGAGCTGTCTCAGCTTGCTCAAACTCTTTAACCAAAAAGTGGCAGGCCAGCTCTCCTTCAAAAGTTTCAAAAAATGTGATCCGACAATAATACAGGCCATTGAGCCCCGCCACTGCATTTAGCTTAGACAAGATAAACTGGCGGAACTGATCGGCCTTAAATTTACCTTCAAAGCAATAGCTGGCACTGCTAGAAATTCTCTGCCAATGATCTTCAAAAAAGCGTGGTTGACCGTCTTTAAGTAAGAAACAAGTAAACGGATTTTCTCCCCAGAATAAGCCGCGGTTTTGCAGCAATTGATCGCCACTCAAATGGCTAGGAAATAACCAGCTTTCAGTCATAAATTGCCTGGCAAAAAGGTTCGTGATAGTTAAACACTTTATAGGATGTCATATGGAAACAAAAGGTCAGCTCTTACTTTTCGGACTCGGCTCTCAAGCAAAGGCCTGGGCACTCAACCTACGGGACTCTGGTTGGGAGATCACTGTAGCGCTTCGCAACAATAGCCCCTCTGAGAAGGTCGCCCAGCAATTGGGACTGCCAGTAATCGCAATAGCTGGCCCAGAACTCTCACAATTTAAAAACTTTCTAATGCTGACCCCAGATGAGAGTCACGGACAAATCCTGAGACAGCTAGCGCCGTCTATCTTAGCTGGCAGCCGCATTATTTATGCCCACGGCTATAGCTTCGTTAAAGAATCGCTGTCTAGTGAGTTCCCTCAGTACGGCCATCTTTTGCTTGCACCCAAAGCGATTGCTAGCGAAGTTCGTTTCCAATATGAGACCGTGGGAAAACTCGGTGCCGCCTTCTCATTGGAGGCAGCTATTGAAACTGACAGTGATGAAAAATTCCTAAGAGCTCTTGCAAAAGACCTGGGAATAACCGGCCTTTACCCCTGCACTTTTCAACAAGAATGTTACGCCGACCTTTTTTCAGAGCAGTCCCTCTTATGTGGCCTGCTCCCCTACGGTGCCCTTCACAGCTATAACCTACTTATTAAGCGAGGAATTCCCAAAGAAATCGCTTATATGGAGTGCTGGCTGGAAGTGAAGTTAATAGCAGACGCTATGATTCCCCTAGGACCTGAGAAATTTTTCAAAATGATCAGCCCTAACGCCTTGATTGGGGGTGAGAAGGCGCAAGGCATCATTTTTGACAAAGGGTACCAAACCCACCTAGAAAGATTGGCAGAAGAGATATGGTCTGGTGATTTTTTTGGCCAAGTCAGCGCCACAGATTTTGAGGCCCTACAGGCCAAAGTTCAGGAATTTTGGCGAGGCCAGGATTTAACTCGAACCCACCGTGAACTAGCGCCTGAGCTCTACCCTCAAAAGCAATAGAGAAATATGAAAAAGCTAAATACTCGTAAAATTCGCGATCACAAATTGGCCAAAAATAAACGGTCACTGCAAATGCTCACCTGCTATGATTTTCAAACAGCAGGCCTGCTCGATCAATCTGAACTAGACCTTATTTTAGTTGGAGACTCTGTAGGAAATGTCATTTTAGGTTATGAAACCACGGTTGAAGTTTCTCTAGAAGAAATGGTGATCTTTTGTAGCGCTGTAAAAAGAGGCGCACCAAATAAATTCGTAGTCGGTGATTTACCTTTTGGTTCCTATGCAACTCTCGAAAAAGGAATCGACAGCGCCATCCAGCTATTTCAAAAATCAAAAGTTGAAGCAGTAAAACTAGAAGGTGCTTATCCTACCCACTTAAACTTAGTTCGCGAATTAACCCGCACAGGAATTCCTGTGATGGGACATATTGGATTAACTCCTCAATCAGTACACGAGCTAGGTGGCTATTACCTCCACGGCAAAGATCAAAAATCTGAGGAATTTCTTATCCAATCCGCTCTCGACCTTGAAAATGCTGGCGCTTTTTCAGTAGTTTTAGAATGTGTTCATGCTCCGGTTGCTGAGAAAATTACAAAATTACTTTCTATCCCAACCATAGGAATAGGTTCAGGTGTTAAAACTGATGGCCAAGTTTTAGTTATCAATGATCTTTTAAAATTGGGTCAAGAAGCTCCACCTCAATTTTGCTCCCCCGTAGCAGACCTCTTTCAAGTTAAAAAAGAGCTCATTAGTACTTACTTAACCCAGAATCAAAAGGTAACTTCCGATGAGTCTCACCTTAACCATTGATCAGGGACATTCACACCCTCATCTAGGGGTTTTTTTAATGGGAGAGCTTAAAGAAGTTCATCCTCTTTATGAATTCGTTGAAAATAAAAAAGAATTAATTAGCGACTCCACAGTGGTTCTCTCCAACGTAACAGAAAAAAAACTATTTCAAGAAAACCGGCCCACTAATTTAATAAATATCTCAGAGCTTAAGAAGAAAGAGAGCTTTCTCTCCATGCCCTATAAGTACTCCGAACAGTTAGGCGAAGACCGCATTAGCCTCGCCTATTATGTCTATAAAGAATGGATTAAAAAGAAATCAACAAAGAGAATTTTAGTCGTCGATGCTGGTACTTTTACAACTGTTGACCTTGTTACGACTAATGGTTTCGAAGGGGGATATATCCTTCCTGGAGTTCAAACTTTTCTCAATTGTTACTCAACAGGTGACCATTTACCAAAATTAGAGGCTTCAGAGTTAACAAGTATTTCTAAAACTCTCCCCGCTAATACCAATCAAGCTATCTTACAAGCTACAGCGCTCTACAGTAGCTCTATTATTGAATCCATTAAAAAGCGGTGCAGTCCCGATTTGATTATTCTAACTGGTGGGCACGGGCAAAAACTAATGGACGAGAACACAAGGCCCTACCACTTCGACTCTCACTTAATTCACAAAGCACTCTTCTTAATTTCACAGGAGGCCAGATGAATCTCTTACTCGCCGTCACCGGTTCTATCTCTGCCTATAAAACACTCGATATTACCAGAGAGTGGGTCAAGGCCGGGCATAGTGTAAAAGTGGTCTTAACAGCGGGAGCACTGCAATTTGTAGTACCTCAGGTTTTTAAATACCTTGGTGCTTCCGAAGTATTTCTGCCACTTGATGATTTTAAATACCCCAAAGAAGAACAGGACCCTGGTTCTGTACTCCATATAGAGCTTGGAAAATGGGCCGATAAATTAATACTCGCTCCCCTTAGCGCCAACTCGCTCTCCAGGATTGTTTCTGGCCAGGCCGGTGACTTGTTAAATTCTGTATTCCTGGCGTTTGATCCAGGGAAACCGGTTTTAGCTTTTCCAGCGATGAATACTAAAATGCTTGATCACCCTTTCGTTGAAAGGAATTTGGAGCTACTAGACGAGCTACCCAACGTCTTTGTTCATCCTAGCAGCAGTGGTGAACTGGCCTGTGGAGATATTGGCGCCGGCAAATTACCGACTGTCGATACTATCTTAACCGCCACCGAAGCCGTTTCATTAAAAACTATTGATAAACAAGCAGGGCTTAAAAAACATATACTGATCTCAACCGGAGCCACCGTCTCGCCGCTTGATCCTGTCCGCTATCTAACGAATGCCTCGTCCGGCATCACTGGCTATCACCTGGCAATCGAGAGCCTAAAGAGAGGCCATAAGGTAACCGTTGTTGCCGGGAAATTTGCAACTGCGAAACTAGAGCTACTCACACACTTGCCTCACTTCCAATTATTACGTGTAACAACGGCGACAGAAATGGCGAGTGTTCTAGATAAGTATTTTTCTTATGCCGATAGTTATATCTCAGCAGCAGCGATTTCAGATATAGAATTTGAGTTTAACCAGTCGAAACTAAAAAAAGACGGATTGAAAGGGGCCTTGCCCACTAAACCAGGCTTTGATATTTTGGCCAACTTACTTGCCAAGAAAACACATCAGAAGATTGTTGGTTTTGCCGCCGAGACGGAATTAACTAGCGAAGTCTTACTTGAAAAATTTAATAGGAAGCCAGTCGACTTACTAGTGGGGACGAAGGTAAATAATGGACTTGGTAGAGAGAATAAAAAAGTAGAAGGCTTTAGCAATCTCAACGCAGACTATGGCTTGATGCAGGCCAAGGGGCAAATTGCCTATAAGAGTCTTTCAAAAAGTGGACTTGCCAAAGAGATCCTTGAAAGGATTACGCTGTGATTGAGGTCATCCAAAGTTCCAAGCAATTCGAAATCTTTCGCAATAATCTAGAGTCTGAAAGTATTGGCTGCGTCCCAACCATGGGAAATCTCCACGATGGTCATCTTTCCTTAATTAAAGAAAGCCTAAAACATAATCGGGACACCATTGTAACAATCTTTGTAAATCCAAAACAATTTGGTCCGAACGAGGATTTTGAACAATATCCAAGAACGCTTGGACAAGATAAGCAAAAAATTAAAGAGCTTTTAAAAGAGACCCGTTTCAAGGGCAAACGTTTAACAATTTTTGCTCCAGAAACTTCCAACGAAATATATCCAGGTAATTACGACACCACCATAACTGTTGGTAGTAAATTAACAGCAAAATTATGTGGTGAAAGTCGGCCAAGCCATTTTGATGGCGTAACGACTGTAGTCTATAGGTTACTCTCTTTAGTTAAACCTCAAAAGACCTACTTTGGTCAAAAAGACTACCAGCAGTACTTAATCATAAAAAAAATGGTAGAGGATCTTATGATCCCAATCCAGATTATTCCACTGCCTATTCAACGTGACGAAGATGGACTGGCTTTATCGAGTCGCAATATTTTTCTATCACTAGAAGAAAGGAAAATGGCCCACATCCTTCCTGACACGATTGACTCTATCAAGAAAACTATTAAAGAAAATACTTGGGTCAAGGCAATCGAACTAGCACTTTCTATTCGAGAAGAAGTAATAGCTAAAGACTCTGGTTGGGACTATCTTGAAGTACTTGATGCAAAAGACCTATCGACTCCAAATTCAAATACCCATACAGTATTAATCGCTGGGGCATTTAAAGCAGGCGATACCCGATTAATCGATAACAAACTAGTAGAAATCCAAAATGCTTGACGACGAATTTTTTATTTCAAGAGACGCCAAGGCCTCACTGGTCTCCATTGTCTGCCCTAAATTTAAAGAGCATAGTACCGAAGAAGAAAGTACGCGCTCCTTAAACGAACTATTCGAACTATGCCGAACACTCGGATTAGAAACCTCAAGACCTCCATTCCTTCAAAATAAAAAAACAATTGATCCTGCAACGGTCTTAGGTTCAGGCAAATTGCAAGAGATTGCCGAAGAGGCCAAGGCAGCGGGTTCAACTCTACTGGTTTTTGATTTTGAATTAACTTCCAGTCAAATTAGAAATATTAAAAAAATTACCGACCTCTCAGTGGTCGATCGAGTTCATATTATTTTAGAAATTTTTGCTGACCATGCTCACACCAAGGAAGCAAAAATCCAAATTGAAATTGCCAGATTAAATTATATCCTTCCTCGGCTAGCAGGATTCTGGTCTCATCTTGGTCGTCAGAAAGGTGGTATTGGTGTCCGCGGGGGAGAAGGCGAGCAACAAATCGAGCTGGATCGAAGAATCATTCGCGATCGAATTGAATTCCATAAGAAAGAGCTAAAAGAAGTTTCTAAGTCAAGGAAGCAGCAGAGAAAAAAACGCCAAGACCGCGCCATTACAGCTGCCCTGGTTGGTTACACCAATGCAGGAAAATCTTCTCTAATGAACCGCCTTTGTAAGGTCGACATTCTTGAGGAAGATAAATTATTTGCGACCTTAGATTCTACCTACCGAACTCTAACTCCTGATACTAAACCACCGCTTATTCTAATCGACACTGTTGGGTTTATCTCCAACCTTCCCAATACTTTGATTGATGGATTTAAAACAACCTTAGAGTCGGCGCTAGAAGCAGACCTCTTGTTAATAGTTGTCGATATCTCGGATCCTCATTATAAGAAACATCTTGAAGTAACCAAGGATGTTCTCAAAGAACTAGGCGTAAAAGAAAAAGAACAAATCATAGTTTTTAATAAGAGTGACCTCGAGCATGATCGAGCCAAGAGAATGGTGATTAAAAGAACTAACCCCAATAGCTTTTTAGTTTCTTCCAACGATAAAGAAGATATGCGTAATTTACGCTCACATATCATTGAATACTTTTTAAATAAGCAAGATCATTACGACCTCTTTGTTCCTTATGATGCTGGTGAAGTTCATTCGAAGCTAGCCGGCAAAACAAATATTATGACCACCAGTAACCACGAAACTGGTATTTTCTATCGTATCCGTATTCCTGAATTTATTTTTAATTCACTAGGTATTCAGAAGTTTATAATGGCGCCAGATGATCCGCTCTTGGCCCAGTATAAAAGCTAATTAAAAAAGACCGCTACGAAAGTAGAGTGCGATTAGAAAAATTAAAAGAGTCGCCGCAAGTCCACCGTAAATAATAAGATTGTCATGTTCCATAACTATCTTATCGAAATCTAAGGCATAACCTTTAGTATCCGACTTATCTTCTCTTGTAAGACTCTATTTCCACTTTCTCTAGCGTAGTCTAATGCCGTTAGCCCGCCTCTACTTTTTAAAATCGGATTCGCGCCCTTTTCTAATAAGAGCTTTGAAATAGCATCACGATTATGCCGAATAGAGAAAATTAAAGGCGTAAATCCATTGGCAGTTTTATAATTAATATCGGCCAAGCCTTCTAGCAGTAGGCTCACTTTTTGGCGATCCCCACGCCAAACTGCCCGGATCAATTCTTCATTTGATTTCTCTTTTAGAATATTTTTTAATCGAATCACATGTTGATTTATTTCCTGAAGCTCTCCAGAGTTCAAGCACTCACGATAAATATGATGGTGGCCCATGCGAATTAAGTAACTACGAGATAAGATCAACTGATCATAATTATTCGATAATTCAAAGCAGCGAGCAACCCGGCTGAGTTGACGACTTTGAGAACGAATTTTTGAACAGGCGACTTGTTGATTAAATTGAATAAATTCTGAAATAAATTCCTCTGATGAGGCTTCGCTACATTGTCCTGGATTAAAATTCTGACCAAATTCACTCTTATGGGAGCTGCAACTTAATCCACTAAAACTCAATAGAATCAAAATAGCTTTTTTTAACATTTTGAAGGCCAAAGGTTTTGCAGTTCATCCAAGAGGCTGGTTGGCTCCAAGGGCTTTTGGAAAAAAGTGAAGTGGCGGTCTGGAAATTCCCCCAGCAACTTTTGTTCAAGGCTTTTGGGCCCCGTGGCCGCCCAGGCCTCAGAAAGAAAAATACCAACCGGAATCTGCGAAGAAACTGCCCTCAGCACCTGCAGCCATTGCTCACCCCCAAGAGTCTCCCAATCAAAGAGCAGCAATTGCGGCTTGAGGTCCACTAGGAAAGGCATCGCCTCCACCGGACAAGCAATGGTAAAGAGCTCTTCCTGGCGCTCAGAATAGACCTTCTCAAGCAATAACCTGATCAGTGGCTCCTGCTCTATTAGAAAAATTCTGTTATTTTTTAAATTACTCATAGCGTTCCTATAGTGATAGGATTTGCTCGTTTGCTTGTCAAGAAAAGGAAGTCCATGTCTAAGAACATACTAATTGTTGATACTAACGCAGAAGTCCTCTTCCAATTCCCCGTCAATGAAATTGAGCGCGCCTACGTTAAAGCGCTGGAGCTCGAAGATATGGGGATTGAATTCGAACTCAATATCCCCTCGCTGCCCGAAACATTGGCCAATAGCTTAGGTGCCTCAGACCAGGAAAGGCTCCAGATAAGGGCCGAGATTGAAGAAGAGATCGCCGGCCATAATAGTCCCACCTGTAGTTCAGATGACCCGCAGTAATAAGCTCCTCAAGCGCCAAGTCCACAGTCATAAGAAAGCAAGTTTAAGGGCAAAAATCATGACCCAGCTCGAAATCATCAGAAAAGGCCTCGCCAAAGAGAGCGCTGAGACCAAGGAAATGCTCAAAATCTACACTCGCTTCTCACAAGGCCAGGCGACTAAGCAAGAAATGCAAAAGGCAAATGAGCAATTTCGCGATGTTCTGTCGACTATGGGGCTCGGAGTGCTAGTAGTGCTGCCTTTCGCCCCCTTAACTATTCCGGCATTGGTCAAAATAGGCCGCAAATTGGGTGTTGAGATACTTCCCTCTAGCTTTAGAGATGATGAGTGACAGACTGCATTCACATCTAGTACAAGCAGCTATCAATAAAATTAATATCACCACGGGGAAGCTATGCAAGTTGGAATTCTAATTAAAATCGTCCTGCCACTGGCACTTTTTATTATTATGCTCGGTATGGGTTTTTCGCTAACGACCGAAGATTTTAAAAGAATTCTTAAACAACCCCGTGCGGTTATGGTGGGAGTCTTCTGCCAAATGCTGCTACTTCCAATAATCGCCTACTTGGTAATAGTTGCCTTTAATCCCCCTCCGGTTCTTGGCGTAGGTCTTATGATCCTCTCCTTCTGTCCAGGGGGAACCACATCAAATATGATTTCCTACTTGGCCAAGGCGGATTTAGCTCTTTCGGTTACTCTTACTGCAATCGTCAGTATTCTCACTCCCCTGACTATTCCATTTCTAACTAAATTGACTTTTATAAGTCTGATGGGAAACGAGCAGGCATTTGAGCTTCCCATAATCTCAACAATGCTTAAGCTTTTTGCAATTACCGTTTTACCAGTGGGAATTGGAATGCTTGTGAATAAAAAGTTTCCAAACTTTGCTCAATCTACAGAAACCCCTATTAAGTTTCTCTCGCTGGCCTTTCTTTTTATTGTTATCGCTGGAATAGCCAAACAAAATTGGGCAAACTTGCCAGATTTTTTCCGCCAAATTGGACCTGCCGCTCTAGTGCTCAATGTGACCACAATGATTTTAGGATTTCTAATCGCTAAAAAATTCAAACTCTCTCATAAGCAGGGAATGACTATAGGTATTGAAGTTGGTATTCAAAACGGTACGACGGCACTACTTGTGACAGGAACTATATTGGCCAACGCTCAATTGTCGATAGCTCCTTCTATTTATAGTTTATTGATGTTCGCTACTGGTGGTTTATTTGCGGTAGTTATGAATATTATGCCAGCCGCAAAAGAATTAAAAACGAGAGTTGCTTAGGGCCCCTCGCTACTGGTCTGCCTCTAGGTATTTTTTCATTTGTTCTTCAGCTGCAGCATTATTCTCTTTAAGAGATTTCATGGCATTCTTGAGTTCTTTCAAGTAAGGATTATTTTCTATAATTTTTTGAACTTCTTGTTTTTCTAAATCAATATCTTTGGGATTCGTATTGTTAGCGAGAGCTTCATCCGTTGCTGGACTCCCGCCATTATTTTCGTTAACTATTTTTTGAATTTCCTCGACTGAAATTGTTGGATTGAGCACCATTAAACCTGGGGGACCACAATTGAGAATCTTTCCTGAATCGTCTTTTAGGACCTCTATATTTATTTTCTTTTTAATAATCTTATTTCCATAAGTCATTTTTGGTTTTCTAAAATGTAGCGTTAGCTCCATACTGCCCATGTCGCCGGCAGTATTTTCGGCCTCAAAATTAGAGAGGGTCATTTTTTCTAAAATAATATTTGAAGGAAATCGCTTGCCGGTTTGATACTTAGTTTTGCCAATAGGAGATTTAAGCTCATCAAATTCGACTTCTCCCTCTTCGTCACTAGGAAGAGTGAGACCCTTTAGGGAATTTGAGCAGACTCCGGCTTTGGTGAGGTAATTTTGGAATTCCATTAGAAAGCTATTGGCCTCCATTTTGGTTTCCATCGTATTAGCTGACTTTGTTTGATTTTCCATAAAGTGCATTACCCCAAGGGATATTACGCTCATTAGGCCAACCGCAATCATAATCTCAATAAGACTGAAGCCCTTAGAATTCATTTTGATTCCTCATAGATACTAAAATATAGTAAACAGAAGCAAAATCAATCAATAAATCTAACCTGCGTGGATTTCTGAAAACTCTTCCTGAGTAATTTCCTCAAAAGCAAAATCGTCGACATCAGTGATATCGTAGTGCTCAAGCATTAATTGGAATTGCTCAGGGGTCACGGGTTCTCTAGTTGTCCAGACAACTTCGAAAAAGACTGGATGGGTCTCCCCATTTTTCTTGTACCAGCCAGAAACATACTTGTGATAACCAGGCATGAACTACCTCCTGCTAGTATTACTACAAGATTCATACCATCTTTATATTGTACCAAAAGACTGGGTTTTTCCTAAACCCAGCCCTAAGTCACTGTAAATTCAAAGGATTAGATAATCTGCGAGAAACAGATTATTTATTAGATTTCGAGTATTTAGGGATATTGACCCTGGTAATCCGGCTAACGCTCTCGCCGCCACAACCTGAGGCCCCTATTTTCGAGCAGTTATTGACTACTCGGCAGCCTGCCGCTGAATTGATGTAGTCTTTGGCCCCTCGGACCAAAATGCCCTCAACTAGTCCCGTTTTGGCATCAAATACCGCAGATCCGGAGTTACCACCAAAGGTATCCAGGTCCGAGACAAAGTATTCCTGATGGGAGTTAGCGTGAACTGAGGCATCGCCGGCGATCTTAGTTGGTAGCCCACTAGGGTGACCTATTACTACTAATTCAGTTCCAGTCGAGACTTTTCCCTCAGTTCTAAAAGTGAGAGGCTCACGATCATCGACTTCACGGTCTAGCTGAACTAGAGCGTAGTCGGCCTTGGCGAAACTATCAAGTTTTTGATTAAGGATCTTTTTACATTTATAAACTGATTTCTTAGAGACACTTCCTGAGCCTATTTCGCCCTCTCTGTAATCAAAAACCCAAGCGTAGTCATTGCAATGGGACTGGCTGGGAACGCAGTGACCGGCGGTAACAAGAAGGTCTGGTGCGACTAAGAATCCTGAGCAGCGAGCTGCCGCCAATTGTTTGGCATATCTTTCTGTCCGGCAAACATTGAAAGTCTCCCGAAGTGTTTTTGTTGGTAACTCGTATCCCCGGCGGGTCTTATTCATTTTACTCCATTTGATTTGAGCAGCTGTACTCAAGGCCAATTTGGCGTGCAGTGAATTTTGGGTGTCGGCAACCTCTTGCCGATTATCGTCTCCATAAGCAACTTTCGGACTGACTTTGGCGGCTAGTGGGGCTAGGCCTACAACAAAGCTAAATAATCCGGTCAACATGATCTTCTGCATTTTTCCCTCCCGGGGTTTTGGTGTGGTAGCTGAATACTAGAAAGTGAGAGGGAGAATGTCAGTTGTCAGGAATTTGTGTGTAATTTTTTCAAAAGCAAAAAAAAAGCCCTTAAATCAATGCTTTAAGGGCTCTTTTTACTTTAACGGTAAGTGTCAGAAAATCTAATCATTTCTTACATGATTCTTCGCGTCTCAACTATTCTTCTTCGCCACCATCTGCAACGTTAAAACCTTTTAGCTTTTCAGCTAGTGTTGAAGTCTTAATAACTTCAGGTTTATAACCGTCAGTGCTTGAATGCTCAGCATTCGAAGCGGCTTTAATTGAAAGCGCAATTTTCTTTGCATCTTTATCAACAGAGATAACCATAGCTTTTGGAGTATCGCCTTTTTTGATAACGTCTGAAGGCTTGTCTACTCGCTCCTCAGATAATTCTGAAATATGAATAAGTCCTTCGATTCCTGTTTCTAATTCAATGAAAGCGCCAAAGTCAGTAACTCTAACAACTTCACCTTGAACTACAGTTCCAACAGGAAGGCGTTCTTCAATTTTCTTCCAAGGATCTTCTTCTAATTGCTTAATCCCTAGGCAGAATTTTGAATTTTCCTTATCGACAGATACCACCATGGCCTCAATTTCAGCATCGACTTCGTATTGCTCAGAAAGAACGATGTTCTTTTTAGTCCAAGAAATATCAGATACGTGAATAAGAGCATCAACTGGCTCTCCAAGATCAACAAAGAGACCGAAGTCTACGATGGCCTTGATTTTACCTTTTACTTTACTTCCAGCGGCGTATTTCTTTTCGATGTCATCCCACGGATTTTCCTGAAGCTGCTTAAGGCCTAGAGAAATTCGTTTGTTTTCAACATCAACATCAAGAACTTGAGCTTCAACTTTTTCAGCAACAGTGAAGTGCTTAGTTGGGTTTTTAATAGCTCCAGTCCAGCTCATTTCACTTACGTGAATTAAGCCTTCAATTCCATCGCTAAGTTCGATGAAGATACCGTAATCTTTTACAGATACGATTTCACCAGAAACTTTTGTTCCAGGAATATACTTGTCTTTAGCTTCTTCCCAAGGATTCGGCTGAACTTGTTTAAGACCAAGAGAAACTCTTTCTTTTTCAGAGTCAAACTTAAGAATCTTAACTTCAATTTCGTCACCGATATTAAGAAGGTTTGAAGGATGTTTTACTCTTCCCCAAGACATATCAGTAATGTGTAGAAGACCATCAATACCACCGAGGTCAATGAATGCCCCATAATCAGTAATATTTTTAACGATGCCTTTAACAATCATTCCTTCTTGGATTTGAGCTAGGATTTCTCCTCTCAGCTTGCCTCTTTCCTCTTGGAGGATTGCACGGCGAGAGAGAACAATATTCCCACGTTTCTTATTAAATTTAATAACTTTGAATTCCATCTTTTTACCGATGTACTTATCGAGGTAACGAGTTGGGCGAAGATCAATTTGTGATCCCGGTAAGAAGGCCTTAACGCCGATATCGACAGAGAGACCACCTTTAACTTTTGCAACAACTGTTCCTTCTAATGGAGTTCCTGATTCACAAGCTTCAGAAATTTTATCCCAAGCTTTAAGAATTTCGGCCTTGTCTTTTGATAGAACAAGGTTCCCAAGATTTGACTCTAGTTTCTCGAGATAAACTTCGATTTCCTCGTTTTCTTTAATCTTGAGTGATCCATCGTAATTTTGAAATTCACGAACTGGAACTAGACCTTCTTGCTTGTACCCGATGTCTATCATGACGTAATCTGCGCCAATCGAAACAACAAGTCCTTTGAAGACCTCTCCTTCTTTAAAATTTTTACTTTCTGTGGACTCTAGCATTTTGCCAAAATCAGAAACTTCAACTGTTTCTACGTCCTCTCCAAAGACAACTTCAAAGTCGTCCATCCATTTCTGCTTTACTTCGGTTTGTGTAACCATTGTATTCTCCTAAAATATTAATATCGCTTCTCAATCTAGGAATTGATTAACGTCTGTAATCCCTTCTAAAGAAGGCAATTACACATTTTTAAGTTGGCGAAGAATACCTTGCGGGTTGTGTTAAGTCACTAATTTTTTTACTCTTGAATGGTGTCTAAGAACTTCTTGCGGCGTGAAAGTCGCTCCCGACCCCTGAGCATTAAGTGGTAGCTTTCAATCAATTCAGTGGGGTAATCCTTACCTTCATTTAGGTCGACTTTATCAATAGATTTCAATATGTTGCGATGATACTTCTTATATCCCTTGAACAGCTTCCCCAATTGCGTGCGCAGCTCACGGGCGTCACCGATAGAATACGTTTCCCCAACCGGCCCCAGTCGCCGCAATAACTCCATATGCCCCATTGTTCTTGGTACCAATATGGGAATACCTCTCATCATCGCCTCGAGGGCGTAATCTTCCAAGACGTCTCTGGGAGAAATCCCAACCCATAGATCCATTCCCAACTGGACTTGGGAAACATCGTGGTCGTGATAAAAAACCACATGGTCGACCAATCGCAACTCTTGAACTAATTTCATAAGACCCTCGAAAAGTGGAGAAAAGTTCCAATCTTTCTCACTGATCAAATAGAGCTTTGCTTTTTTTTGGCGCTGGCTTCTTCCGCTATTAAAAGACTCCAGGGCATAGAGAAGTGGATAAACATTTCCCTCTTCTTTGAGACGTACCGGAACATGAACCCCAAGGCACCAATCCTTAGAATCTCCGTTGAGCAGCGCTCGCGAAGGAAGGTTTTTTAAATGACCTTCAGTTGAGTTAGCAATGCCCATTCCAAGAAACTTCATTTTCCTAAAACCGACACCGAGATGTCCTTCGATATTTCCGGCCAGCCCCCAGGTTGGCAATATCACCAGGTCAAGTCTATTAATTAATAATTTATGCCACACCTGGTGATATTTTTTTGAAGTTTCCTCTAATTGGCTATAGACCATGGGAATTAAGGGATTACCTCTTAGAAAAAAGCACAGAGGCCAAAGAAAACGCAGATCAAAACAGTGAACGAGGTTTATCTTTTTTAATTTTATTTCGGCAGGAATATTAAATAATTTATGCCACCTTAAGAACTTAGTATCTATTTTACCTTGATGATAAATCAGGCTAACACCTACTTCTTTTGCTTTTTCTTCGAGAAAACTTCCCTTGCTACAGTAGAGATAGATCTCAACCCCTTTCTCTTTCAAAATTTTACAATTTTTTATAACCCAGCGCTCACGGGATCCCCAAGATTGGGTAGGGCAGATATACAAAATCCGACTATTCAGTGCCATCTTCTAGACCACTATCCTCTTCAGTATATCGATAGGGACGTCCCGCTTTATAGCTCGAGAGAGTCCCTGATATAGATCCTAACTTAATTTTAGCTTCCAGCTCTAAGAGTCTCCGGCTGCTATCATCGGAGTACCAAAATGTAATATAAGATTTTTTCTTATGAGGTTCCGTTATAGAACGCGCTTCGGTTTCAACTCGAATGGCCCTCTCATCTTTGTCTAGAACTTCGATAGTCTCTCTTCTGGCCACCTTCATTTTAACCATCCAAGTTTTTCCTCGAGTCATGATCGGGAATTCATAGGTATCGTGGGTCTTTAGTGGCAGTCCCCTGACGAAAAAAATTACTGAAAAAAGGTCTTGAAAAAAACCAGGAGTATAAACCTCCTTCTTATCTTTTTTAATTTTTCCCTTCTTCAACCTTTTATACCAATAAAACGTTTTTCTTTTTTCCGGATCAAAAAGTTGCAAGTCATCGACGCTTTGGCCTGATTCCCTCTGAACTAAACTGTACTTTATCGGTTGAAAATCTTTTACCGAGACATAACTTTCAAGAACATCGTCAAGTTCATAAATCACACTGTAACGAGAGGAAGAGAGAAGGTGCGCCTTAAAGTGATAGGCCCTTTGATCTGCAATTTTAACCAATGCTCCGGTGGTAATTTTAACAAAACCAGGAGTTAGCCCAAAATAAGAAATTTCAAATTCAAATTCTTCCCCGGGAAACCCAATCGGTTTAAACTTCTTCCAGATCTCTTTTGATTTTAAATCAAAAGATGTGAAATTTTTGGGATAGTCATCAGGCTTTTCGAATTCTACTTTTTTAGAAGCTTCTACTATCTCTATTTTTTTAACTGGAGAAACCTTAACTTCTTCTTTTTTCTTCAGTTTTAGGCTTTTATTAATTTTCTTCTTAGGTTTCTTTGTGGCTACTTTTTTAGGCTTTGGTTTTGGAATGCTTTCTATTTTAAATTTATCAAATTTATTCTCTTTAATATCAAATGTTTCAACTAAATCCTCGGGAACTTGTTCCGTGAATTTTTTCTTTCCCGTCCCACATGCGGACAGAAATAACACTAATAATAGGGTCTGATAAACCACCGACAAACAATTCTCCTTATCTAACTATTATAGCCAGTCTTGGAAGATTTCTTAATTTAAAATACAATTGGAAATAATTTCTTTGACCTTTTCTTCACCTCTAATAAACTCAACTTTAATTTCAAGGTAAACAATATTTGAGGAATCATGAATCCTGCGCATTTTGACCATATCCTTCTCGGTTGTCAGGATAATACAGTCGTTTTTTTCCGCTCGCTCACATAACGTAGTAAGTTCATCAAGTTTAAATTGATGGTGATCTGGAAAAGCTTTTTGCTCTAGAATTTCTGCTCCCAAGGACTCGGCCAGACTAAAAAAAGAATTTGGGGAGGCTATGCCTGCAACGCAAATGACTTTCTTGCCCCTAATATCATTCAGGTCAAAGGCCATATGGTAGTGAATATCGTAAAAGCCAACTGGAATATATTTTATTTCAGCAAATGCCACACCAGGAGAGAGATGGGGAGTAATTAGTTTTTTAAGACTGGCAATCTTCTCTAAATCAACTTGATCGGCACGACCTAGAACAATCACCTCTGCACTTTTTAAAGCAGAGAAACCCTCTCTCATATATCCTTGCGGGGCCACCTTATAGTTTGCAAGAGGCATCAAACAGTCAAAGAGCACAATATTCATTCTTCTTTGTAATTGTAAGTGTTGGTGTCCATCGTCTAGCAGTACTACATCAGGCTTTTCTTCATCAAAGTAAAAATCTAAATTTTCTGCTCGGTTTTTTCCTACTACTACGCTGGCGTTTTTTAATCTTCTTGCCAGTAATAATGCCTCATCTCCGTACTCGGCGGGATTAAATCCCAACCGCCCATCGCTTCTTAAAATTCCAGAAAAATGCTCAAGACTTCCTTTATAACCCCTCATCAGGATCATTACTTTTTTATTCTTGGAGGCCATATATTCAGACACCCAGAGAGTAAAAGGAGTCTTACCTGTTCCCCCAAAAGTTAAATTACCAATAGAAATAATAGGAACTTTAAAGACTTCCCTTTTTAGATAACCAAAACTATAAAAAAAACGACGAATCCGGTACACAGACTCCCATAGAAAGGATATCGGCCAAAGCAGTCCTAATATTAAAGTTCTGAATGTATTTAATCTAGATACTGTTTTGATTAATAACCTCAGCTAAGATTTGCGATGCCTCGAGCCCTTCTCCACGAATGAGCTCTTTGGTCTTTGCTAACTCTTTCTTAATTTTTATATATTCCGCTTCAGACGTCATCCATTTTAAGATCGCCTGGTGAATATTATATTCTGTCGCTTGATCTTGAATTAGCTCTGGATAAATAATTCTGTCGTGAACGATATTTGCCAGGGAAATAGGCCCCTTATAGTCTAAAAAAGTATAAAAAATAAATTCATTTAGTAGGGAGGATTTGTAACACACCACAGTAGGAACTTCATAAAGGGCCGTCGCCAGAGTTACTGTGCCACTTGCGGCCAAGGAAAAGTCGGCTTGCTCTAAGGCATTAGTTAAACTATCGCTTGGATAAATTTTTTCAAATAGCTGCAAGTAGGGAGAATAAAGCGCTTCATCGACATTAGGGCTTTTGACTATTGAGAGGCGGAGGCCAGGATTTTCATTTTTTAACTTTGCAGCGACTTTAATAAACTCAGGCAGTAAGTTTTTAACTTCGAAATTACGACTCCCCGGCAGCAGTAATAAATGACAAGCATCCTTAAGTTCAGCAAAGATTTTAGAAGGGCCCTTTTTAAATTCAGGTCCCATCGAGTAATGAAGAGGATGGTTAACACTTACTACATTTCGAACCCCCCTTTCTTTAAACCAATTTTTTTCAAATGGAATAATGGTAAATAAGGTATGGACCGCCTCTCCTAAGGTTTTGGCCCTCCAAGGCTTCCAGGCCCAGGCCTGTGGGGCGACATAATAAAGTACCTTGATACCATTTTTTGACAGTCGTTTTGCTAGCCGTAAATTAAAGTCCTGAAAATCAATAAGGATAGCAACTTTAGTATTCCTCTCAACAGCGGTCTCAACAATTTTGTTAAGGGCGCTAAAATAAAACGGAATTTTAGCAATGACTTCGCTAAAGCCCCAGCTAGAAAAGTCTTTTAATTGGTAGAGGCTCTCAAAACCAAGATCGGTCATTTCATCGCCACCTACTCCCCAGAAATTAACTCCAGGGCATTCTTCTTTTAAATCGCTAAAGAAGCTTAGGCAATGGTCCTCACCAGATTTTTCACCGGCAATGATAAGGCAATTAGAATTCATAATTCTACAGGTTTTCCCAACTCCAAGCTTTTACGGACCAGTTCTATTAAGCGAACGGCCTTATGCCCATCCGAAAATGTTACTGGCGCTGGAGTCTTATTTAAAATAGCCGCGTAAAATTCTTCCTGTTCTCGAAGTAAGTGATCCGACTTAGGATAATTTTCTTCCAGAACATACTCTTCACCTGAATTTGGTGATCTAAAAACTTTATTGCGAAGAAGATCAAAACAAATCGTCCCAGCAGAAGAATTAACTTCCAAGAAACGCTCTTCGACTACGTAATTACGCCCCACTGTTAGGATCGCCTTAGGGCCATTCTTGTAACTAAAAATACTTGTTACACAGTCCCATTTATCGGTACGGATGCGGTCTCCAACTGATTCAACTAAAATAGGGGCCTCTGGGAAAAGATATAAAAGAAGATCCAGGTCGTGAATCATAAGGTCTTGAATAACATCGACATCGGTTGCTCTGCCTTTAAAAGGCGCCTGACGATTGATTCTAATTAAGGTCGGAGAGCGCAGAAATTCTTCGAATTCACCAAGCCTTTCCCAGATGAGATGAAACCGCTCGCTATGGCCGACTTGTAAGACCAAGTCCTGCCCTGCCATTACCGTCTTTAGTTGCTCGGCTTCGGCAAGAGTTGAGGTCATCGGCTTCTCTACAAAAACATGTTTACCACTTGAAAGTAACTGTTGGCAGAGGTTGAAATGAGTACTTGTGGGAGTGGCAATAATAGCGGCATCTATTTCAGAAATAACCTCTGACAAGTCTGAGACTAAACGAATGTCAGGATAAAGAGTCTCTGCCTGCTTCGAAATGGGATCAACGATCGCCACCAATTCGGCATTCTCTAATGAACGCGCCTTATCGACATGCCATTTCCCAAGAAAACCACAACCTATTACGGCGACTCTTACTTTAGACAAAACTACTCCTACTTAACTCATAAGAAAGGGTGCTACCCCTACTTCTGTATTTCGAATGCCATCTGCCATTTCTTCTATAATTTCGTTGCCCTTGTATTCGGACATCAAGTCTTCGTGGTCGATAAAGGCCCTTGGAGACAGCGCTGAAGATTCCATCGTACGATAAAAATCAACCACTTCAGAAACTACCGTTTTGCTGTAACCATGGCGTCGCAAGCCAATTATATTAATGCCCTTAAGCTTTGCGCGATTACCGTAAGCGGTACAAAAAAGAGGGATATCCCTATCGATGGCAGCGGCACCACCTAGGTAAGCTCCCCGTCCAATACTTACGAATTGAGAAATATTACAGCCGCCACCTAAGACAGCTCTATCTCCCAATTTCACATGTCCAGCTAGGTTGCAAGAGTTCGCGATTACAACTTTGTCACCAATCACAACATCATGACCGAGATGAACATAGGCCATAAAAAGAGAATTGTTTCCTATTGTTGTGACTTGGTTTTCTTTAGTTGTTCCTCTATGAACTGAAACAAATTCACGAAAAATATTTGCTTCGCCTATTTCAACACGAGTTGGTTCATTATTATAAGTGAGGTCTTGAGGAGGAGCGCCGATCGAGCAATATTGAAAGATCTGATTATCTTTTCCAATGCGAGTATGCCCTTCAATAGTAGCGTGGTGATGTATGACACAATTTGGTCCGATCTCAACATGCGGGCCTACAAAAGTATAAGGCCCAATTGAAACGCCTTCTCCAATTTTTGCATCCGGATGAACCACCGCTAATTCATGAATTCCTTTTTCGTATAACATATTTGACTACCTAAATTTTAACCGAGGCCATAGCACTGGCTTCGGACATAAGTTGTTCATTACAGAAGATTTGGCAATCGTGGGTTACGATTGAGCCTCTGGCCTTTGTACAAACTGTTTTAATAACAAGTTCCATTCCTGGGATAATAGGTTTCCTAAATTTTGCGCTTGAGATTCCTAAAAGCGCCACATCCATATTCCCTTCCAGCGGTTTGGCGAGGCAGCGAAAAAGTGTGAAACTAGAAGCCTGTGCCATCATTTCGACTTGAACAACACCGGGTAAGATTGGCTTTCCTGGAAAGTGCCCAGCAAAAATAGGATGTTCGGCCCTTACTCTATAGTGGCTAACACACTCCACTCCTACTACTTCTTTAACTCCGACAATTTCGTCGGCTGGAACTTCACGGTTTAAATGTGTCCAGGACTCTAAGCAGTCTACAAAGAGAAAGGGATCTCTATGAGGCAACCATTGAAATATTTCTTCATTACTTATCAACATATTTAACTCCGCGTCTTTAACGACTCTTTTCTTAAGTAGGCCAAACCTCTTAACCATTCTTTTAGCGGCCTTGCAGGATAACCTGAAACAATGGCCCCTGCCTCAATATCATTATTAATAAGTGCTCCACCACCGATTTGGGCACCACTACCTACAGTGACGCCGTTACGAGCACCACCTTTTCCACCAAAAACAACATAATCACCGATCTGCATACTGCCACCTAATCCAACGTGGCCACAAACGATAACTCCCTTTCCAAACTGGCAGTTATGTCCCACTTGGACCATATTATCAATTTTAGAACCGGCACCAATGACTGTGGGAGAAAAAGTACCGCCATCTACTGCCGAACAAGCCCCTATTTCCACATCATCTTCTAAAATTACTGATCCCATATGCCAAACTTTATGATGAACTCCATCTTTAAAGTTATAACCAAAGCCATCGGCTCCAATGGTAGTATTTGAATGAATCCTAACATTTTTACCCAGCTGAACATTCGGATAAAGTGTGACGTTAGGAAGTAATTCTGAACCTTCTCCGACAGAAACACCGGCCATGAGTACGCAGCCTGGATGAATTTTAACCGAGGCCTCGATATTAACATTGTCTCCAATAAATACATTGGGCCCAACCCATGCCTCTGGATTAATTGTCGCGCTTTTTGATTCAACCCCATCTTTCTTAAGATCAAAGTGACTCATTTTTAAATCAAAAAAAGGTTTTGATAGATAAGTCATGCTAAAGTCGACATCCGCGGAGGTGCATACCAATCCAAGATTAGTAAGAAATGCCTCTTTTTCAGAATATTTCTCCCATACTGCACTGTCGGTCACTAACCCCATTTCGTGAGTATTTTCTGAAAGAACTTCTTTGAGGGAGTCTAATAATTTACTATTTTTTGCAAATAAAAGATGCTTTGGTTTTAAAAAAGCCTGTGAAGTAAGACTATTAAGCTCCAGCGAGGAGTTTACTCCTCCCTGATTCTCTAAACTTTCATCGAATTTTTTTAAATCAGCAAAGTTCAATTATGCTCCTTACGAAAGAGGGGAACAAATGCTTGTTCCCCTCTCCATTCTATTTTTAATTTTAAAAAACCTACTTTGGATGCTTGGTATTATAAGCTTTAATAACCGCTTTAGTTAAATCCTTAGAGGCTTTAGCATAGATCAGAGGAGTAGTGCTACTTTCGAAAGTCATATCAACTCCCGCCTTTGCAGAAACTCTCTCTATAATATTCTTAACTCTAACGAGAACAGGTTTTTTTAATTTTTGCTCTAGCTGTTGAATTTCTTTTTGAAAGGTCATTGATTTTTGCTGAAGAGCAATAATCTTTTCTTGAATGGCCCTTTCTCTTTTTGATTTAGCATTTTCATTCATCACAAGACTTTGCTTTTTAAAATCAGTTTGCATCTTGCGAATTCTTGCTTCTTCTTTTTTAAGAATTTTTTGCTTGGAATCAAACTTCTTTTTGAGACTGTTACGAATTTTTTTGCCCTGTTTAATTGTTAACAAGACCTCTTGGATATTGACCTTGCCCACCACGATTTTGGCAAAAGCAGGACTTCCCATAAAAAGGGCCAAGATAAGAATAAGACCTAATTTGTTCATTGACGCACTCCTAAGTGTACTAACCTCTAGAATTTAAAATAATTGTCCTATATCAAAGTGGAATTGGCTACCAGCATCTCGAGGACCTGGATTAAGTGGGTAGCCGAATTCAAATCTTAAAACACCTATGGGAGAGAACCAGCGGAATCCAAAACCATAGTCCATATGGGCCTTGAAATCGTTATAATCTCCAGCATCTCCAATATCTGCAAAAACCACCCATTTAAGCCCCGCTTCTCTAGCGAGAGGGTGCTCAAATTCCAAAGTAGCAAAAGTTGCAAATGATCCACCAGAATTAAAAGTTGTATTAATACCATTAACCAGGACACTACTCTCCGGTCCGATTGCCTCAAAAGTGTAACCACGAAGGTTGCGACTTCCTCCAAGGGTGAATTTTTCAGTCCGAGGAACTTGGCGACCATCAACTTGCTCAATCTTGGAAGCGAATAGCCTACTGCGCAAGACCAGGTCTCCCCATACCGCCTTAAAGTAACGGGCGTCTAAATCATTTTTTAGCCATTTCTTATCGCCACCCACGCCAGCGTATTCAGACCCCACCTGCATAAAATAACCTTTTCGAGGTTCAAATTTATTATCTCGCTTGTCGCGAACAACAGAGGTTTTAATTGAAGAGGTAATACCGTTTTCAATTTCCGGATCTACCGTGGGGTCGTTAACCGCCTTAGTCACCGTGTCCTCTAACTTATAGGTCACGAAGAGACGGGTGTAATCAAAGATAGGGTAACCGACCCTAAGATCAAAACCTTTTCGCTTAAAGCTAAAGGACAGCCGCTCAACACTCTGGCTAAAAATATCAAATCCTGCCGTCCACTTAGTGTCAAAAAGATAGGGTTCAGTGAAACCGATATTGTATGTCTTATTAGTGTCTGAAAGTGAAAGACTAAAAGATAAATTCTGTCCTAGGCCGCGGAAGTTGTTTTGAGCAATACTGGCCTGTAAGAATGCCCCTGTGGCCGTTGAGTAACCAGCACCAAGTGAGATTTGGCCGGTATTTCTCTCCTTAACTGTAATTTCGACATCGAGAACATCGTCCTTACCCTTAGGGCTAATAGTATTGAAAACCACCGACTTGGGCTCAAAGAAGCCTAACCTATTTACATTTTCTTTTGATCGCCGGAGGGCAGAACCAGAAAATTTCTGACCTTCGCGAATGAGCAACTCTCTGCGGACAACTTTGTCCCGTGTTTTTGTATTTCCTTTAACGTAAATTTTACCAAAGTAGGCTATCTTTCCTTTTTCAAATGAGAATTCAATATCAACTTTATTCTCACCCGGTACCACATGCAGCGTTCTTAAAACGTTGGCAAAGGCATAGCCCTCATCTTGATACTTCTCCGTTAACATTTGGATATCTTTACGTAGTAGTTCTTCCGAATAAGTATCTTTGCTTTTTAAAGTCAATTGATCCAAAAGCTCTTGCTCAGGAAAAAGGACTTCGCCCTGAAAATTAATTTCATTAATTGAAAACATAGGTCCTTCATTAACCTTGATGGTAATGAATACCCACTTCTTATCCTCTGAAACGGTAATTTCAGGAGTTCCTACGTTGACTTGAAGGTAACCTTTCGTTTTGTAGAAATATTTTATTCTTTCGATATCCGTTTGAAAATTAAACTCTTTAAAGTTACCTGAACCACTCATCCAAGAAAAAAGGCTCTCTTCACGTGTCTCCATAATATCTTTTAATTGTGGATCGGAAAAAGCTTTATTACCTAGGAAAGTCACTTGCTTCACACGAACTTTATCAAATTCCTGGATATTAAAAGTCAGCTGAATATTTTCATCATTAATTTTCTTAATAGAGTAATCTACCGAGGCTAGGTAAAAACCTTTCTCTTCGTAATATTTCTGAAGAGCACCAACATCAATTTTAACGGTGTTTATATCCAAGATCGCAAATTCTTTAGTCTTAAGCTGAGAGATCAGATCATCTTCATCTATCTCCTCATTACCTTCGAGTATGATTTTAGTAACAATTGGTTTTTCTTTGACCCGAAATTCCAAGACCCCAGGGGCCCCTTCATGAGCTTCAACAAACTCAAAATATTTTAAACCGTAAATTTTTTGAAGATCTTTCTTGAGAAGATAATTGTCGAGCATCATTCCTTTCTTTGCGGAAATTTTTTCAAGAATTGCTTCTTTCTCAACTTTCTTAATGCCTTTAATATTAATTTCTTTTATTCGAAAAAGATTTCGATGAGGACCAAGGTCATCGATAGCGATAACCTCATTTGAAAAAATCAAACAGCCCAATAGGGTGACTAAAATTAGGGCAAAGAATTTTGAAAAACCCCTATGAGGCATTCACACTCCGTGGACGTACAAATTGATTCCAGTGGCCTTCAAGGCCAACCTGATTAAAGGACTCCGGTATAGAAAAATACCAATAAAAAAGAACTCTTACAAGATTAAGTTAGGAGTTTACCATCCTGCATAACAAATCTTTTTGAAAAGCAGGAAGCGACTTCACCGTCATGAGTCACAACAACTAAAGTTGAACCAAACTCATGGGCCAAGTCACGAAGAAGTTTAGAAACATTTTGCGAGTTTTCCGAATCAAGATTTCCCGTCGGTTCATCGCATAAAAGCAGCTGTGGCCGCATTGAGAGCGCCCTAATGATATTGACTCGCTGCTGCTCTCCACCAGAAAGTTCAAATGGGAATTTCTCCAAGCAATGTGTCACGCCTAACGCTTCTGCTAATGGCCGGACACGTTCTTCGACCTCTCGCATTGAGGCCTGGCCAATTTGTGCTGGGAGTAAAATATTTTTTAAGCAATTCATAGATGGCAATAAAAAGTGGAATTGAAAAACAAGGCCTACGTAGTGATTGCGGTAATCGGCTAATTTTTGGTCATTCATGTCGGCGAGAACCTTATTATCTACTCGTATCTCTCCGCCGGTTGCGCGATCAAGTCCCCCCAATAGGTAAAGAAGAGTAGATTTTCCTGAGCCCGAGGCCCCTTGAATAACGTATTGTTCTCCAGCATCTAACTCTAGAGATACTCCATTTAAGACACTGACTTTACCAAAAGATTTTCTAAGATTATCAATCTGAATCAACGCCATTATGCAAACTCCTTTCGTAAACCTTGAAGAATTGAATTTTTTCGAATCCTTCTTAGTCCGAACCATGAAATAGCGGTAAGCCAGAGTAAGGCTCCGCTAAAAACTAAAATATAATCTTTAAGATCGAGAGATATTACCAACCTTCCTAAATGATAGACATCGCCGGGAAGATTAAAAATTGTTAAATGCTGAAGGGCCCAATCAAAGATCATCACAAAAACAATTGATAGTGCTGAAGCTGAAATCCAGGTTAATCCCAGTACGCCAACCCAGCCTTTGGTAATTCGTCCTTGCGAAAATCCTAGTGCTTTAAATAAAAAGATCTCTCGAGAACGCTTCTCATTTAAGAAAATGATAAAGGCCAATACATTAAAGACCGATATGATCACAACTAATTGCAAGATCATACCTATCATAAATTTTTCGACCTCAACCGCCCTAAAGAGCGCCGAAAATTCTGACCAAAAGGGCTTAACTACAAACTCAATTCCCAGCCCATCCCTTAACAGTTCTCCAAAATGTTCAATATTTTGTACATAACCATCAAGATCATCATCAAACTGACCTATTGTTTTATCTGGGACATTTAAAACAACTACATTAATTCGCTTTTCAATATCTAAGATATTTTGAAGCTCGCTAATATTCATATAAACCTGTCTCAGGTCTTTTTGATAAACGCCGTGGGTAATGAATTGGCCGACTCGGTAGCGAGCGAGCATCGGAGTATTTGAAACTCCCTTGTTTCCATTCGCCAGGGCCAAGACAATTTCATCACCTATTTTAAGCTCGAGTTTTTTCTGTAGCTCGATACCAATCGCAACCTCTCCCTCTTTCAAGGCAAGAGCGATACCGGTAACTTTTCCAAAAAGCGCCAGGTCTACTCCCTTTATCAAAACACCTTTTGAGACCTCATTATAAATGAGGAAACTTTCAGTCTGAACGACTGGAGAAAATTCTTTAATTTCTAAATTTTTAAGCTGGTCCTTTACATCGCCTTCAAGTTCAAAAAATCCATCTCTAGAATAGAAATAGAGATCCCCTACACTTCTATTCAGGCCTTTTTTAAGCGACCATTCAAAGCCATCCATAATACCTATGGTGCAAAGAATTACCGAGATAGAAAAAGCCAGCCCGATCAATACTCCTGCTGCGAACTTGAGCGAGGAACGGTCTAGTAGAAGAACCTGTAGAAAGGTTTTAAAAAGATTATCCATCCTCTTCCTCCGGGCTCACTCTCCAACGAAGAAAAGAATCCATAAAACCGTCGAGCTCTCCGTCCAGAACTTTTTCAGCCCCAGATGATTCAAAGTCAGTACGGTGGTCTTTTACTAATTTATAAGGATGAAGCACATAGGAACGAATCTGAGAGCCCCATTCTATTTTTTTCTTATTAGATTCAACTTCATCGGCTGCTTCTCTCTTTTTTTCCATTTCCAAGTCATAAAGGCGACTTCGTAGGACCTTCATAGCTTGAGCTTTATTTTGCAATTGGCTTCTCTCATTTTGGCAGGTCACCACTACCCCAGTCGGATTATGGGTAATTCTAACCGCGCTATCAGTGGTATTTACAGATTGCCCGCCTGCACCGCCGGAGCGGTAAACATCGATCCGCAAGTCTTTGTCATTGATGTCAATTTCTATGTCATCGTCAATTTCCGGTGAAACATAGACACTGGCAAAGGAAGTGTGGCGTCTCGCTGCTGAATCAAAGGGAGAAATTCTAACTAATCGATGAACTCCTGACTCGGATTTCATTAACCCGTAGGCAAATGGCCCTTCTATTAATATTGTCGCCGACTTTAAACCGGCAGTATCTCCTGCTTGGTGATCAAGAGTCGTTACTTTAAATTTTTTACTTTTTCCCCATTGATTAAACATTCTAAGTAGCATCGCCGCCCAATCGCAAGATTCGGTACCTCCCGCGCCGGAATTTACTGAGAGAATGGCATTATTTGAATCGGCTTCTTCAGAAAGAAGGACTTTTTGTTCAGTGTTGCCATAACGAATAAGGAATTTCTCATAGATCTCTATCGCCTCTTCAGCAGAGGGCTGATCATCATCTTCATCGGCATACTCAACCAGTATTTCAAACTCTTCAAAAAGTTCAAAAAGTCCTAAATAGGTATTAACTACTTCTTCAATGGTTGATTTTTCTTTCTGAATTTTAGCTGCGTGATCAGAGTCTTGCCAGAAACCTTCAAGGGCCTCCATCTCAGCTATTCTATTCAGGCGGTCTTGCTTTGCAGGTATATCAAAGTGACCTCCGAAGGTTTTCTAATTTACCTTGGTAGCTTGCCATCGCTGAGCGCTTTTCATCTAATTGTATTCGTATACTTTCTTCCATTTAACTTAACTCACTATAAACTGCGGACATTAATTGATCTTCGAGCTCAAACATCAGCTTTTCTTCAGTATCCGAGACCTCATGATCATAACCGCAAAGATGCAATAGACCATGAACTAAAAGATGCAGAACTTCCATATCATAACTTATATCAAATTCTTTGGCCTGTTTTGCCGCCACTTCATCGGCAATAAAAATATCCCCTAATTGCAGGGGAAAGGGCAAGTTTGCCTCTCTTTCCTTCGGACGCAAAGTGTCGTGAACAGGGAAGGATAGGACGTCGGTAGTTTGATCTTTGCTGCGGTGTTCTTTATTCAACTGCTGCATTTGATCGGACGAGATAAGATGTAGAGTCAACCAAACTTCGCCTTTTGAAAGACTTAAACTCTGCGGTAAGAAAGCATCAAAGGCGCTAAGCCCCGCCTCTAAAACAACCTTTAGACTGTCGCTTAACTGTAATGAGCTCTCCCACTCTAAATGGATTTTTCCGATCTCTATTTTCATTTTAATTTTTGTACCGTGCCATCCCCACCCTGTCTAGTTTACACATGGGTGGATAATTACCTATAGTGGCGCCATGAATTATCCCGAGTTAGAAAAATTAATCCAAGTGGTGAAGGACCTCAGAAGGCCCGTGACAGGCTGCCCTTGGGACCTAAAGCAAACCCACAAAAGTCTTTTGAAATACCTTATTGAAGAATCTTATGAATTTATAGAGGCGACTGAATCTGAGAAGAGTTTAGAAATGCAAGACGAGTTAGGTGATGTTTTATTGCAGGTTTTACTGCATTCTACAATCGCTTCACAAGAAAAAACCTTCGATCTCGAAAGCGTTGCCAAAAACCTCAGTGAGAAATTAATTCGCCGCCACCCCCATGTTTTTAAAGATCCAAGCCTAGCAACAAATGCAGAAGAGGTTGTAAAAAACTGGGAAGAAATTAAAAAAGAAGAAAAGCAGTCAAATGGCGGCGCAAGCTCAAGCCGTATCGATAAAAGTTACTTGAACTTTCCTGCACTTTTTTCGGCCAATAAAATTGGAGTTAAGACGGCCAAGCTAAACTTTGACTGGGATAATGCTCAACAGGTTGCCTATAAGGTTGAAGAAGAATGGCAAGAATTAAAAGAAGAGTTAGTGGCTTCTAAAATTTCGAAAGAGAGAGTTACTGAAGAAATGGGAGACTTCCTCTTTTCTGGTGCGCAATTGGCAAGACATTTAGGAATCGATCCTGAAGATTGTCTTAGGCAGGCAAATAAAAAATTCTTAAGACGCTTTAATCATATGGAGCGCTTAATTGAAGAGGATGGAAAAATTCTCGAAGAAATGAATCAATCAGAAATGGATGTTTTTTGGGACAGTGCAAAGTCACAAGAAAAAGCCGCTAAAAATAACTAGGTTCTAAGATGTCTCTAAAGTTAAAAGACGAATTCATTAGTTTAGAAATAGGAGAGAGACTTCACCATCTGGCAGTTCCTATTCTTGGTCTTACGGGGGGAATTGCAACTGGAAAGTCTACCATTGCAAAACATTTTAAAGATCTGGGTCTGGCAATTATTGATGCTGACCAACTAATTAAAAGAATTTATAAGCTACCGACTTCTGTCGAATTCGTTAAAGATAATTTCCCCAAGGCGATAGTAAAAGGCCAAATTGATTTCCCCACTCTTAGAAAAGTCGCGTTCTCAGAAACAAAGAATAGACTTGAACTCGAAAAATTTCTATATACTCAAATGCCTAAGGTATTTAATCAAGCCTACCAAGAACTAGGGAATCCTCAAGCGATCATCTATGATGTGCCTCTACTTTTTGAAAAGAGATTGGATACCTTAGTCGATATTACACTTTGCATTTACTCCCCTCAGGACCTACAAATTAAACGCTTAATGGAAAGAGACGGGATAGACCGCGAATTGGCACTTTCAATTATCGATAATCAAATGTCTATCGAAGTTAAGAAGTCAAAATCCGACTTTGTAGTTATCAATACTGGTGAATTATCAGAGCTTAAAGCGCACGCAGAATACATGATGCGCAAGCTTTTCGAACAGACGCTAATTTAAACCGTTTGCCCGTCGTCTTGTCTAAGAACTTGATCAAGCATTAAATCATCTTTAGTTCCGAGAGCTTCTGATTCATTTCGCTCCCCTAGTAGTAATGACATGTCTTGTAGCTGGATTCGATTCGATTGAAAGCCTTCGTACAAGCTCTTTAGAGATGAAATAAGACTCGCGTCCATACCTTGGCCTGTTCTCTCTAGACGATTGATATGAAACATATCACTTTCAATATTTTCTTGAGCATCCGAAAAGCGCTCTCGAAGATTGGTCAGTTCTGGTGGATTATTTTGCTCCATCAAAAGCTCTACTTTCGAAAGTCCTATATCTAAATTCTGTACCGATTGTGAGAAGGCCCCTAAGGTCTTATCAAAACCACGGACTTCCATTTTAATGCGGCTAAAGGCGTCCTCTACCTTGCTACTATTCTCATCTCTTCTTTGAAAGATCAGCGCTTGGTCTAAAGTCTGAACAATCCTAGATTTAAAAGTTTCAACTTCTTTTCTCAAGTCCTTAAAGTCAGTCCTTACTTTCGAGACCATATTAAAAGCTTTTGTATTCTCGCCAATGATATCGATGCAAGCTTCAGACTTGGTCAGTAATTCAGACTCATCCTTAAATAGTGACTTGGCAGTAACAACGGTATTTTGGTAGAGCTGCTCCACTTCGTTTCGAAATTCAACACTTGAAATAATGGAATCTTTGGCCTGATAGAACTCATCTACAATTTTGGTATTTACTTCTTGATTTTCAACCAAGATTCCACGCAAATCGTCTGCTAGTTTGAATTGGTCGAAGAGCTCATTTTCAAGTTTTTCTATTTCACCGAGTAGTCCCAATTTTTGTTGGCTTACAAAATCAGAATATTTTTGAAACTTATCAACCACATCTGTAATTCCAGCAATTTCAAAGTCCTTGTAAATTTTTTCTCGGAATTCACCTGTGAAACCATTATTTGTCATCGCTTCTAAAGTTCGGGTAACAGGCCCTACTACTGACTTCATTTGGTTTGAAAGTGATTCTTCGATAGAACGTAGTGGGTATAAAAAGACCATCACTCTTTTCTGGTCGGCGTATTCTACTGGAGCGACATACATTTCATAAGGAAGTCCCTCTTCATCGCCCTTCGTCCTTAGCTGAATTTGATAGATCCCGGCCAGGTTTTCTTGAATTGCAAGAAAGATCGGGTCATTTTCGCCAAGGTTAGTAGACTGCTGTAAAAAATCCCAAGACACATGCTCGTCACCCATTAAATCCGTGATTCCCCAAGTTTGGTAAAATAATTTATTTCCCCAGGAAAGATTTAGATTAGCGTCTAGTAAAAAAGCCGAGAAAGGAACGGCATCTTGAAAGACCGCTCCAAAGCTCATCCTTTTGTGAATATAGGAATGAAATTTGTTAAATTCCAAATTAAAGTTTTGTGAAAAGTTATGACTAAATTTACCTTCAGTAGGCACGATTCCATCTTTCACTGCCTGAAGGATTACCTTTTCTACTGAATTCTGAGAGCTCACTACAGAGCGGCTATAAACCATCCAGCCAGCAAAGAGCGCTGCCAGAATAAAAGCAATGACTCCAAAGAGTGAATATAAAATATACTTCGAGTTCTCTTCTAAGTTAATTCGCTGAAGAGTGATTTCGGGTAATATTTTTGAGAACCAATTATTATACGAAGAGCTAAATTTACCATAGGAAGTACTAAAGCTTTTGAGATTTTTTAAATACCTATTAAACATATTTAATTCTGTTTGCATCGCCCGTATTTTTGCAAGAATTATAATTTTGTTTTGCTGGGTCAGTATTGAAGACTCGGTAACATTGATCATAATCCCCATATCACTAGAAATTGTTCGACTCAATTTTTTCATTTTTGAATAATTAAAAAAGCCTGGAGAATGAACTCTGGTGGGAACAATTTTGGCCTTAATTCTTTTGGCCATTCTAGTTAAAGTTCTCCAATTATTTTGAACTACATAAGCTTCGAAATTTGAAACTTTATTACTTAGGACTAAAATGATTCTAGAAAGAGCTGGAGACGAAAGTAACTTATTCATCGACTTCTTACTTTCTTTTATTCCTTCTAAGTAAGAATTGTATTCCGTCAAATGCTTAACCCGGTCAATCTCACGGGTGTTTTTTTCGAGCTTACCAAGTGCCTTGACAGCTTCTCTAACTCTATCGGATTCAACTAATTTTCTGATTTGTTTGACAGGATTATTTTCGTTGATTTCTTTAGTCTTCAAAGATGTTTCATAGAGAGAGGTAATATTCTCAAAATTTATCGGCCCTACTTTCCAATAGTGATAAGAGCCGAAGCTAATTCCAATCATAAGACAGAAGAGAACCGAGAAATAAAACGTTTGGACGTTTCGACTAGACTTTATACTCATAACAAACCTCATCATCAATTGCCGGATTTGTGGACGGCCGTGATTACTGTCACATTAGCTGGAAAAGAGTGAAAAAATGTCAATGCTGTGTTTTTTAATCTGCAAATGGGAAAAAACATCCTGTCCAATAACATTAGAATCATCACTTCCTGTGGTCGATATCTGGCCGAATCCGTCGAGGAAAATTAAACTTCCCCTCTTTGGTATTATGAGCGAAATAGGGCGAAATAGAAAGTTAAAATGGATGATTTCTTTGGTAGGGTTTTCCGCTAGAAAGTTATCTGGTAATTCTATAAATTGTCTCACTGATAGGTCATCGCGAATTTCGATCCAATAATGATCGCCTAATTTTGCTGCTTCACGATGGTCGATTTTATACTTTTCGAAGACATTTGAGAAACTGATAAAAACGTTTTTCTCTCTTATTAGGTCAATTCCGTAAACCTCGTCCTCGAGGTGTCCATAGTCGAATTTCAATTTGAGTTGGTAAAAATCCTCGCTAGCTTTTTCACTGACTTCAAAAGTTAAAAGGACTTTCTGTTTAAAGAGTTCGCGGGTAATGGCGTAAACTTCTTGGCGGTGCAAGGCCAGTTTTTTAGTATCAAAGACTTCTCCGACGATTTCAACCTCGTCAGGACCAATCGAAAGCTCTAGGTTTTTTTCAATAGGAAATAATGTGATGAGCTTCAACACCTGATCAGTAAAAGTCAGTACTTTTTCCCACTCCTTAAGTCCCATCACTTTTTTATTCATAGAAAGATTTAGGTTTTTCGTGGTGAGCTGCTCAAGCAGAAAAGTATGAATTTTTTCTTCCACTACTCCCTCTAGGTATCCTGAGATCTCTTTGAAGGAGCTTAAATTGGCAACAGAGCTATTTGCTTTTCGCCGTATTTCGGAAAAATGGAAAAAGACCTGGCTGATAAGTGGACTCAAGTCAGACTTTCCGAGCGTGTGTAGGTCCTCAAGGGCCCTTACTCCACTGGCATAATCTGTTCGGAAATCCTTTTCCATCTACTTACCTTCCTGGCATTAAACTAAAATTTGGATTTAGGAGGCCATATCTTCTGGGCCATCAACTAGACTTCTTAATCGATGGCGTAACTTCATAATGGCTTGGGTATGAAGCTGGGAAACTCTGGACTCGGTAACATCAAGAACCTGTCCAATTTCTTTTAGATTTAAATCTTCATAGTAATAAAGAGAAAGCACTAGTCGTTGCTTCTCTGGCAGACCAGCAATACCCTCTTTGATTTTGTCGCGGATATTTTTATAACTTACAGCATTGAATGGATTAGTAGTGCGATTATCTTCCATCAAGCCGGCCATTAACTTCTTATCCCCTCTATTAAAGGAGCCTGAGTCGTCAATATTCAATAGCGAGATTGATTTGGCCTTATTGAGAAGGTCGTAAAAATCATCCTGTGAAAGCTGTAATTCTTTACACATTTCTTCATCACTGGCCGGTCTTCCAAGCTCAGAGTCTAATTTGGCATAAGTTCTCTCGACCAACTTAGCCTTCTCACGAATCGAGCGCGGTACCCAGTCTTGTGCACGAAGCTCATCTAATATAGATCCACGGATTCTAAATTCCGCATAAGTTTTAAATTTATTGTCTCTGGTTGGGTCGAACTTTTCGATGGCATCCATCAATCCGATGACTCCACATGAAATAAGATCATCAAGTTCAATATTTGAAGGTAATCTCGAAGCGATTTTTTGGGCAATATACTTAATTAATGGGGCATACTCGATAACAATTTCATCTTTGACCTTTGGGTCAACTGTTGAACGGTAATCTTTGAGGTTTCTAAGTTTCTTCGAGAGAGATGACATTAACGCACTCCTTAGCTAATTGTTCCGCGGACTTCCTGTCCATAGTCATCTACGCAAGCGTAGTTTCTAATAGGTTGGGTACCTATATTCTTCTCGGTGAAGTTAGAAAGTAGCTTTACAAAGTTTTTGTGCAGGGAATTATTTGCCTCCTCTAAGAGTATTTGGTCAAATCGATCTCCTGAATCAGGTTCTAGTTTTATGCCTCCAAGTACGTTGAGGCGGCAATCTAAGAAGTTCTCAGTGGTCTCACAAAGAGTTTTAATAAGTCTCTGGTACTGATTGGTGGAGCTCACCTTATTGACCAATAGGTGGTAATCCTTAACCCCAAAGCGAGTGTTGAGGATTTTCATCAGAGAATAAGAATCAGTTAATGAAGACTTGTCCGGTGTTACCACCACAAAACGGTAGTCGCAGTAGGCATTCAAGGCCATTATCTCCTTTGAGATTCCTGCCGGGCAATCCAAGATAATAAAATCGTATTGATTTTCATAAGAAGTAATTAGGTCAATTATTATATGGTCGAATTGAATATTTTTTTCAAATAATTCCAAGTCCCCATTACAGGCCGCGAGTAAGTGAAAATTATCGTCTTTATAGATACATTCATCAAAAGACTTACGACCTGAGACTAAGTCCATAAAGTCGTTTTTGACTGGAAGTCCCAACTTTAAGGCGGTGTTGCTCAAGTTCGAATCGCAATCGACTAGTAATACGCGATAGCCCCATTCTGCTAAGATTTTTGAAGTTTTTAAACTGGCTGAGGTCTTTCCAACTCCGCCCTTCCCGCTGGTAACGGAGATTGTTTTGGCGCGACCTTCTAATTTACGAGAAAGCCCCGGTTGGTCATAGCTATTTTGAGATAATAGCCAATTGCGTGCACTAGTTTCAGACATCCTGTCTCCTGAATAACGACTCCATCCTAGAGTTCGTTGTACTTTTATAAACTGCCTACGCTTTCGCGTCGTTTTTATAAGTTAAAAATTCCTGCTAAAACTCTCTCTGCTGTTGCCGATTCTATATCTTCAGGAATAATTTTTCCTGTCCCAAAGAACTTAAAAGGAATTCCTTTAGAAATAAATGAGATATTAAAAAGTGCTCCAAAGTCTAGGCAAATATCTAAGTGTGATACAACCGCTCCATCCAGCATTGGAAGATAGCGAGTAATTACCTTTTTATTATAACCTTCGGAGTGAATGGCCGATAGTGTGACCAATACTTCCACTTTATCGAACGCCCTGCGAAGCCCATCAATAAACTTCTTCGCCTGATTTTCCTCGGCCTGTACATTTTTATAATCAATAAAAACTGAAAGGCCTTTCTCGATAGCCTTGCGGCATTCAGAAACAATTTCTGGCACACTATTTGCGAAAACAACTTTCACATCTAATAATTGCTCAGCAAAATTAGGCTGGGAGTCTGCTGTTCCGGTACGAATAATGACTGCTTCTTTTTTAAGTGCACCAATTTTTTGACTTAGGTTAGTTTGTCCAGTTGATGTTTCTGACAGAAGGACTGTTATAACTGGCGTTTCTTCACAGTCAATTGTTGAAAAGAGAGGCATATCTATTTCGATTACCTTCAACATCTCTCTAAGTGCGAATTCAAATACAAGGTCAGTATTAGTCCGCTCCTCTTCAGAGAGCTCAAACATCGCTTTTTTACAAATCTCTTGAATATAGCTTTCGTCGATACCGTGACTTCTAAGAGTTGCTCCTAGTGTAGCTACCCCTATTGGCTCTTTTGACTGGATACGCTCCAGTGACTTTGTCAGCTCGTAAATTTTTCGTTCAAGCTCATTTATTTTTTCGTCGTCTTGGCGGCTGGGAGGTGCCGCAACTTGGGGTTGCTCGACAACAGGGTCTAAATGGATTGGGGCATGGGTAATTTGAGTTGGAGCGAATTCTTCCAACTCTTCATTTGTAATAAAAGAATCCAAACCAGTTTCTAATTGCGAGTCGGGCTCAATGCTTGAGGTGGTATTCAAAAAATCATCCAGGCCCGTTTTTATTTTCTCACCGATCTTTTTGACGGTATTTACCGATTTATTGAGTCCTAGGCTACCGTAGCCAGGGTTATTCACTTGGTAGAGTTGGTCGGAATCATTATTTCCAGAGTGTTCATCTATCATATTTGAAATATAGTTAGAGCTGCCAGCATAAAATTCACTTTTCTGATCGTCATCTAGAACTTTATCGACTCTGGCTTTCTTCGTATAGTTTTTTTCAGAAATTGCCGCAGTAATTTCAATTTTATTTTTCTTAAAAGCCCCTTTTAATCCCTTATTGGTAATAGTTTTTAGGATAATGGCATCGGGTCCCATTTCTCGCTTAATTTCTTTGAGGGCATCATCTAAATTTTCCGCTTCGAACTTTCTTACATACATACTACAACCTCACCGTACCCAAAGATCTGATATTTGCATCAGAACTTATCTCGTTATGACTAACAACAATTAAATTAGGAATAAATTTCTCTGTTAATTTCTTAAAGTGGTTTCTAATAACCGGTGAACAGAGAACGACCATCTTTTCGCCTAGTGTTGTAGCCTCTTCTATTTTTTCATTTAAACTAGCTAATATTGTTTGAGTAATTTTAGGATCAAGAGAAAGTTCTTGACCCTTTTCTGTCTGAATTAAGTTGCCTGCGATATTCTCTTCAATCCCTCGATCTAATGTGAACAGCGGAATATCCCCTGCTTCACCTCGAATACCTTCTGTAATAGTGCGGTAAAGGTTTTGGCGGACTAATTCAGTTAGACCGTCAGCTTCTTTCAATGTCACACCATACTCAGACATAGTTTCTAATATGGTTCTAAGATCGCGCACTGAGACTCCCTCTCTTAGTAAGTTCTGCATTACCTTAAGAATTGTTCCTAGTGTTAGGATATCAGGAACTAGGTCAGATACAATTTTTGGATAGTCTTCTTTGAAGTTTTCCATGATTCTAACTAGTTCTTGCCGACCAAATAACTCATGTAAATTGGATTTGAGGATTTCGGTGAGGTGAGTGGCGACAACAGTAGACAGATCTACTACGGTATACCCATTATACTGAGCATCTTCTTTCTGCTCTTCTGAAATCCAAACCGCTGGAAGTCCAAAGACTGGTTCAACGGTTTCGATTCCATCCATTTTCTCAATCACAGAGCCAGGATCCATTGCCAAAAAGTGATCAGATACCAACTCGCCCTTGGCGACTTCGATTCCCTTAATCTTGACGCTATATCCACCGGGCTTTAATTCTAAATTGTCTTTAATTCTGATGGAAGGAATAATAACCCCCCAATCCAAAGCAAATTGTTTTCTAATATGGGTGATCCGCTCTAAGAGGTCTCCATTCTGTTCAGCATCGACAAGGTTAACCAGCCCATAACCAACTTCTAATTCGACAAGCTCTAAACTAAGCAGTTCTTCAAGATTATCTGGTGTCGCTTTCTTCTCGTCGACTTGTCTGGCCTTGAAATCATCTTCTTCCTGCTTATTACCCTTATCAATATAGTAAGCAGTTACTAAGAGCGCCAGGCAGAGAGAAAAGAAAGGAAATTTTGGAAGCCCTGGGATCAATCCAAAGACGCCTAAAATTGTGGCAGCGATAAACATCGCCTTTGGATGAACTTTAAATTGTCTTGTTACCTGAAGTCCCAGGCTATCGTCGTCAGTATTTCGAGGGGCAATAATCCCAGCCGATATAGATATAATAAGAGCTGGAATTTGTGAGACCAGACCATCACCAACTGTTAAGAGGGTAAAGGTTTCTGCCGCCTCTGCTGCGGAGAGACCATTTTGGGCGACTCCAACTAAGATTCCACCGAGAATATTTATAACCGCAATTAAAATACCTGCAATGGCATCCCCTCTCACAAATTTCGAGGCACCATCCATAGAACCGTAAAATTCTGCTTCTGAACCAACTTCTTGCCTTCTTTTCTTGGCCTGGGCTTCGTCTATAAGCCCAGCATTAAGGTCGGCATCAATCGCCATTTGCTTACCTGGCATTGCATCTAAGGTAAATCGAGCTGCAACTTCTGCAACTCGGCCAGCACCTTTAGTAATCACAATAAAGTTTATAATCACGAAAATTATGAAAATGATAATACCAACGACGTAATTCCCACCGACGACAAATTTCCCAAAAGAATTAATAATTTCTCCGGCGGCTCCGGTTCCATCACTACCGCCATCTAGCAAAATATTACGTGTTGTGGCGACGTTTAATGAAAGGCGAAATAAGGTCATTACTAAAAGGATTGTAGGAAAGGTTGAGAAATCGAGTGGCTTTTTCACATAAACAGAAACTAAAAGTACAACTACGGCAAATGCAAGAGAGAGAGCTAGGAGTAAATCAAGAACGATTGGGTGAATTGGAACCATTAAAACAATGAGAATTCCAAATAGCCCAGCCGCAATCAACCAATCTGAATTGCTAGCGAGCTTTCTAAATCTACCTAATATTTCGTTCATAACTTTCCTTACCTACTAACTCAAGGCCTTCTTTTTTCTTTTCAATTTGTAAACAAATGCTAAAACTTCAGCTACTGCTTTATAGAGACCGCGTGGAACGGCGGAACCAATATCTACTGTTTTGTAAAGAGAGCGCGCCAATGGAACATTCTCGACGATTGGAATATCGTGTTCCTTGGCAATTTCCCTTATTTTCATAGCAATATTATCTGCGCCCTTAGCAATGACCTCAGGAGAGATCATGCCTTGCATATCGTATTTAACGGCAATACTTAAATGAGTTGGGTTAGTGATAATCACGTCGGCATTTGGAACCTCGGTAATCATTCTTTTTTGCGCCATTTCTCTTTGGATAGTTCTAATTCTTTGTTTTACTTCAGGATTACCGTCATGCTCTTTATTGTCACGTTTGGCCTCTTCTTTTGTCATCATTAGCTTTTTCTTATAAGTGTATTTCTGATAGGCGAAGTCACCGATAGCAACGATTAGTAGTCCAAGAATTATCGAGAAAGATAATTTGGCAATAATTACTTTGCCATAGATAAATGAATCGAAAAAATTCAGATGCATAAAGCCTTGGTACTTAGTTAAATCGTCGCGAACAAAAACATACACAATTGACATTACAAAGATAAATTTCATAAACCCTTTGAATGCCTCTACTGTCGAACGCATTGAAAAGAGTTTTTTGACTCCGGCAATAGGATTAATTCTCTCTGGCTTAAAAGTAAGAACATCTGGGGAAAAGAGAAACCCTACTTGGATAACATTAGCGAGGATTGAGACACAGAAAACTACAAGAAAAAGTGGTCCAGTACATTTAAAGGCCAGCCATAGCGCCTTACTTCCAACCACTTTTAAGTTTTTTTCAATAAAGGCTTTATCTGCGTCTATTGAAAATATGTATTCAATAAATTTCCCCATTTCTTCATAAACAAAGACCAAAGAAAGGACTAGCGTCAAAAATGCAGCAGAAAGAATCAGCACTGAGGCTAATTCTTTAGAGGAAGCAACCTCCCCACGTTTTCGGAATTGTTCTATCCGATGGGACGTGGGGTCTTCGGTCTTTTCGCCTGAATCCTTGTCCATTTCATCTGCCATTACACTTCCTAGCTAAAAAATAGAAACCATTCACCGAGACGGTCGGTATACATCTTATAGGCCACTTGAAAAAATTCATCCGAGCAAGCTATAAAAACCAGTAGTCCCATGCCAATATTGACAACGAAACTAACCATAATAATATTCATTTGAGGCACTGTTCGAGAAATAATTCCTAGAACTGCCATAATCATGACATGGGTAAATAGTATTGGTGACGCCAGCATTAAAGATGCTGTAAAAATCGATTTAAAAAACTCTAAGAAGAAAATTGAGATATTTGCCATCTTTCCTAATTGATAAACATGGATCGCCTCGAAGCTGGCAAGAACACCTTTAAACATTGGAATTAAAGCACCTGAAGTGATGACCATGATCAGGATGGTCCATTGAATTAATCTTTCAAAAGGTCCCACTTGAGAAGAACTTGATGGGTCAAAATAACGAACGGCCGCAAAACCAATACTTTGGGTAATCATCGACCCTGAGGCAATAAAAATATTCATGATGGCCTTTACAAAGTAGCCAATAATTAAACCAACGAAGGTATAAAAAATAGTCAGCGCCCAAAAATTTTCAACCCCAAGGTATTGGATGTCTTTAATGACATGTGGAGCAGTTATTGGAAAAAAAGCATAGCTAATTAGGAGCGTGCTCAGGACTTTTACCATGGTTGGAATCGTCATATTATCAAAAAGTGGCAATTGAAACATTATAGCGAGCCAACGACTAAAGATAAGCCAAAATGCAATCAGAGATGTCTGGTCAGTAATCGCAATATTAATCATCGCCCGTTTACTACCTCAGGAATGCTTAAAATTAATTCCCGTGTAAAAGTTGTTAAAGTATCAGTCATCCAAGGAGCAAAGAGTGCCATCGCCCCTACAATTACAAGAATCTTAGGTATGAAAGAGAGGGTCTGCTCATTAATTTGAGTAACCGCCTGAAAGAGTGAAACTGCGATACCCATAAAGAGTGCTCCTAATAACATAGGAGCTGAAATATAGAGCGCAACTTTTATCGCCTGGTTTGTAATATCTGCAAATGAATCAAAGCCCACGCAACCTCTCCTTAATTAAAAGATCTTAATATTGACCCGGTAACTAGCTGCCAACCATCTACTAATACAAATAGTAATAGTTTGAATGGAAGCGAGATAACTACCGGAGGAAGCATCATCATCCCCATCGCCATAAGTACTGAGGCGACCACCATATCCAGAATCAAAAAGGGAATATAAAGCAAAAAACCTATCTGGAATGCTGTCTTAAGTTCTGAAATTATAAATGCTGGGATAAGAAAGTGAATTGGAACATCTGCTGCAGTAGCTGGGGCCTTTTCTCCAGTTACGTCATAAAAGAGTGCAATGTCTGGCTTTCGAGTTTGCTTGGTCATAAAACCACGCAAATTACTTTCGATCACTGTTAAGGCCTGAGTGGTGGATATTTTTTTATCCATATAGGGTTTGATTCCTTGCTCATAAATATTCATGCCTACTGGCTTCATTACAAAGACAGAGAGAAAAAGTGCAAAGCCAATTAATAACTGATTCGGTGGCATATTCTGGGTGCCAATCGCCTGTCTCATGAAAGAGAGGACAACAATAATTCTTGTGAAGCAGGTACATAGGATTAAGATGGCGGGTGCCATTGTTATAACTGTAAAGAGCATTAAGACTTCAATGGTGTCTACAAGGTTAACTCCTTGTCCAAAATTAAGAGCTAATCCTGGAAGGCCAACATTGGTGCCCGTAGTTTGAGCAAATGCCGAGCCGGCAAATAGAAAGACAATAGCGCTTAATAAATAATAAAACCGTGTCATGCTCATCCTTATTGAAGTGACTTAAGTCCCTTCACTTTATTTTTGATTTGGTCTGATAGTTTCACTTTGTCTTCTATCTCAGTGGCGGCTTCGGCAGCAGGAGAACTCTTCTCCCCTTTCAAGCGAAAGCTCTTTTCGTTGCCAACTTCTTCACCAATTTGAATATCAAAATTATCTCCTACAACTTGTTTCTCGCCTTCTTTCAAAAGACCTGAGACATCATCAATCTCGGAGAGAAAATTAAGGCCGTTTTCTGAACTACCTACTAAGAAAACTTGATTATGTGCTTTGACGACTAATAGGTTCCTCTTAGGCCCTACATAGGTAGTACTTAAGACCTCTACCAATTTGGTGCTATTGAGGAAGCCAAGCTTGCCTTTTTTGATAACGCCTTTTTTCATTAGAGCGACTACACCATAGAAAAGTAAGAGAATTAATCCTAGAAACGCTATGAACTTTCCAATATATTTCCAGAGAGAGAAGCCACCAGCTTTTGCATCTTTAGCGGGAGCCGCTAAGGCCATTTTGACTTGGTCAACTTTGGCTTTTTCAGGAGATTTGAAATCAAAATCTTTCTTATTTTCTGCCAATGGAGCTTTGCCAACGACTTCTTCTCTATCTTTTAGAAGTTTCTCTAAGTATTTTTCATCATAACGATCAATACCTTTAGCGATAGTGGCCTTGCCTTTAATTGCAGGTTTCCTCTCCAATTTTTTATTAGAAAATAATTTATTGCGGCTAGCGAGTGGGAAAATAATATCTAGTTTTTTACCATTCAGCTTCAGGTACACCTTATTGCTGCCTTCTTTTAAATTATAAGGCAGGATTACGCGAAAACGAGTCAGGTTTTTATTAAATTGATAGGCCATCAAAGTGGTGTCAAAACTTTTAGAAATAGAGGCTTTCTTTTCAATTTTTGGCCAAACCATGGTTTCGGGTAAGGCCACCTGAATTGTTTTGCCTTTTATTGTAAGGTCGGGATTGGAGTCGAACACTTTATTAAAAAGAATACTGATCTTGCCTTCTTTTTCATTTATCGATTGGTATCGAACATCTTTAACTTTATGGGCGGCCATAGAGTTTCCAGCGGAAAAAAGAAGCAGAGATAAGAGTGTCATTTTTAAAGTTGTTTTCATAAGTTCCTCACAATCAGCTTGGTATTTACTTAAGCGTTTCGATCCTTTCGATTGGGCTAATAATATCTGTTAGACGAATTCCGAATTTCTCATTAACAACTACAACCTCGCCTTTAGCCACTAACTTCCCATTAACTAGGATCTCCAGTGGTTCACCAGCTAACTTATCGAGCTCTAGTACCGAGCCCTGTCCTAGCTGTAGAAGGTCTTTAATTACGACTGTCGTTCTTCCTAGTTCGACAGTTACTTTTAATGGAATATCTAAAATAAAGTCTAAGTTTTGAACTTTTAATTTATTGAGTGAGTCGTCTCCAGCTTTAATACTATCGGCGAGCTCTGCCACTTGAACCCTTTTAATATCATCGAGACTATCTGGAGCTCCTCCACCTTGATCTCCTCCGGCAGGAGGGGCTGATGCTGGTGCAGCTGCTTCTACTTCTGGATCTTGATTTTCTTCGTTTTCCATAATTTCCGCCTTTTATTTTTTTAATTTGGCTTCTTTGCCATCTATTTTAGTAACTTGTATTGCTCTATTGCCTTTATGAATTCCAATTAGGCATTTCATTTTTTCTACTCCCTCAACCGCCAGGGAGACTTCTCCCGAAGCCTCCTGATTGAGAGGGATAATATCGTCTGTTTCTAGTGTCAGGAGGTCCCCGACTGTCATTTCAGCTTCGCCTAGCTTAACTACTAAAGTAGCATCGGCCTCTTTTATATGTTCATTCATGGCATGGGTCCAAATACTGTCGGCCATGTCATTATCTGTTTGAAAGCTTGAGGAAAGTTTTTGTTTAATTGGTTCAATGGTTGAGTACGGAACAACAATCATGATGGTTCCGGAAGCTGATTCGAATTCAACTTCTAAGGTTGTGGCAATAATAACATCTGAAGGTGGCACCACTCCCACAAATTGAGGGTTAATCTCTGTTCGTAAATATTGTGCATCAATTCTATGGACTGGCGCCCAGGCTTCCTCTAGGTCGGCAATCGCCATATCCATAACTTTCTTCATAAAAGAAAGCTCGATCATGGTGAATTCCTTCCCCTCGATTTTTGTAAAAGGTCTATCAGTTCCACCAAAGTAAGAATCGATAATGGCATAGGCAAGTTTGGATTCAAAAACAAGTAAGGCCGGTCCCCTTAATTCATTAAAGCGCATGATGCACATGCATGAAGGAATCGGCAGAGTATTAACAAATTCACCAAACTTTAAAAGATCGGTTGAAATCATTGAAATTGTCGAAATTTTTCTAAGAGAGTTGGAAAGAGAAACACGAAACGACCTAATGAACCTTTCGTAAATAATCTCAAGAATAGGCATCCTTCCCCGGATAACCCTATCCTGATTAGTCAGGTCATAGGTCTGTATATTATCATCTTCATCTTCATCAGCACCGAAATCTCCACCATCACCTAGAATATCATCGGTGTCGCCGTCATTAACCGCGTTTAATAGAGCATCAACTTCGTCTTGACTGAGTACCTGAGCCATCTATCCCCTCCTGGGATCGGTCCTTAAACCTTGTGAACAACATCCTGTCGTTCATTTTAAAAATCGCCTGCTTTCTAGTTAATCTGAAAGCCGACGTAAAAAACATCTATTACATGCCCATCAACTAAAAACGAATTGATGGCCGATTTAATTTCTTCTTTTAAAAAGTTTTTTCCTTCGAGCTTTAAAAGGTCTTCCGGCCTCTTACTATTCAGTGTACTTATAATGGTGTCTCGAATCTGAGGCTTCCTGGCCTTAAATTCTTCCTCATTTGAATTCTTGCTAAATTTTAATACGGTTGTAAGACGAACAAAGCGACGTGGTCCGTCCCCCTGGGCCAAGTTAGCGGTAAAGCCTTCTAGCGGAAAGAGGATACCATCCTCTTCCTGGGCCATCCCAGTATCTTCTTCTTCTTCTGGGTCTTTAACTTTATTAGCAGCGCTTAATAAGTCAGCTGTCTTTGGTTCATTTAATTGTGCTTGATGGGATTGCCATTGTAGATAACCAACACCGCCCATAAGAACGGTGTTTAAAAGCATAACAACCGTTAAGAGCATATTTTTTTGACCTGCCGGGGCCTTGTTGGCCGGCGGTTGTATATCGAGTTCTTGCGCTTCTTCGTCTGCCATTATCCATCCTTGGTATATACTCGGCAGTATTTGCTAGAAGTCTCTTTGTGAAAGACTCCTCCATGTCAAAAATTATACGCTTTGCAAGCAAAGTGATCAAGGGTGACCTAGAAGGGTGGGAAATCTTTACCCCGGTGGGGCAAAATGTGCCCACTCCGACTGCTTTGCTGGGTCATTAAAATGACGGGTATAAAAAAAGGGTGGTCAAAAACCACCCTATTTACATAAATTGTCTTTAAAAAGCCTACTAGAGCATTTCTTTCCAAGCTTTACCTGGACGAAACTTCGGCACAGTTTTAGCTTTAATCTTAATTTTTTCACCAGTTGAAGGATTAACTCCAATTCTAGCGGCTCTACGAGTTTTGGCGAAAGTTCCAAATCCAATTAAAGAGACATCGTCACCTTTTTTTACAGTTTTCTTGATGGTATCAAGAAAAACTCCAATAAAATGATCAGCATCTTTCTTTGTAAGATGTGTAAGGCCTTTGTCAGCTAAGATTTGTTCTACCAATTCTTTTCGGTTCATTCCAACTCCATTTGTTGTGTGTGTGTGTGTGTTTGTACTTACCTAAAATGGTTGCTTATTTTTTTTTGAATGACAACAAAAAAATGCGAAAGGCGCTGTAGATGGGTGTCTTGTGATTAAGCTTCAAATTTCTCTTGCCAAAGATAAATCTCTTCTTCAATAGATATCCTTAAGGCTTCAATCCAGCCCCTAATGACATCACTTTCACCTTCAGGAAGTTCTGAGTGCTCCCATAGACTCCTTAAAAGAACTGGAGAGAGACCGCGGTAGAGGTCTTCTAGATGTGGAAGTTCGGCAGTCTTATCCGGGTAGGCCTCATGCAGGTGATGAAGCTGGGATTCAATTATAAATAGATCGTGAATTATTAGCGAAATTTCACCGTGCTCCAATAAGGCCCGCAGGTCATTACAGAAAACCCTGCTTATTTCGGAAACAGAAACTTCGTCCCAATTATTATGGTGATTCTTATTGAGTTCTTTGAGGGTTTGTACTTCTTTTAATCCCGGTACCGGCTCTCTAACCCTTTTTCCCAGATTGGTATAAAGTGAGCTATCCATCTGTATACATCCTTGAAACAGTTGCAAAACCCACTTTACCGCCAATTAGCGGTAAAGTGCAAATAAAGAATATTTAAGGGACTAACTTGCTCTGGTTTTAGAGCTTAATTTTTCCACGTTTCTTGAGCTCATCAATGATCCCGATAAAATGGGAAGTAGGATAGGCACCTTTGACAGGAACACCATTGATAATGAAACCTGGAGTTCCACGGATACCAAATTTATTAGCTTCGGCGATGTCTTCTTTAATAATATCTGTGACCTTTTTAGACTTGATGTCTTTTCTCAGGCGCGCCATATCAACTCTTAATTTCTTGGCAATGCTATCTAGGAATTTGGTGCCTTTTTTAAGCTTGCCCTGTTGCTTAAAAATTTCGTCATGGAACTCATAAGCTTTTTTGGAACTTTGTAAGTTGATCGCCTCAAAATAAGCGGCTGCAGGCATGGCGGCAGGATGAAAATCAAGCGGAAGGTGCTTGTAGATAAATTTTATGTTTTTGCCGTATTTGCCAATAAGCTCGGTAACTGTCTGGTAACCACGAGTACAGTACGGACATTCAAAATCACTGTATTCAACTAATGTGATGGGCGCATTATCACTTCCGCGAGATGCTCGAGAAGAGACTATCACTGGCGCTAGAGGTTTATCGTAGGTTTCCTCTAATTTTTTCTGCTCTTCCTCTGCTCGCCTTTTTGCAAGAACCGATTGCGCCTGTTTAGCGGCTTTGGTAATTGCTTCCACGAATTCCGCAGGATTGGCCTCAATTGCTTGAATTAATATCTTAGGGTCTTCCTTAATAACTTCGGCGACATCTTTCTTTAATTGTGATTTTGAAACACATCCACTAAAAAGGATGGCCGCGATAAAGGGAAGTAAAGTCATTGTTTTAAAATTCTGCATGGGTCTGCTCCTATAAGCTAATCACGTAGCTATTATTAAATGTACTTAATTTTAATCACTGTCTGAAGTTCTGGCCATGGGGGACTTATCTTCAGTCCATTTTTTTTGGATATAATCGAGATATTTATTAAATTTTCTGCACTGGCCTCTCAAATAGTAATGACCAATAAGATGTACCCGAGAAGAGTAGTTCCCTTTTAAGAAGGAACGCATTGTGGCAAATATACCAAAGGCGGGGCTGGCGACATATTGATAGAGATGCAATGCCAGCGCACCATAGAGAACCACTTGAAGTGCCACTATTCCCCACAAAATTATCGCCAAGGTATCTTTTTGTTTATCGAGAAAGAAATGAATAATTTTATTGGGAGGCAATGTCCTCTGGGCAAGGGAAATTATAAGATCGTGAGTCTCCACACCAATCACCATAATTCCCACCGCAGTTGCAATACTAATAATGATAATAAAGAGTGAATACTGAATCATAAAGCCACTTTCAAATACCGGCTGGTGTATTCGGGTATATTTTTTGGGAATTTCTAACGGCTTTAACTCTTGGTAGACTTTGGCATTACCGATAGTAGTAAAAAAGAATTCGCTAAAACGAGTCAGCAATTTTAGGTCGGTAAAGAAGTCTGGGTCGTATTGGGAGTCCTCATTCTCTAAAAATCCTTCGCAATAATCTCCAATCAACTTAAATGGCCTCATGATCAGCACCGAAATATACATGCCGATAACCACCACCATAATAAGGAAGAGGCAGAGCCAGGGAAACATCTCTACTAAATTTTGGAGTACGTAATCAAAGTAGGTCGACTTGAAGTCTTTTAAGCCGGCGACTCCATGGGCCTCAAAGAAATAGAGATCCATTGTAAGCAGCAGCCAGAGAAAGGCCGAAAGTACAGCTAGAGTTACAATTGGAATCGAGACTATCTTAAAGGTAGTTAAAAGACGGAACTTGGATTCATCATTTCGAGGAAGCTCCTTTATAGTGGCCCAGGTCTGCTTAAGAACTTGGGCCGGTGAAAAACCGCTCTGTAGTGAGGAATCCGATGCCATGCATATCCTATCTATTTGTTTTTACATATATTATAGCCCCTTTTGAGGCTTTTGCTGCAAGGGGCCTTTTTTACCCCTATGGCCTCACTCCAGCGCTGTAAAATCGTTCAAATTATAGACAGCGCTCAGATCTGTAACCTTTTTGTCCTTTTCAGATATCTCTATATGGTTAGAATTACAGGCTTTTAGCCTGCTACCCTGCCAATAAAGGTTGGCACGAGTTATGCAACTCATAGCAGCATAATGAATTTAAATGGGCCCCACGGTCTGTTACTTTTTAGGAGAGAGTAATGAAAGCATTTTATGGAACCTCAAAAGAAATCTTGAAGAAGATGATGGTCTTTGGGTTGATTTCACTTTTAGCCTTTTCATGTGGAAAAAGCGACAAGGGTGGAGACAACAACAATCAGGCCCAAAGTCCTTTTCAGTTTTTAAACCAGGGCCAGACCGCACAGGTCAGCCAACTCTATCAACAACTACCTTGCCAATCCGGTCGTATGCCAGAGATCACATTAGGTCTCGCTGGCGGCGCACAGGGCAACGCAATTTCCGGTAATCTTACCCCCAATATTGTTGGCGGTAGTCCAATCGGAACTTATATTGGTGTTAACTACCAAATGGGCGCGGTAATGGTTATTACCCAGATGTCTAATGGTGGTCAGCAACAAAGTGGATTTAACGTGACCTTGTCACTTTGTCGCGAAGTAAATCAATACAATCCTAATGACTATATTATTCATGAACAAATCGTGAACTCGGGAACAACTCAATTTCAACTTCCCTACGCGGTACTTGGTCAGAGCCTTCAATGTCCTTCGCATCCTGTTTATCAAGGATCAGTGATATTCAATGTTCCGAACCTTGGAAATGTTCAGTATGACTTTGCTCCTCAGCAAGGTTGCCAATAAGAACTATTTCAATAGTAGTAGTAAACAAAGCAAAATAAATTTTCACCTTCCAGGAAGGAAGGACTCTCTCCCCTCATTAAGAGAAGCAAGGTATCCCACGCCTTGCTTCTTTTTAGTTTGAGCCCAATCCAATTAAAATAATACTGGCTGTTTCTTATTTCCGCTTTCGCGCTTCAATTTCTTGAAATAATTATCGACACCAATGGCGACTGCCTTGGCAAAGCGTTCCTGGTAATTTTTAGAACGCATTTTTTTAATTTCTTTTTTATTGGTTATGAAACCTGCTTCGAGTAGCACTGCAGGTCTTTTGGTAAGGGCCAGAACATAGAAGAGACCCGGCTTGATTCCTCTATTTGTAATGCCATAGCTTTTTGAGATTTCGCGTGCAATGCGCCCGTGGATAGAGCTTGCTAATTTTTTTGAAGTTGAAGTTGTCCTCTCAATTACTAAATCTGTAAGAATTCGATGAACCATGAAGGCCTCGCCTTTAAGATTTCTATTTTCTATCGCCTCTACCTTTTTAATTGCCTTATTCTTATGATTGTCGAGGTAGTAAGTCTCAAAGCCTCTCGATTTTCCAGTTGGACTGGCATTAATATGTACCGAGATAAAAATATCGGCCTTGATCTTTTCAGCGATATTGGCGCGCTCTTGCAGGCTAACACTGCGATCGACACTTCGGGTAAGAAAGACTTTATATTTCTTACTCAATTTTTTGTAAATTCTTTTAGAGATTTGAAGAGATAGTTCTTTTTCGTAGATATGGTATTTCTTGACGCCGATTGGCTGACTTTTAGCGCCTTTATCTTCTCCTCCATGACCTGGGTCGATTAGAATAGTCTGGGCCAGAATGGTCTGACCACATAGGAGATAAAATAGAAAAAGGATGGTGATTTTTTTTAATATTATCATGTTCATTTTTTTAATAAACTTTCTTTATTTTATGACCTGGAAAGTAATGGGCCAATATTTTCTTATAGCCCCAGCCCTTTTTGGCCAAATCGAGGGCACCTATTTGGCACATTCCTACTCCGTGCCCAAGCCCCTCACCTTTCATCACAAACTTCCCACCAGCATACTTAAGCTTAAAATTATTTGAGGGAACTATAACTCTTCCGAAATACTTTCGAAATAAGGGTTTTGGAATTTTATAAACATTCCCTCCAACATAGAGACGAATATTATTACGAAAGCGATTGTCTGGTGCCACTCTAACTTTTAGCCCTTTCTTAAATCGCGGTAGCCTTTTGAGGTATTGTTTCTTGCGGGCCCAAATAAGAAACTTCTTAAAGCGCTTAAATTTTAACTTCCCATTCCAAGTTCGCTTTCCTCTTCCGTCACAGAAAGGACAAAGAACACCTTCTTTATAACCAGCAACCCGATTGTCCCAAACTTGCTCTGGTCTTAGAGTGCGGCCGCCACATTTAGCGTGAAAAAATGCCGGTGTTAAAGTTCCCTTTTTAGTTAAAAGTACCAAGCCTTCAGTTTTTCGGCTGGCAAGACGGGTTTCAGTGGTGGCATCAAAAAAGTTTCCTCCCACTTGATGTTTTTCAGAACTTTCTAAATCATAATAGGCCTCAACTCCTAGCTCTCTAGAGACACGCTTTGAACGCATCATATGTAGAGCATAAGTCCTGGCGGCCACCGCCTGCGCCTTAAGTGCCTCAATCGGCCAGACGCTATTCATCTCTTTAGACAGTAATGAAGAGATATAGTTTTCAATTGTCGTCTCATTAATGACATCGCAAGATTGTTTAGTAGACGAAGTCACTATATGCAGTTGACCTAAAAACTTTTCCTTATTTAAAGAAAGTAAGCCTGTATTACTTTGCAGTGAGGCCAACAACACTGGCTTTTTAAGAAAGCGCCGATTTTGGCGAGAGAAACTCTGACAATTAAATTTAACAGTCTTCTTTCCAGAAAACCTTTTGAGGTCATTATTGGTGTGGATTTTTCGTTTAAGATCAGTACCGCTAATCCAAACATTATTGAGGGATTTACCGACTCGTATTTTTACAACGGGCTTATTTTTCAAACGAACAAGAAGTTCGTTTAAAGTGCTGGGTTTGGTCTTCCCAAGTGCAGGAGAAGATCCCAGAAGAAAAATTAAAAGGGCTATCACTATTTGTCCATCCATGGTCAAACTTAGTCTCAAAATGAGACTTCTCTAGTTTAACCATAACGAAATTGATTCTCAAGTGATTTCGCGTTTGCCTAGCTAAGCGCCTGCATAATTTTCTGGAGATCATTCCAGGCAGAACGCTTCATGTTCGGATTGATCGCCAAGTAATTGGGATGGAAGAGTGGAACCAATTGAAACGAGTGGCCTTCACCATTTTCAGAGGTCACCTGGCGGCTGCAAAATTTTCCGTGAACCTTTGAAATTCTTTCACGTTTTCCAAGTAATAAGGCGCTGGATATGGCCCCCATGCTGATCACGAACTGAGGCTTCCACTTGAGAATTTGGTGCAGTGAAAGCTCAAAGCAAGGGCAACTTTTATGACTGGGGACTTCACTATCGCTGGCCTGACAGCGAACCAAAATTCCCTGACCGGCACTAGCAGCAGAAAGGCCCATCGCCGAAATCATTTTATTGATAATTAGTTGCGGCTCACCCTCTGGACCGCCATGACAGGCTTCACCTAATAAAAGAATTTTTAAGGGCGCTTCTAATAATTCAGGGGAAAGTATCTGACCGTTTTGCTCTTCTCGTAGGCAATGGGGGCAGTTTTTCGGCGCCACTGCGGATATCTTCCAGCTTTTTGCTTGAGAGATTTGATCATCTAAAACGTGAATCTCCCCTCCAGGAATTTTAAAGACTGGCTTCTTTTCGCCAACCTCTGGAGTCATTTCTTTGCGTTTTTCAACGTATTGATTGAGCGCTACTAGGGTTTGGCGTTTCTCTGAAGCAGCCGGCCCCAAGGGCTTACAGCTGGCCCCTAGAGACTTTGTGCCCCAAGGGACTGGCCCTAAAAGAGCTTCGGAAAAGCTTTGGGAAAAGGCCTTGGGCGCCTCTCTCAACTGTTGTCTCTCTGCATTAAAATAGTTCTTTAATGAGTTTTCTTTCATAAGCCATTTTTTCCTATGGGCTAAATTTTCCAAACAAATCAAAGAGAGTAAAGCTAAATCGAGAGCGCTCCGATAAATCATATAGCTGGTGCAAGATAACAATAACCTGCAAGGAGAAACACCATGTCATTTGAATCTGATTTTAAGTTTGAGCGTTTCGAAGAATATTTTGGAGACATCAAGCAAGTGAAAAAACTAATCGATAATTGTGGAGTTTGCGGCTCAAAATTGATCCTCTCCCACCTTTCCGATTATAAGAATCTCTTTGTTCAAGAGACGGCCCGTTGTCCCGAATGCGGAAGCAACGATCGAAAAATGATCCATGTTTTAAACTAGACCTATTTGCAATAGCCTAAGTTTAAAAAGCCTCAGTTTAGCTGGGGCTTTTTTTATGCCCTCGAATATGGTCCAAAATATTTTCCGCAATCTTCAATGAGATTCCTAACTGCTGGCTAATCTGGGCGACTCCCAATTCTGCCAACTCTTCTTGGTTCAATTTCAAATTCTTAAGAATGATACTTTTGGTCTTTATTCCCACCCCTGGAACTGCGTCGAGCCAGGAGTTAAAAGTCCGTTGTTTTTCCTTCTTATGATGCAACACTCTCGAAAAGCGGTGGGCCTCATCTCTCATGCTGACTGTAATTTTCATCAGGCTTTTATTTTTCTGCAAGATATAAGGATTGCTCCTACCTGGTATAATTAAGCGTTCGTCGGATTTTTGAATTTTGTCCGATCGAAAACTGCCCTTGGTTTTTTCTTTTGCAATGCCTACCACTGGAATGGCCAATTCAAACTCTTCAAGTACTCCCCTGAACATTGAGACCTGACCTTTGCCGCCATCAACGATGAAGACGTCTGGCAAATCTCCATGAGGAATCCGACGCCGCAGGACCTCTTTCATCATTTCAAAATCATTATTTCCCTCTGGTCGCTCTTCCAGATGATAGTGGCGATAGGCACTTTTAACCGCGCGACCATCCCTAAAAACAATTTGACTAGCGGTCGGACTCTTTCCTTGAAAGATGGCGACATCATAGCATTCTAAAAGAACAGGTCTTTCAGGCAAGCTTAGTAGATCTTTTAATTTATTGAGTCCCACATAGACTGACTCTTCATTCTTAATTCGAACTCGCTGATTTTCATTGGCGTGGTCCTTGGTCAGATTCATCATTGATAGGTAGCGTTTCCCTGGCGTCACAATCTTTAATTGATGATAATTCCTTAGCCCTGACTCGAAGATACCGTTCATCTCTTTTGAAAAAGGAGAGACAATAATATCGGGAAAAGAATCATAAGTAGTGCTGTAGTATTGATACATATAAGAAAGAATGGCGTCTTCTAACTCTCCTTCTTCCTCTAAATCAATAGTGGGAAAATGAAAATTCTTATGACCTAGTAGAATTCCATTTCGAACCATATAAATTGAAATATCTATTTCTATATCTCCACGATGATAGGCAAAGATATCTATATTTTCGTCACTGCCATCGAGCTCGGCATTTTTCTGATTGGCGTAATCTAAAAACTCCTGGAGGATGACAATATAGTCGCGAATGATTGCCGCCCGTTCAAATTTCTCCTCGGCTGCCAAAGTCAGCATCTTATCTTCTAAAATTTGAATGCTCTCCTGCCCTTTTCCTGTAAAGAAATTAACTGCCTTTTCTAAGTCCTCACGGTAATCGCTTTCGCTAATCTTAGCTACGCAAGGAGCAGAACATTGGTGCAGTTGGTAGAGCAGGCAAGGCTCCTTTCGACTTTTCATTTCGCGCAAAGTGCAATCTCTTAAAGTAAATGATTTGGTCACAATTCTTAGAACCTCTGAGATATTACTGCCCCAGACGAAGGGCCCAAAAACTTCTCTCTTGGCGCCCCTTTTCGGTCTTCGAATATACTGCACACGAGGAAATTCTTCTGCCTGATTGACTTCAACATAGGGGTAAGACTTATCGTCTTTCAGCATGACATTGTATTTGGGAACATGTTTTTTGATCAGATTATTTTCTAATACCAGGGCCTCGGTTTCATTCTCAGTCATGATGAATTCGAACTCGCGAATATGCCCTACTAAGATTTCTGTCTTGGGAGATTTGGCGCCTTTTTGAAAATAACTGGCGACCCTGGCCTTGAGGTTCTTGGCCTTCCCGACATAGATGATTTGACCATTGGCCCTTTTCATCAAATAGCAGCCGGGTTTCTTAGGCAAACTATGTGCCTTCTCTAGTAAATGCTCCCGTTTATACTGATTGCTCATGCGCCCTAAGTCTTTACAGCTTCTCTCGCTGCGTCTAAATTCAACCTTTCATTTCCCTGTCCCAGGTGTCTCATGGCTGATATTAGCGTTGGTAAAGAAGTTCTCTCTCATTGTAATAAATGTAAACTTGCATTGGCCCATATTGTGGTAACAATGAAAACAAAGTCTACCCTGGGGAAAGTTGAATGCAAAACTTGTGGCAATACTCACGCCTATAAGGACCCTTCCAAAGTTAAGGCCAAAAAATCCCAGACGGGAGGCACAAAACGCGCCAAAAGTGCCACCAAGCAATCCATTTCTGACCTATGGTTAGTCGCCGTCAATCAAGCCAGCAGTAAGTCTCAACCCTATAGTATCCGTGCCTGTTTTAAATTGGGAGATATTATTGATCACCCCAAGTTTGGACCTGGAGTGATTGAAAGATTAATTGATGCTGATAAAATTGAAGTGATTTTCCGTCACGAGATTAAAACTCTTATGCATAATAAATGACCGAGTTAATTGCGTAAGCAATTCATCCGGTCATTCCGAACACGCACCTTCCTAAACAACTCTTCTAATAAAACCCAGCGTACCCACCAACCGAAAAGTTAAGTCCCAAGTTCCCAGCCGCATAAGGTGAACCGCCATACGCTCCACCATAATATCCGCCAGGAAATCCGCCGTAACTTCCAAATCCGCCGCCGCCGTTGGCACCGTAATAAGCATTAGCTCCAAGCCCAAAATTGGCCTGTCCCTGATAAAGTGCTTGCTGTCCAGCTTGACCGGCATATGCATTGGCCTGTCCCAAACGCTGGGCAAAAGCCTGTCTACCTGCGGCTCCCGCC
>JABGVH010000201.1 GCA_018646195.1 Halobacteriovoraceae bacterium
AAGCAGAAGACGGACAATCGCCAGGCCATTCACAAAACCCATCATGACCGGTCGGGGAACCAAGCGGATCAGCTTGCCCAATTTGAAGACCCCAGCGAGGGCCTGAAGAATTCCTACTAATAGAAGTGTTATAAAGAGGTATTGAGTGCCGAGCATCGCGCCCTCTGCGCCCATTGCATTGCCTTCCGATACCAAGGCCACCATCACAACCGCCATGGCACCAGTGGCGCCTGAAATCATACCCGGCCGTCCACCGAGAACTGAAGTCAATAAGCACATTATGAAAGCACCGTAGAGGCCGACAACTGGAGAGACGTTGGCGACAAATGCAAAAGCGACTGCCTCTGGAACAAGCGCCAGTGCTACCGTGATTCCCGAAAAAACATCGGCCTGAACTGTTTGTTCAGTCGGTGCTACAAATTCATTACTGGTGTCCATAGGGGGGGTCCAAATATAAAACGTGAAAGGAGAAGCTTGGAATACGCCCCTAAGGAAGCAAAGGCCACATAAATAATGATCTAGGTCAGTAACTACAAAGAAATTTATTTATTAATAAACAAAAAACGATTACTTTTTTAAAGTGCTTTGATTAATAAGAGGCAGGGGTACTCTTCACCCCAAAGTTCTTTAAATTCTTCAATGGGAGTGAAGCCACTTCTTAGATAGAAGGCCCTGGTTTTATCGTAGGGGATATCTTCTCGACTCTCAGAAATGGTTTTTACCTGTAGGAATTTAACCCCCAGTTTTTTTAGCACCGGTCCTGAAAACTCGAGTAGTTCTTTACCAATTCCACGGCGGTGATATTCAGAGTAAACCGCCATAATATCGATTTCGTAAGTTTCTGGGAAATGCTCTTTGAGAGAAATAAAAGCGATCGGCCTATCACCATCGTAAGTGGCAAAGAAAAGTGATTTTTCAACGTCCACAACCCAAGTCATAAGTGACTCTTCGTCATTAAACCAGCTCGGCAGCGAGCGCAAAATGTCTTCACAAATTTTACCCTTGCCTTCAAATACTTCAATCGTTTTCATATCTTTATAGTAGCACCGAAGAAGAAGTAAGTCCTTTGAATTATAGGCGCCTGTCTAAGTTTTTTACATATAAAGAGTACATAGATCAGGGCTTTTAATACTTCTTAGCAGCTGGCCTGATATTGTTTGCATAATGAAAAAGTTTTTATTACCACTGGCCATTTTCCTATGCCTTCTGACTTCTTGTAATCAAGAAGACAAGACCGAGATGCGCACTAAGACCATAACCAAATTTAAATTAAAGGCCGAAGGCGATGGCGGAGTGATTGATGGCGGAGGAACCGGCCATGACCTGACCAGCAAAGAGGATTTGGAGTTTGAGCTAGATGAGGCCATCAAATTACTCAATAGCTCCAAGGATACGACCTTGCTAGAATGCTCAAAGATTTTAGAATTCACTATATCGATTTAAACTCTTATGAAAGCATTGAGCAATACCAGTACCTTTTTGATGCCGCCACCAATAAGGGCTTTTTAAATTACAAAAAGTACCTTTCGAAAACATTTTCCAGTCTTTTTGAAGTCAATCAAGGCAGCATAGATGTAACGCGAATTAGGAATGAATCTGACCTCTTTACGGCCAAGGAATTACAAATTATCCAGAATTTTTCAATACTGGAAATAGGAAATCCTGAGCATCTCATTATTGCCGAAAAACTCTTACCACTTATAGATAAAATGCGTAATGCCTCAATTCTACTCTTCTCAATGATTGCCAAAAAGAACTTTTCTGGCGATTTAACCAATGCCGAAGATTTCTTGATTGAACTGGAGGAGAGAATATGAAAACTATCCTATTGATCTCTCTTTTGATTCTTTTCACTAGCTGCGAGGAAAAAACCACGATTATCGAAAATACTGAAACGGTTGAGGAAAGTATTTCTCAGGCACAAACATTAGAGGGAAAAAGCGACCTAGAATTAAAACAGCTATCAGAGCAGCTACTTGAAAGTATTCTTGAAGTTGCCCCTTGTACAGAATCCAATAGTATTTGTCTCGATCAATTAAGAGTTCAAAGAATTGAATTAAAGCGCCATGCCAATGCTCTTCAGATCCTAGAGGGTAGGAAAGTTTATCCGCTCTATAGTAAAAAGGCCTTGCAGAAAAATGCAGAGCTTAGTGAATTGGTGAATGCTCTTTATAATGATTATCTCAGCAGCAATGATTCTCATACTACAGAGATGGAAGAAGTAATCGCCGAACTATTTGATGACCTTTTTGATTACGACGAGAGACCCTGCGATCTCAACATTTGGGAATGCCAACTTTTGATAGAGCGGGAATATGAAAGCGTGGATAGGCGATTTAGTGACCTAGAGACTTTTCCAGAGGGTGTGGAATTGGCGAGGGTTGTCAGTAATCCTGGAGATATTGATCAGAATTGCCCTAAGGTTTTTCCAGTAGCTACTGTTTCTAGTAAGAGTTCCAACTTGAGAGCGGTTAGTAACGGTGGTTCGAAAGATCCAGGCTACATCTACTCATTAAAAAATTACCCGGCACCAGCTAAAGGTTGTATTCCAGTTGAGAAGGTTTCTTTGCAGGCGGCCCGCAAGGCGATGAAGTTGCAAAACTTAACCACCGAGGGTGCAACTGAAGCTGAAGAGAGAACTTTAGGAGCAGGGCTGATTCGCATTCAGCAATTAAATGGCGGACCGCTAGAAACAGGAATTTGGAAGGGCGCCAGGCCCTACCCCTTTCGTTATAAACTAGGCAAAGGTTATAGCGGACAGCGCGAAGATCACATTTTAATTCGCAGGAATGGCACCAAACATTATGGGCTCAGTGTCGCCCAGGCGGTTCATGAGTACGCCCATCTTATTGGTAACCAAGGCGCTTATGGCAAGTTCAGAAGCTTTATGGGCAGTGTTGGGCTGTGCTTGGTTTCAAATTACGCCGATGATAACGCCAGCGAACAATTCGCCGAAGTCTTCACTGCCTTCGTCACCCAACCCTCAATTTTACTCAGTAATGGGCGCAGTCCCAAGGCCTACGAATTTTTCAAGCAATGGTTTGGAAAAGGCGAGAGAGTCAAAGAATGCCTTTAAGAGCAAAGATCTATAGTATACTAGTTACTAATGAAGAAAATTGATAAAAAGAGGGTCTTTTTGAAGCTCTCGGCACTTATTCTCTGTCTGATCATTTGGTATTACACCTATGCCGGTCTTACTGAGGTAAAGTAAGACTGCAATCTAAGTTCTTTTTAGTGGGCCCTTTATGAAATTAAACTTCGCGATACTGCTACTTCTCTTTTTCACTAGCTGTGCTAGCAAAGTAGATCCCGGAAAATTCTGTCCCAATGGAAAGGACAAAGAAGGGCAATGTATCAATGTCTGTGCCGGTAAAACTGTTTGGGTGGCCGGAGAATGCCAAACTAATTGAGAAAATCGATAAGCGGCGTCCGCTGATCTTCAGAAATTATTAATTGGTTGCGCTCTTCTTCAGGATAGGGGTTGTTTCTTATATTTTTAAAGGCGTTATCGAGTTGCTCTACGAGACCGTCTTCTTTTAAGAAGTTGACGGCATGGCGTCCCTCTGGACGTTCTTTAGGAAGGGGAATGAAAGAGAGTCTCTCCCTGCCACCAAAGAGATAAACGTCTTTTTTGTACTCGATCGCTTCTTCTATAGTGGTAGAAGAAAAGCTAACTAAGATATCAGAGATGGACAGTACTTCTAGAAAACTTTCTTCTTTGCTGACAATAATTCTTTCACTATCTGGCAGTATTTTCTTTAAATCTTCTTCTTTGCAGTACTCTGTGGGGCGAAACTTTATAATGAGATAGGTGTTTTCAAGTTTTAGGGTTGCTTCAATCAACTTTAAGATGGTGTCTAGAAACTCATCAGGCGTCTCAAACAGAAAGAGCCTGAAGGCCAGCCTCTGTTTTTGGGTAGAGGCATGCAATATGACATTGGCATCTGCTGGTATTTTAAAATGCTTTCTCATGCCGGCCTGTGGAGTGACTTTCCGTCCCCAAAGAATTGGCCCAGTTTTTATCCTTTTGCTGGGAATTTTATAATGATCTAAATACTGGTCGGCCAGCTTGGATTGGACGGCGGTAGTAGGATAGGGACCGGTAAAAATATTGCGACCATGCAGCAGGAACTCCCTATGAAGAAAATCGGAGCCAGGAGGAACATGGGAACCATGAGTAATTAAAAGGGCATTGTAGTTGTTGCGAAGGCAGACTTCACCCATTAAGGAACTTAAATTGAGGCTATGAGGTGACATGAAGGTACTGTCTTTTAGTATTTCGCAAATTTTCTCGAGTCCAGAGGAGAGCTGACAGGTTCGCTCGGCCGAGGGTAAAATACATTGTTTAAATTTCTTGCTCCAGTAAGCTCCCAGAGCGACCTTGTCAAAAATCAAGTTCTGGTGATCATCCTCTAGATGGTTCAAGAGCTCCCCAGTTCCTTTCAGTTTTTGTTTTTTGTCGATAAAAACAGTTAAGTCGCTGACCAGACTTAGCGGAAGACCAAAACGCCTATTGCCAGTTACAATTCCAAGGAAAGAGGCAAAGGCACTCCAGATTATTCCGAGTGAAATTTTCCATCCCGCGGGGCCTCGGTCCATTATGTAATTGTCGCCTCCAGCGATGTAAATAATAGGAAGCTTTTTCTGAGGAAGAATATATTTCTTTATCATTGAAGGAAAAGCACCTTCATGGGTGACTATGGTGAGGCCCTTTTTATTTTTAAATTTTTTCAGCGCAAAAAGGGTAAGCTGTTTAAGAATCCCTTTCATTAACGGCAAATGGTTTTTATCGCGGTATTTCGGTTGTGGGGCAGTAATAACTTCTATTTCAAGATCAAAACGATTGGCCAATTCTTCTTTGAGTTCTACTAAGGGGCGCTCTCGGTGGGAAGTCATAGGGAAAACAGGAATAAGTTCCGAAGGGCCAAAAATAAGCATTTTACTATAATTAGAATTTTGTTTAAAAAAATTGCCTAGTAGCCGCACAAGAAAAGTCTGGTAACAGAGGTGAAATTGCCCGTAAAAGGCCATTTGGTTTTTATAAGCGATGGAGTTGCCTGATTGGTCTTGAATATGCGACATCCCGTGATCGAGGCGGTCAATAGCATCGAAAACAAATTGGCTGCATTCGATATGATCAATGGTATTGAAGTAAGGTAGGGAGTCAAAGCTTTTAAAGCCAGCCTCTGTTAGCGCCCTACGAACATTTGGATAGGGAGAGAAAGTGGCCACATTTTGCAGTGGAATTCCATTTTGAGTGCAATGCTCTTGCAGGTACTGGCACTCCTGAGTAAATTCTACAAATGCTATATAACTCATGAATTCTTATTTTTTAATTTGTCGGTAGCTATGGCCGAGTTGATTTTTGATACCTCTAAAGAAATTTCCCTTCTTAGTAGGTTCGCCAAAGCAGCGCTTGCAAATATCTTCTTTCTTGCAGTTATAATCTCTAATGTTTTGAATCCATTTCGCTTTTCGGTCTAAAATTTCATTGATGCTTGCATCATTGGCGTTGCCCATACTCAAGTCTTTGTCGTAAATCATACAACAAGGAACAACGTTACCATCAGCAACAACTCCAACAATCTGAGTGCCGCAAGAGAAGGAAGATTGGATCGGTTCAAATTCACTAAGTTTTAACCCGAAAATGAATTTCTTAATATTGAGGCTAATTTTTGGGTAGAGCTTAAAGCCCTGGTCCCAATCGTAATTGCGACCAATACTTTGAAGAAAGTGCCTTAGGTGCTCTTTCTCAAATTTAAAATCGGGGTCGAAGTCAGCGAGCCCCTGACAAAAGGTAATAAGATTATTTTCCAAGTCCATTGGCATATCGGGAACCGCCGGATCGCCCTTGGACATACCAAGAATATTTTTAATTCTAGTTTTAAGTGGAGGAGTAAAGTTGCAGCCGACATCGATGTTAATATTTATGTCTTTGTCTTTGGCCAAAGAGAGAGTTTGATAAATCGCGTGATAGTATTTTTTAATGTCCATTCGGACACCCTTAGCAACATTAAAGGTTTCAGGGTCAACAATTTGGAGAGATAGTTTTATAAAATGGGGTTTGGCATCGATCAATTTTTCCCGCGTTTCTTCGCGATTAAGTAAAAGTCCGTTAGTGGTTAGCCAGGATTTAATGCCTTTGGAATTGGCGTATTTGATAAAATCGAAAATCCGCTTATCCATCAAGGGTTCATTGTATTGATTGAAAGTTAAGTATTGAAAGTTTTCGGCCTTTGGGTCAACTTGGTCAATCAAATTGTAGACTAACTTTTCATCCATAACGAGGGTGGTATCTTCTTTTATGGGATAGGCGCAGAAAGTGCACGCCATATTACAATTGCCAATAGTTTCAATCTGGAAGATTGAAAAACCATGTTTATTCAAATCCATCTTATCTATTTCATTATTCATTGGGGGCCTTGGAGTATTATTTTTTTCTGTTGTCTGGCCTTCGAGATTCACATTCTTCTCACTGGTTTAGTGGCTTTCGACACATCACATTGATATTTTCTGATGGTACCAAGGTCCGATGAAAGGAGTCAATTAAAAGGCCTTTTCTGTGATCCAAATCAATTTTAAAATGAAGCCCTTCTTATGTTAGGATTGCGCTTTAAGGAGTCCAAATATGTCTGCAGACGATATGCACAGTCCTGGTTTGCTGGACCGCTTGGTCAGCAAAGTGAAGTACTTTGACCGCTACCTGATAAAAGGCAAAAACGCCCCAGCTGAAGGTGCTCTACCTAGCTCCAATAAAGAGCTCTGTGAGACCCTTAGCAAACAGGGGTATGTCATCTTAAAGAGCTTTATACCGCAGGAGAAACTCGACTACCTGGTAAAAGGCCAACAGGAGAGGCTCGAAAATCTAGAGTTTTCAATGCCAGAAATCGCTCAGAAATTAATAGACCCTAGTAAGGATCAAGATTTAATAGATAATGTTTTTTTTGAGGGTAAGAAGCAGCTGATTGCCAGAGGTCTGACCTTTGATCGCGGCGATGTAACCAGCCTCGAGCAAGCAGTTGAAGACTTTGGCCCCTCCACTCTAAAGTGTTTTATTCCGCCAAAGGACAAGGCCTATTTTGACCTATGGTTGATGCCTGAAATATTGTCTTTAGTAGAGGAGTATCTGGGGTTGAGACCCTACCTGTTAGAGGCCTATACCCGTCGTAATTACCCAGCGCCATTTAAGGTAATGAATCATTGCTGGCATAGAGATACCAATCATGATTTTCATCTAGTGAAGGTCTTTTTCTTTCTCAGCGATTGCGAACTGGACACCGGGCCGCATGAGTATGTTGCTAATTCTCATAGGGACTTTAGCCTAAGTGGGCAGCGTTATTATTCTTCTGAACAGGTCGACCAATGGAGTAGTGAAAAAGGTCATGAGAAAGTACTGAGCGTCGTACCCGCGGGCACGGTTGTGATCGAAGACACCCGTGGTCTTCACCGGGCCAATATACCAAAGAGCAAGTATCGAGATTTAGGATATGCGGTCTTTTCACCGGTGATGCTGCAAAATCGCAAGAAGATGGATTATTACCAGGTTTCACCTGAGGTCTATGCTAAATTGTCGCCAATGCAAAAGTCTTATATTCCTAATTTGAACTGGAATTCCTAAGCCAGCCCATGTTTTCGGTCTGGGAGTCTTTGGTGAGGGCAATTTCGCTAAAGCCAGCGGCCGTTAAGAGCTGCCTACAGGCGTGATTAGTCTCTTCAACAAAAGGACATTCGATAATGAGCCCTCTGAGCTTAGGATTTTGTAATAATTGGGTGGCGCCCTTTAAAATTTTGAGCTCATTACCATCTGTGTCAATTTTTATCAGGTTGGGAACGACTTGCAGTTCTTCAACTAGGTAGTCCAAAGTAACCGCGGCAATTCCCTCTGTTCCGACTATTGCATAGCCTTCTTGAGTTTTATCCAAATCGTCTTGGGATTCAGAATGGGCGGCTGCCCCGGCCTCAAGGCTTTGCAGGTGAAGCCGACTAAGGCCCACAAAATCGCTAATGCCCAGGCCATAGGGAAAAATTTGATTAGGTAATTTATTTTTAATCACTGCTTCTTTTAAAAGGCCAAGAGTTGAATACTCGGGCTCAAAGGCATAGGCGGTGACCCTTTTCTTACTCAGCGCTGAGTAGAGTGAGAGAATACCAATATTGGCACCCACATCAAAAAGAATGTCATCGTCTTCTAGGTACTGATCTAAAAAGAGCCGCACTTCAGGCTCTTTGTGAGCAATAGTGTAGAGGCGCATATGGGTGTAAGGATTTTCACAGGGTAGATAAAACTGGACCTCTCCCATTTTTGCCCGCCTCCAACGTCGTAGAAAATTGGCCAGTAGCCAATTCATACAAAAAAGAGGGTAGCGCCAATCTCCAGCCGAATCATTATAGACCCTGAAAAACCAAGAGCCTTTGAACCAATTGGCAAGGCCACTTTTACGCAGCTTGGTCCCAAGCTCAGTTTTAGCAAAATCAGAAGATAGCAGTTTATTTATCATGAGAAGTTCCTTAACGGAGCTCCCTTTCTATAGTGCGGAAGTTTCTATTTACGCAGCTAGTGAAACTAAAATCGAGGGTATCAGTTCTAAAGCTAGTACAACGGTTTAGAAAAATACTATTTCCAAGTTTTCTCTCAATCTCTCTAAAGTTACGAGTTAGGCAGCTTGTAAAACTGTAGCTGACCATATTTCTTGGAAAGTTACTGCAGCGGTTAAGAAACATTATTTCATCTACTTCTCTTTCGATTTCTCTAAAATTTCTATTGAGACAAGATTCATATGAATAGGAAACGGCTTCGTCTCCGAAAGTAGTATTGTAGCAAGAATTAAGAAATAGGGCATTGGCATTGAAACTAAAAATCATGACTGCTGTGGCAAGTAGGGTTTTCATATATCTCTCCATAAGTTGTGAAATAGCAGGATAGAATAGAGAGGGACAGGGGGCAAAGGCGCGCAGCGTTGCCGCTGTTCCCTTAGTTTGAGGTATAATTAGCTAATATTAAATTGAAATAAGGTCTTAAATGAGTGCTGGAAAAAAGGCGATTGCTGAAATCGAACATGGGAAGTTAGCGCCTGGAGAAATATTAAAGAAATTTGAAGACGGAGCACTAGCGGTACGTGTTTTAGGCAACCCAAAGGTACAGGAACTTTGGGATCGAATAATCCACAACCGTCCTAATTGCACTGACGTTGCTGAATCATCGGGCTGGAAAGATTTTTTTAAAAATGGCATTTTTACCTTTGCCCGCAATCATTATAAAAAAAGTACTGATTTTGGAGATACCCATCGTTTTGAGAGAGGTAACTTTGGGCATGTCGCACGTAAGATGGCGACTTATTATGATTTTAAAACTAAAGAAATGGCCTATTTTCCTCCCGAGCTTTTTAATGACGATAATGAGGAAGCGCGGCTCTCTCAGGAAACTTTAAAGTTGGCCTGGGACCTTGCGATGGAGATCAATCAGAGTTCAAAGCTAGAGAATGATCATGACCCCTCTCAATACACCGTAGCAGTTGAGTTTTTAAAATATCCGGACAGTTATCAGCAGTATCAAGATGTACTCGACCACGTGATTGGCGGTTCATCTTGGAAGCGAATAGGGATGAAATTAGATTACGCAAGAAGTCTCGGGCGTGGTCCCTTTGCGATACGATTTATTCGCGATCTCTTTGCTTGGTGCTTTTATCTGCCAATTTTAAGAACTATAGTTAATAAATTAAATAGCTTTTTTGATAAACGTCCAGTCGATCAGCTCGAAGAGGATAGGGAGTTGATCGGGCCTGGCCACTTTGATGGTGCCCGCCATTTGACGTTACTTGCGAGTGATCGCGATGTTATGCGAACAGATGCATTTGATGGCGAAAAATGGCATGAACTGGCCTTGAGTACAGACAATTTTCTGGTCTTCCCTGGTGGAGTTTATAATGGCAGTCCAGCTGTCAAACCTACCCTCCATCGCTACTCAATCGCCAAAGAAACCCCGCTGGTCAATGTCAAAAGTTCTAATATTACTATGGTACTGGCCATCGCAACTCGTGAAATGTTTGACGTTCGGGCCAATAGCTAAAAGGAATACATAGCTTTGCTTCAAAATAATTTTTCTTATTTTTCAAGCTTATTTAAATCTAAAACACTAAAAAATATTTCGGTAGTGTTGACTGGTGGTGTCGCCAATTCATTACTTGGATTTCTGGGAACGGTTTTAGTTCTGCGACAATTAGATGTTGAAGCAATTGGCATCATATACCCGCTTTTAAGTATTATGTTGATGTTAGGGCAATTCATAGATTTTGGAATCACTCAAACTTGTGTAAAATTGGCCAGCTCTCATTATCATAAGAACCCCAGTCGAGCACTTGAAATTTTTAACACTAGCTTTAGATTAAAAATTATTCTTTCAGTCTTTACCTTAATTCTTGCGATGGTCTTTAAAGGTCAAATTTCATACTTATTATTTAATGATAAGAGTTATGAAAATTGGGTTTTAGTGACTCTTTTACTTAGTTTTTTTAGTATAATGGCATCTTTCTATACTGGAATTCTTCAAGTAGAAGGAAAGTTTAAGGTAATTTCATTAACCCGGGTTCTTCCTAGTTTTATTAAATTCACAATCCTGGCGACTCTTCTTTATGTAGAGAAGCTCGATCTCTTTTATTGCTATATCGCCTTTTTCTCGGTTCCGGTGATTACCTTTTTAATGACTTTCATTAGCTCCCGAAAAGATTTTTACAAAGTACAAATAGATTTTCGACAAACCAGTGGAGAGATTTACAAATACTCGAAGTGGCTCTTTGTTTCGATGGTGACAGTCGCGGGCATTGGTCAACTTGATTCTTTAATGGTGCGTTCCATGCAAGGAAGTCACGAATTGGCGATCTTACTAGGAGGATTAAAGCTTTCATCAATTTTACTGGTTTTTGCAGTCGCCTTAATTACTATTTTATTGCCAAAAGTTTCTAGTATGCAGGGTCCTAAGGAATTGAACTTTTTTATAAGAAAGGTACTGCTTTTTTCACCCTTATTTCTCATTCTAATTGTGATCGGTATTCCCATAGCGCGTTTTCTAATACCTATTTTACTTTCGGAAAAATACATTGAGTCTATACCAGTTTTTCAAATTTACTTTATAGGGTTTTGTCTAGATCTTTTTCTGACACCTTTTGGCCTGGTTCTTCTTAAACTAAACAAAGAGAGGCGTCTTGCTTCCTTAAATGTGGCGCAACTTCTGCTGAACTTAATAGGAAACTATTTTTTAATCCCGCTCTATGGCGCCGAAGGGGCAGCGATCTCTTCAATGAGCTTGCGGCTTCTAGGAATTCTTTTTACATTAGTTCTATTGTACCGTTCAGGTGTTCTCTTTTACCGTGAAAAACCTGGCCAATAATTTGGAGTCACTTTTTCTTGAAACAGAAGAGGCAAAGCAGTAGCGGCCCTTACTAACCTTCACTACTGCATTTAAAGTATAAACTAGGGAGTCATTGACCTCACAATTGCCAAAATAATAGCAATCCCTGGCGATCACTGAAGCGTCCATTGACCAATCTTTCTTTACTCCATACTCTTCTTTTTTTGTGTGAACATATTGGCGCTCACAGTTCTCGTTTATAATTGGGTAGGCAGCGAAATATAATAAATTGACGCCATTAAAATCATGATAGGGATTTAAGGTATATTCATATTCGAAAAGGTTTTCTTGGCCTACGGGTATTTCTTCTCCGTCTAATTTTATTGTTTGAATCTTTTCTGCTCGTACTGCCCGGTATTGTTCGACAAAGGCTGGCATCTCGTTGTGCTCCAAAATGATTGAATCACTTGGAATGATGGGCTCACCCTTTAGCAGCTTTTCATTATTTTCTCCTCGCATAGCAAAGGTAGACATCAGAGTTGCTTTTATATTCTTGTCGTTACCCACAGTATTCGATTCACTAAAGAACATACTTTTGCCAAACCTTGAAAGTTGACAGCTTAACTCTATCTTCTCATTTTCTTTGAATTGATTAAGGGGAGCAGAAGATTTATAAAGAATTCGAACAAAAGTGGCATAAAGACGATTATTCTCTGAGTCAGTTATCGAATGTGATTTTTGCTTTAAGGTTGCGCAGATATTTTCCCAGTGCATTCCTCCAATTTCTTTGAAGTACCAGCTCTCCGAAATTCCGCCTACCGCCATTTGTGGCATATTGAGGGTTAGCTGGCGCTTCTCAACTTGGTCTGGATGATTGTTGGGCTCACTGATTTCGTTTTTAGCGTTTTTTATAATATCTTGGATACTAGTACAGGTAACCCAGTCCGAATTTGAAATTGTGATATCGAGTTTCGATTGTAATTCTGCACGAAAGGAAATAAGGTCAAAACTATCGATACCCAGTTCCGTAAACGTGGTACCTAGGTCGGACAGGTCTATTTCACTAAAAACTTTTTTCGCTAATGTTATTATTTTTTCTCGGCTCATAATAATTAATACTCAACGCTTTTGACAGGGTTTCCTCTTGCGATATGATGGGCAGGTATTGAGCCGGTTACAACGCAGCCGGCTCCGAGTACTGCTCTGTCTCCAATTTTGGCACCTCGTAAAATAACTGACTGGGTACCGACTAAGACATCACTACCGATGACTATTGGTCCTTTGATTCCCTTATGTATGTGATCATCACTGTAGAAATCATGTCCAGAGTCAATAATACTGACAAAGTGAGCGACCTGCGAATTATCGCCGATTGACAAGTTTTCATGGGCAGTCAGTAAACTGTAACGCCCAATAAAAACTCCATTTCCGATATTAAGTTGGCCATTTTCAGTAACATATATGTGAACATTTTCTGAAAGAATGACATTATCACCAATCGAGACCACAATATTTTCTCCAAGGTCGAAGGCGACATTTTTTCTTACCTGAAAGTTGCGACCGACTTTCCCGCCTCTTGCGAAAATGTGAAAGCGCAACAGATTGGATCTATAAAAAATACCAAACTTTCTAAGCCAAAAAGAAATGCTGTAGAGGAGTCTAGAAATGAATTTTGAGATTGCTAACATAATTTAACTTATAGCATAAATGCTAATTCCTCGCAATTTGGTTCACCGAGCTCTCAATAGCTCACGGTATATTTTTTCGTATCTTCGGGCGATAGAACGCCAGGAGTACTCGCTCGAAATAAAGTCTTTTAATTCTTGATCAAAACCTTTTTTTAGAAGTGCCATTCTTAGGCCTTCAATACAATCTTCTAAGTCTGTAGGCGCGATGTATTGCACCTGATTTTTAAAAATTTCGGTAGTCCCACCTTCCTTAGTTATGACTACTGGGGTTCCATGGACTCCAGCTTCTAAGGCGACAAGACTACAAGTCTCAAAGTTTGAAGGAATTAAAATGGCCTCGGCCTTTTGGTAGGCAGATTTCAATAATTCACTATCGTGGGTAAGACGGCCAAGAAAGACCACTTCGGGAGACTCATGCTTTTTTAGTTGCTGATAGTATTCAATATTCTCTTCCTTATGATCTCCTATAAGAAAAATTTTTATTTTCTGCGCCTTCGCCATTTCGATTGCTCTAAGTGGGTTTTTATTGGGGGCGAGGTTACCGACAAAAAGACAGAAGGGTGTGTCTCCTAATTTCTTTGAAAGTGAAGTATCGGACTTTAAGTTCTCACTAGGTAATTCAACACCATTGGGAATAACAGTGAATTTTTCAGCTCGTTTTTCAGAAAAGGCCAGCATCAAGCGTTCTTTCTCTAGACTTGTAGTAGGACATATAACATCTGGAAGGGCGATATAGTGATAGAGAGAAAATGGGGGAGTATTATTTTGAAACATCGCCTTCAATTTTGCCTTAAATGTTGTTTTAAGGGTTGTTAGCGGGTCGATCTTTGGCCATGCGGTGGGGGTTAAAACAAAGGGAATTTTTAAATCGCTATAATATTTCCAGATTTCCCAATCAATGCAGGCAAAGTCGTGAATCAATTCGTAGTCAGAAATTTTATGCTGCCATTTGTCAAAGAGGTCTACGCTATGGCCCAAACTTTCCAAATGTTCTTTGAGCTTAAGTATCACCACTTCGCCACCACCAGGGTGCTGGAATGCTAATTGGTAGGTATTAAACAGAATTTTCAAAATTTTCCTGGTTTGGTTTTGATTAATTATAACAATAAAAGGGCGTTGGACCTAGTTACTTAGTTAACCGAGCGTTTTGGTTATTCTGCTCTTGAGGCGAAAAAAGGTGATCTGCTTCAGTTAATTCGATGCCTGCCAGAAAAAGCTGTCAGAGTAGGGGCGATTTAGATTAGCTTTTATCACTTTCCCAAGAAGTATCGAGTCTTTGGAAAACTAAAATAATTTAGGCCTATACTAATAGGATGAGAAGTGGAGACCTTTTAAATATTCGTCGAGAGTTCATCTGGAAATTTGTTAAAATTTCCGTCGCCCTGGCCCTCAGCACCCTGCTCGTCTTCTTTTTATTGCAGTACCAAATGTTACTTGAAATGCAAGAGATGCTGGAGTTTTCAAATGGTCTGGAAGGTGAGTTTGGTAGGCAATTACTTGAGGAGCAACGGTATATATATATTGTCGTTTTAGCAGGCACCATGCTGATCACATTCGCTGGCATAATGCTAGGGGGTCTTAAGTTAGTGGACAAGCTCGGACGGCCACTGGATAAAATTAGTGATGATTTTGACTACTCTTCTAGCGAGGTACTAACTAGCGAAGAAAAAGAATTCCTTAAACCCTATGAAGTTGACCCAAATATCTTAATAATTTCTAAAAAAAGGTTCCATTAAATCACTGATAATTTTTTTCGATATGTCGGTAATTTTCTTCAGAGATATCGTCTCCAAAGTGTAGAACTCTGAGTCGGAACCATTTGAATAGGTTGCGGTATCGAAAATTACGACGGTAAATTCCTTTCCAGTAGACCTTTTCAAGTGCTTTTACTTCCTCCATTGATATTTTAAATTCGGCCTTTGGGTTTTCAATTTTTAGTATTTTATCGGCCAGGTGAGAGGCGGCTAAAATATAGCCGTGCAGTTTAAGATGGACATAGTCCATAAAAAGATCTGAACCAGGGATTTTAGAGTCAGCATACTGGCGCATGATTTCTTCAAGGTCCAACTTTAAAAGTAATGGTCCAGTGGGGAAATTTCTAAGTGAATTATTGATTTTTTGACTGCAGCGCAAGCTAACTAAGTCGTTTTCCTTTGCCATTTGAAAACTTTGGTAGGCGGCCTGAAATAGACCTTTTCCTAAGAGATATTGACCGCGGTAGAAGTAATTGATGGCCTTTAAACCCGGATCCTTGACTTCTTTTTTGCTGTGAGCCTGGTCCTTTAATAATAGTGCAGCTTCTTTTAAATTTGGTGCCACATAGGGACTCCAGCTTTTTAAATTGGTCGGAACAGTACTGAGGATAAGTGGGATTTGTCGCTTTTCAGTTATCTTTTGAAGCATTTTGAGATGCAGTAAGTACTTATCGTGGAGTAGCCCTTTAACATTATCAAGTTCGGGCCGGTACTCCGGATAGAGTAAGAAGCTAACTCCAGTCATATAGCGGTAGTCGCGTTCATTATTTCCGGCCAATAAAAAAACTAAGTCTGGTTTAATTAAATCTACACTACCACGAAAGAGTTCCACGATTTCATCCATTCCACGACTGCCAACTCCCATATTGATGACTTGTACATTCTTAGTAGGCAATTTGGCACCTAAAAATTTTTGCAACCAATAACTAATACCTCCACGAATGGGAATACCCAGCTCTTCCGCAATTAATAGTGAAAGACTTTTGTCTGAAACAGTATAGGGATCACCGAGTGCCTGCGAGCCACCGAGTACCACTACTCGAAAGTCATTGGGGTCTTTCTTAACGGAAACTTTCTGAAAGGCCATGTCACTATTTTCTACAAAATAAAAATCTCCCTTTTGAACGAAGGGTCCGGTGTGGCGATCAAAGGTTTGCGCCTGGTTGTAATTTATATATAGAGTTGTGCAAAGAATAATTAGCGACAATAAGCAAAAAAGAGAAAGGGCGGTTAAGGTATAATAAATAGCGACTATTTTTTTATGCCTATTTTGAGAAATTTGAATATCTCCATCCTTTCTTGAACTTGACGCTTTGCAAATACTAGCTGGTAGCTACCAAGACATTGTACTATAGAGACTATGACTTTTGGCAAGAGTAAAACAATTACAAGTGCTGCAGTATTGGTTTTGGGCGGGCTTTTTGTAGCACTGCTTATTGGCGAAATAGTAGTTCTTAAAAGTGGCAAGGATTTACTGCATTTGGTGCCTTATCTTGGGGATGCCAACCCGGAAGTTCACCAGGTATTGGATCCGAAGTCCGGTAGATTATTTGGGCTAAAGAAAAACTCTACGCAACTCTATCCAAATAATGGCGCCAGTGCTTATCGAGTGAGTATTAATCGCCATGGTTTTAGAAATGAAGAATTATCAGCTAATAAGCAAATCGGGAGTTTTAGGATTGTTGTCTTTGGTGGCTCTAATACTTATGGCGCCCTGACAGATCAGCACAATACCTACCCTAAGCAATTAGAAGTAGAGTTAAACCGAATTTTACCTTTTAAAGTCGAAGTATGGAACGGAGGAACCAGTGCTTATAACCTCTATCAAAAAATAGCTTTTGCCTCTGAGACCTTGACGCTTTTAAAACCAGATTTGATTCTTATTCAGCATTTTATTAATTATGGCCGTCGTCCATTCTTTAAAGGAACTGAGTATTTAGAATATTTTAGGCAAGATTCAGACTTATATTCTGAAAATTTTCCTTTTCTAATGTCCGAAAATCCCAACCCTCCGCTATTTCATTCCTTCCTGGTTGTGAGATCTAGTATCTATCGCCTAATATTAGGCCAATTGCAAAGTAGCTATTTGGCGAGAAAAGACTTTGCTAGCTTTTCAAAACAGCATTACTTAAATGCCGGCGAGCATAGCGCGGAAGAAAAATTTAAGCAGCTAATTAAGAAGTTTGATAAGCAAAAAGTTCTCTTCTTCGACCCACTCGATCGCTATCCTAAAAACCATTACCTAGGCATCCCGGTGCTTAAATTAAAAAATCGTCCTGTCGCTCCAAAGTACCTTGAAGTCCATCCTCCAGCCGACGTCTATTCTTGGTATGCCCAAGAGTTAGCGACAGAATTAATTGAGAAGAGACTCGTTCGCTAAATAAGGTCGGAGTAGTTCCGCGAAAACCGTCGCACCGAGTTTGGTGCCCTGTTCATTGGGGTGCATAGTATCTGAAAGGATGGTGAACTGCTTCTTATAAGACTGTACTTTTTTTCCAATTCTATTTCTAAAGTGCGGTGCCAGTCGAATTGTCTTTAATGAATACTTCTTGGCCAGTGTTTCAATTATAAGTGGGCCATTTAAATTTTTGGCCGGAGAGTATGAAGTATTCCGGTGAATTATTTGATCCTTTCTAAAGGAAGGCCAAATGGTAATAAGAATTTTTACCGAATGATCTTTTTTAATTTTGGCCAAAAGCAAAAGACCATCTTCTAAACTATTTTGTCCCATTAATCGATGGTTTTCATTATAGAGTCGATTTTCTCCGTTTTCGCCAGGGACATAAGCTCCAAGCTGGTACCAATTATAGCGGACAGCGTGATAACGAAAGAGTGAACTCGACTTAAGTAGCGAGGCGACCCACCAGGGGCGTTGGTAAGTATAGCGGTGATCTCCGGAAGTATTACCTGCAGCATGCTCGCCATCATTTTCTGTGTAATTGACTACTACTAAATCAGGGGAGTACTTCAGACCATAAGTTTTTAAATACTCTACTTCAGCTCGAGTATTGTAGCCGACCATTCCAAAATTAAGCACCTCGGCCTTACCGGCCAGTTTTTCTTCAATTTGTGTGGTTAGCATTTCCCGTTGTTTAATTCCAAAGCCAACTGTGACTGAATCTCCCAATAAAATAATCCTATACTTGTCTTTTTCAAGCAGGCGAGGACGGTCTCTTTGGCCATTTTTGTTGATAGATTCATAAGAGTTTATCAGGTTTGGGTTATTGTCTCGGTATCCTGGCCTATGCTCATAGCCGAGAAGGGGATTATCTGAGATTTGAAAGGCCATTTTAGGATTGCCGAGTTCTATACTGTGCAGTTTGGGTGCCTTGCCCAGCATGAGAAAGACCAGGTCGGCCAAAATCAGTGCAAGCAGGGTAGAGCCGAAAATAAGTCCAATATTTTTGAAATTGTTCACAACTCTATTTTAACTAATTAGGCCTTATTTACAATCGAGGAGTTGGCCTTTGGCCTTGGAGGGTTCTTCGACTAAAATGGTTTTGAATTCCGCCTTAAATTGGCCTTCAATCAGACGTAGGATCGCCAGCTCACCGTCGCCCCCATTGGTGGTAATTGAGACACAGGCACCCTGAACATTTTCAAGGTCAGAAATATTGGCGGCCAATATATCGGATAGCTCTTCTTTGGTATCACAAAAATCAGCTGGAATTAGATCTTCAAGAAAAATTCCATTTAGAGTGTCGCTATTTTCAGTTTTTGTTTTAATAAAAGTGATTCCCTTATCTTCATTCTGGCACTTCAGAGTTGAGACTTCTGAGGCGACTAAGTTGAGGCTAAAAAGCGTCAGAAGTGTAATAAATATTAGCTTTTTCATAAGGGTCCCTTGAAGTTGTTTCATAAGCTGTAACTTAGGCCGGAGTTGAAGCCTAGTAAATACTGTCAGTCCTGGAAATTTTACTCGAGAAATTGGCCATTTTGGTCTAGAATGGCGCTAAATCACCGCTAAGGATGCAATGTGCCGACTAAGAAAGACTGCTTTAAAGATTGTAAGGATTGCCCAGTATTCGCTCAATCGGTCTTCTATGACCTCTCCGATTCTGCGCTAGACAAAATCAAGGGCAAGAAAAATGTCAGTTTTTTTAAAAGGGGTCAATCGCTATTTGTAGAAAAAACCCCAGCTTTTGGCCTCTACTGTATCGGTGAAGGTAATTTCAAAATCAGCAAGATGAGTGAAGAAGGCAAGGATTCGATTATAAGAATTGCTACCGCGGGCAATATTACAGGGCATCGTAGTATTTTTTCAAACCAGCCTTTTCAGGCAACTGCTACAGCGCTTTCTGAGAGCCATGTTTGTTTTCTCGATAAGACTTTTATTTTAGAGTTAATAGACAGTGAGCCGCATTTGGCGCGCAATTTTCTTTTTCAATTATCGCGCGACTTAGGCCTATCTGAAAAAAATCTGGCCAGTTTTTCTCAGCATAATGTCCGCGAACGCGTCGCCGGATTACTGCTCTTTTTAGAGGAACAATTCGGCAATAAATCGGAAAGTGGCACCTCAATCGAAATTAAATTATCCCGCGAAGAGATGGCCTCTTTGATTGGTACCGCAACCGAAACTTTAATTCGCTTCCTCTCTGAGCTTAAAGACGAAAAAATTATTGAACAAAGAGGCAAGTCTTTAGTGATTCTCGATCACGAAAGGTTAGAGGAATTTGCAGCAGTTTAAGTTATCCGAGTAGCTTTCTCGGATATTGAAGTTTTCAAGTGAATTGTCGAATAGTGAAAGGTGAGAATTTTATCATTTTTTATTGCACTATTCATTTCGCTGGCCACCGCTGAAGGACCGGTGGATCCAAAGCGCTGGATCGATTTCCAATGGAAGTCTATTCCGGAGCAATATCGAGTTGCGAAACCTTCAGCTAATTTTCCCATTACAACTAATGATGCTCAGTTTTTGTCTCAGCGCTACGACCCTATTAAGAAAAATATCTACATTAATAAGACCTACCATCAAATTGGAAATCAGCTTTCAGATTGTCTTGGAGTGGAGGGGGAAATTGGCAATTGGTATCACTTCGCAACCTGGGCCTCTTTCTCGGCCGGAGATATTATCAATGGAAAAAAGTACGAGGAACTTAGTCGAATCGAAAATGCTGGCTCATGGCTGATGGGGGTTAGTGGGTTATTGCTAGATAAATCGGAACAGCAGAAATTATTTTCTTCAGTCAATTCCCAAATAGCCATTGAGATGATTCCCCTCGGAAGGGCCTTTATTAAAGAGTTTTGCCTAGCTGACTCAAAGAAAGATTGGCAAAATTTTTCTAGCAAAATGGTAAATAGGAGTCCTGAAGACAAGCTTCTAAAGGCGGCCTTTAAATTTTACGCCGAGGCCATTAGCGAAAACGACCGTGATAAAAAAATCGAAAAAATTACCCTCGCTTCAACTTTGCAAGTCTACTCAGAACAAATGCGAGTCGACCCGGCGCTAGACTTAATGTTCGACCTGGCCTCTCCTCTTGGAGTGGGAAGGCAGATGTTAAAACGCCATAGCACAAATATGGGTAATTATATTATGCGAAATAATGGCAGCGAGACGGCGATAAAACTTTCGGATGATATCAATGCTATTCTAACTCCACCAGAATTGCAGGTAATTGACGACCCCAAATTAAAAGCACTCTATCGTCTCTATGGCATAATATTTACAGATTGCCCCGATCCCTTTGCCGATACAGGGGGTACCGATTGGAGCTCCTTAAGACAGCGAAAAATATTCCTATCAGCACTTTTCAGGGGGCATATTGCAAATCCTGATCTACTGGGAGACCCTCATCCCAATTTCGCCACCGCTAATACTGGTGGCCGGGATTTAAGTTCACTGCAAGTTTCACAAATTAGGCAACTCATTGATGATTATCAGGGGCTCTACGAGCAAGAACTTTTTGAATAAGAGAGGGTTACACTCAGGTAGTTCAGTTCTTGCCAATAATTCCGAATAGAACTCTGTGAGAATCCTATTCATTACTATTTTTTCTTTGGCACTGCTATCTCTTGGTATAGGTGTAGCAGGTACTCCGGTTAATCCTAAAAAGTGGATCGACGCTCAATGGGCGGCAATTCCGGCAAAGTACCGGGTTGCAAAACCTTCTACTAAATTTCCTATCTCGAAAACTGACGCTCATTTTTTGGCCGCCAACTACGATCCTATTAAGAGAAATGTTTATATCAATGAAACTTATCACTACCTAGGACAACAGCTCTCTCAATGTATGGGAGTGGGTAATAAAATTGGCAACTGGTTTCACTTTGCAACTTGGGCCTCCTTGTCTGCAGGGGACGTCATAAATGGTAAGAAATTTAGAGAATTGAATTTGTTTGAAAGCGTTGGAGCTCTAACTCTAAGTAGCTGTGGAGTAAGCATGAGCGAGGCGGCCCAAAAAGACCTCTTCGGGGCAGTAAATGCGCAAATTGCCATGGAGATGATCCCCTTAGGAAAGGCCTTTTTAAAGGAATTCTGTGGTGCTGGCGCCAGAAAAGATTGGAGTGCATTTTCAAAATTAATGAGCAGTACAAGTCCGGCAGATAAATTATTGATAAAAGGGATGAAAGGTTATGCCGAGGCCATCGATACTAAAAATTACGATTTAAAAGTAGAAAAGATCGCGTTGGCATCTACCCTTCAGGTTTTCTCTGAACAGACTCGAGTGGATAAGGCGCTCGGTTTAGTATTTAATTTCGATACTCCAGGTGGATTCGGAAGTGGCCAGATGAAGAGTTACTGTACCGATATGGGTTGCTATGTGATGAATAATAACGGTAGTAAAACCTCGATGACCCTTTCGGGAGATGTGTCAGCAGCACTAGTGCCAAGAGAGTTGCAAAGTATCCAAGAGCCTAACTTGGGAGCGCTCTATAGACGAAATGGTGTCATATTTACCACCTGCCCAAGTCCATTTGCTGGCACAGGCTGTAGCGATTGGAGCTCTCTGTCCCAGCGAAAAAAATACCTAGGGGCGATGTTCCGTGGCCATATTTCAAACCCCGATCTTTTCGGAAATCCTCATCCGAATTTAGGCAGGCAAGTCCCTAATTTAAGGAGCTTTGGCGCCTATAGCGAAGATACAGTCAACGAAATTTTGCGTAGAGCGGTTGTCAACCGCTATCTTAGTAAGTAGCAGAAACTGATTAATATCATTTTTTGAAAGCTCTCCCCTCATCTCTAAAGCTCTGAAAATACCCGATAATTATGCTGTAGGAGGACGAGATGAGAGATAATCTCTTTGTCGAGGTAGTGTCCGAAAAGAATCGCATAGAGGAGTACTTCCACGCCAAGCGTGAAGAAATGCTCAAGGCCGCTCCAGCGGGTTCCTTTTCTTGTGGTTGTCTTGAACCTGAAGGTGAGTATTTTAAGGCGACTTTTAGGATTCATTCTAGAGTCGGGCAATTTGTCGCCGAGCTCTACGGCAAGGATCCTCGAAACCTTATTGACCAGCTAACTTCTTCAATTTTTGATCAACTTTCCTGCTGGAAGCGCAGTCGTTTTGATGATCAAGCCAAAGATGACATTTGGCATCCAGAGAAATGCTGGAGTGAAGAAACTAAACATAATGTGGTCTGTTCAAAATGTGATTCAGACCATTGCCCTCTAAGGGGTAAAGAATTTGACCAAAATTTAATGGAGGAGTTATGAAAAGAATGACAGTCCCAGTAAGTGAGTACACTAGCGAAGAAATCGCAATGGTGAGCCCTGATGCCCTTATCTTTGATGTTTATACAGAAATGCATGAACTGGGAATTCGGCATGTACCGGTAGTTAAAGACGGCACACCAGTCGGAATTATAAGTGACCGGGATATCCCGCTGGCGGCGTTTGGAGCCGAAGGCAACGATATCTTGGCCTGCCAAGTAATGAGTCCTGCGCCTTTTAGCATCGGCAAGGAAACAGCAATCGGTCTAGTTGCCTATGAGATGTCTAGCAAGAAAATTGGGTCAGCGTTGGTCCTAAATGATGATGGCAGTCTCTATGGAATTTTTACAACTACAGACGCGTTGAATGCGTTGGTTGAGCTTTTTCACGAATCAAAAAATTTTTAATAGAGAGTAAGTCAAAGTGTATAAAAAAGGAATAAGCATGGTTGGTAAAAAAGAAAACTCAGTCAAATGTTCTGATTGTCTCGGACGCGAGTATGGAATTTTCTGTGACAGTACAGGGGACGATCTGAGCAAAGTCAGTGAACATAAAATCGTCAATACTTACTCCAAGGGACAGACGCTCTTTGTTCAAGGAAACCCTCCTTATGGGATGTACTGTGTTAGCCAAGGGAATATAAAAGTAACCAAGATGGGGGAGGATGGACGGGAAGCAATCGTTCGTATTGCGACCAAGGGTGACGTCCTAGGCCATCGAAGTCTTTTTACCGATCAGTACTATAGTGCCACCGCCACTGCTCTTGAAGACTGTGTTGTCTGTTTTCTCGATAAGAAATTTATTTTGAAAATGGTTCAAGAAACACCTAGTATCGCCACTAACTTGATTAGTAAATTGGGAAGAGATATGGGCGCCGCTGAAAATAGAGTGGCCTCAATGAGCCAAAAAAATGTCCGGGAACGGCTGGCAGAATTGATACTGCTTTTAAAAGAATCTCATGGTGTGGTTGAAGAGGGTAGAGTTCGGCTCGACTTAAAGTTAACCCGTGAGGAAATGGCCTCAATTATAGGAACTGCTCCAGAAACCTTAATTCGGTTCTTATCCGAGCTTAAGAAAGAGGGTTTTATCGCGCAAGAAGGCAAAGTTCTGTACCTCGTTGATGAAAAAGGGCTTGTGGATTTTGCCAACATCTCCTATTAAAAAAGGTGATTTAGCTTAGGATAAGATTCTATAAAATAAGCTAATATTTGTTTATGGAAATTTTAAATAATTATAAAAAACTAAATTCAGAGCAAATTCAAACGATCACGAAGTTCTGTCCTCCCAAACTTTATCAGACTCAAACTGAGCTGATTTATGAGGGGCATGTGCCAAATGTCGGTTATTTTATTTTAAAAGGGGCAGTGGAAGTTAGTTTAAAGAGGAAGAAAAAGAGTGAGGGAGACGCCAGTGGATCGGTTATTGGAGTAGAGGAGCTTTTGCATAATAATCCTTTTCGATACACGATCACCATCTTACCTGGGTCTGAAGTTTGTATTCTCGATCGAAGTAGCTTGCATGAATTGAAAAATGGCGACATTTTTCAAGAGCTTTTCAATTAAGAGTATTTAAGCGCTTTTTTTCATGCCACCAGAGCGAAGATAGAAGAGTTCGCTAAGGTTATTAATTTTTCTTTCCAGTTCCTTAACAATTAATGGCTTATCCATAAAGTCATCTGCCCCGAGACTGAAGGCACGCTCTTTAATTTCTCGATCTCCATAGCCGGAATATATTATAATTTTAGTGTTATCGTATTCTTTTTTCTGGCGAACTTTCTCTAATACTGCAAGGCCATCCATTTCTCCCATCTTGATATCGAGTACAACTACCGATGGTTGTTCTTGAAAAATCATACAAAGGGCATCGAGGCCATTTGTCGCCCTTACTACCTGGTATTCTTCTTCAAAAAGGGTTTGGAAGGCATTGATTATTTCTTCCTGATCATCGACAAATAGTATTTTTGGTTGTCCCATATATTCTCCCTACAAACCTAACGTCAAATTAGGGAAAAGGCTGAAGTGCATTTTGAGGGAATTTTCTTAGGTTTCTTTAAGAGGCCTTATCAATTTTGACCTTCTCTAAAAGCGAGTTTAGCTCAGGTAATAATTCGTTATTCAGGCTTTCTGAAATAAGGCGCATCACTACCTGCAGGCGCATCGAGGGGCTATCTCCAACTTCTTCTAAGAGCTCTTCGATCTCTCTTTGCAGCGGCCATAATTGGGGGTGTGAACTGAGATACTCTTGCAGCTCCTTTTTGGCCTGGATTAGTTGAGGTGAATCTCTGAACTTATTCATACTGTAATTGTAAGCGGTTAAAAAGAGTTTCCTAATTCCGAGACTTTAGAGAGCGAAATTTTACAATAGATTATTATGAATTGACCACATTCTGTGGTTTAGGTGTAAATGTCTTTAAAGGCCTTCTTAAAGCCCTCTAGTGGTTTTTTGAAATTTCCGCGATTAAAGCGCTCTTCAAACTCCGCCACAATTGAAGGAAAATTGACCTCGTTGGCGGGAGTATTATAAATGCGATGGACGAAATGCTCAGCAATGATAAAAATAGCAGAGAGCGGTGAGATTGACTGGCCATTGCGGCCATAGGGATAGCCGCTTCCATCCGGTAGCTCGTGATGCTGAATAATAATATTGTCGACATCTGGGATATTTGTTTTACCTGACTTTATAAGCGCCGCTGCTACCGCAGGATGTTCGCGGATCAACTCAGCCGTTTCAGGGTCTAGCGCCTTAAGTCCTTCAGTTCCATAACTGGCGGTTTGCTCCGCTAGTACTGGGTCCGGTAATCCAATATCATGGACCATTGCCGCCATACAGAGTTTTTCGAGGGTGGTAGGACTACCCCAGCTGGTTGAGAGGGCAATATGGGAACAGATATAGGAGAGTAGTAAACTATGTTCCGAAATATAATTCTTACCTTTCATTAAATTTTCAAAAAGTTCGGCCAGGTCGGGGTCTGATTTTATAAGACCGACACTTGATTTTATTGTCGCCTGCGCCTGATTAATGGTGCGGTCATTAACTCCAAGTGTACCCAGTTGGTCATGTATATCTTGATAAGAGGCCAACTCTAGAGTACTGCGCTGGTCACTGCTAAGATTCTTGGCCTCTAGGCGACTCATTATAAGTTTACTAAAAGATCCAGAAAAGGCGGCGTAATCTTCAGTTAGGATATAGAGGTACTTTACGGCTTTTTCAATATACTGATCAATCCGATCGTGCTCGTAGAGGTCGTCACTATGAATAAATTTTAAATATTTTTCCGCCCTTAGTTTAAAAAAGACGTCACAGCAGACATTGTTGAAATTAAGAAAACGAGTAATTTTAATTTTAGTATAGAGACCTTCAGTTAGTTTATTACTTTGAATACTATCGGGATTAAAAGTAGGCACTAATTCGAGCTTTGCCTTGTCAGAGAGGTCAACTTCGCCGCTGGTTACTTTTTGAGGGGGTATGATATGCCCCGTTCCGTCTGCCTTTAAGCTCCAGTCTGCCTCTATGGTGGGGTGTCCACTGGTTCCTGTGGCCTTAAGATTCCACTCGGCATTTTGGTCTTTCGCCTGTGAGTTGAACTCGACCCTATGATCAGCTTCAACAATACGTTTAACTTTTAGGCTTTGATCCTTTACAGATTCAAACACATCGTCAACGGCCTCCCAATCTTCCTCTTTTTCTTTCGGTTCGGAACCTGTTGTGGCAATATTATTCCCTGAAATTCCGCATTTTTCGAGGGTCCCAAAAAATTCTACGTCTTGGAAAGGTTTTGGGGCGAAGGCATTTGCAGAGCTCTCCGCCAGAATTTCCTGAACTTTGGGTGTGTCTTCAATCACCTTGGGAGCAATTATTATAAACGGTAAACTTTCACCTTGTTCTTTTAGATAGTTCCACAATTGCTCTGCTGCAGGTTTTTTGTCACTGCCGGTGAACTCAGTGACGATCATATTGATGCCCTCTTCCATTTGTAAAACGGTCAGGGCCTCATTGGCAGAGCTACATTCTAAAAGTTCGCAATCGTCATAGGTGGCTTCAATAAGCATCGCTACGTAATCTCGAAATGTAGTATCACTTTCTAGATAAAGTACTTTCATGATCTCGTGCTTACTCGTTGTAACAGATTTCCATGTAAAATTCTCCATGGCCTGATTGAATGGGAGTAACAATAATGTTCACGTCTGAAAGGTATTGAATAGTATGACCAATACCACTAACCACTGAAGGAATGGCCATTTCAATTTCATAACCTTTTCTTACTAGCTCACCTTTGGCATTTCCGATAATCATATTGCAGATTTCGGCCCCAACGTCGGCAATTTCCTCATTAAACTCAGTGTACTCTTCCATTAGCATGGCAGATGCTACTTTCAAATAGGTGCTGGTAGGGAAGCTAATTACGAATTGACCTCGGAATTCGGAAGAGCTATCTCCATTTTTATAGACACCGTTTATACCTATTACGGCAGAGATATCACCCTGAGATTGTATTTTCTCTTTTAAAAAGGGCTTGCCGGTTTCAAGTTCGGTTTGAACCATTTGTTTAAATATATTTTTTGAAGCATCTATAAAGGGTTTTGAAAAATCTATAAATTTTGCGACATCAAATTGTTTTTCTGGCATTCTATAGTCCTAGTTCAGTTAGAAGTGAATTGAGTTCTTTATTTCCTGTAACTTTATTACTGACGGCACCGGATTCAAGTGCCACCGAGCTTCTTTCTATATCATTAAATTTATCCGCCAGCCATTTAAGACGGGTCCCAAAGGCCTCAGTGTTAATTTCAGTAAGAACTTCTCCTTTGCCTTTGGAAACAGAATCAAGCATCCCTTGAAGAATTTCTACCGAATCAAAGAGGATTGGGACAACCAGCTTAATCAGTTCCGGCCCATCGGCTTGAGATGACTTATAGCCAATTATTTTTCCTAGCTCGCAATACATACCAATTTTATTAGCGCCGATGCTCTTAGCGGCTCCCATAATTCGATCGATAGTTTGACCAAAAGTTTCGAGACCTGTTTTATTCGGGTCTTCTTCGAGGGCCTCTAGGGTTTCCTCAAGTTGGTCTAGTAATTGCTTCGATTCATTGACAAAATCGTCGACAATATCTTTCATCTCTGGGTCAGTCAGCATATCCATAGATTACGCCGCAAATATTTTAGAAATTTTTTCTTTAATAATTTCTGGAGTGAAGGGTTTAACGACATAGTTGGAAACGCCTTTTTTAATGGCAATGACGATATTGGCCCGCTCTGATTCTGCCGTTACCATTAAAAATTTTAAGGCCTTGGTTTTGTCATTGGCACGGACATGGTCTAAGAGATCTAGCCCCGACATCCCCGGCATATTCCAGTCAGAGACGATGAATTCATAGGGTTCTCCATCCTCGATTGCCTTTTGAATCATCTCCCAAGCTGGGTTACCATCATCGGCTTCTTCAATATTGGTAAAACCCATTCCTCTTAACATTTTTGAGACAATTTTTCTCATTGTGCTCATATCGTCAACTACTAAAATTTTCATTCCACTTTTGAGTGCCATCGTAAACTCCTAGTTACATAATTATCATGCTCGCAATAATAATCGGTCATTTTTAACGCCAGCAAGATAATTGATTTAGTCTTTTTTCTTAACAAGACTTAAGCTTGATTGAATGGTCTTTGCTCCGATAGGGAATAAGATAATAAGACTAGAGGTTAAATATGAATGAATATGTTCCCGTTCGCCTATCGACTATAAGACCCTTGCTAACTCTTGATTTCCGAGTATTTATAAAGCTTCCTAGCAAGTACTTGCTCTACGTAAAACCAGGTGATTCCCTCGATTGTGAACGGTTAAAGAGCCTAAAAGAGAGAAAAGTTAAAAAACTTTTTATTTCTGGTGAAGATGAGAGTCAGTACCAATCTTTTTTAGACCGTGGACTTAAAGAGGCGATTGAAAATAGTGATATGCAAAGTAGTGAACGAGCCGTGATTGTCTCTGGTGTCGCATCTGATGCCATTGAAGAAGTTGCTCGTGACCCTGGCAGTGAAAAGGCCTTTGAGAAAACCCAAAAGGCCGCCAAGGGGCTGCAAGATGTTCTAAAGTCTGACCCTCAACTT
>JABGVH010000078.1 GCA_018646195.1 Halobacteriovoraceae bacterium
ATCGCCGTCTAGGCGGCTTGATAAGTTCCAAAGCCCTGCGCCGCTATAATGTTAAGTACCGCAAGCCAGTTAGAGGCGAGTACCGAGGCCATAGTATTTTTTCAATGTCTCCTCCCTCGTCCGGTGGAATTCATATTATACAAATCCTCAACACGGTGGAAAAAGACCAGCTTAGAAAATATGGGGTTCTCTCGCCAGAGGCGATTCATTTAACTGCCTCCGCTATGCAGGCGGCTTTTTCCGATCGCGCTAAGTATCTTGGCGACAGTGATTTTGTGCGAGTACCAGTTACTGCTCTGACTTCAAAAAAATATGCCGATAGTATTAGGGCCAAAATTAGCATGGACAAGGCCAGGCCAAGGCAAGACGTTATTCCTGGAAAAAAACTTCCCTATGAATCCAATGAGACCACCCACTTTTCAGTTGCAGACAGTGAAGGATATATTGTCGTTTCTACTCAGACGTTAAACGGTCCTCTCGGTTCGGGAGTGGTGGTACCGGGAACCGGCATTATCCTCAATAATGAGATGGATGATTTTTCGACTAAACCAGGAGCGATAAATATTTACGGTGCCGTGGGTGGCCAAAAAAACTTAGTGGAACCTGAAAAGAGACCGCTGAGTAGTATGTCACCTACAATTGTTTATAAAGATGGCAGACCTCTATTGGCATTGGGTTCTCCCAATGGAACACGGATTCTGACTTGTGTAGCGCAAACAATTTTAAATTACTTAGAATTTGGTCTTCCTCTCTATGAGTCGGTGGCGGCGGTTCGCTTTCATCACCAATGGACTCCCGATGAAATTAGATTAGAGGAAGTCGGACTCCCGAAAAAAACTATGCAGTCTTTGCGAGACAAGGGGCATAAGTTAAGGCTTAAGAATTGGCATTGTAAGGTTCAAGCCGTGGCCTTTGAATCAGGCAAGCTTCACGGCGTTTCGGACCCGAGGGGTCAGGGTAAGAGCTTTGGAAAATAAATTTAACTAAAGAACTGTTTGAGAGACATGCAATCTAAATGATTTGTCTTTCTGCCTTCTAATTGCGCACTTCCCACCATTTTTTTGCTCAATGAGAAATTCGTAGAAAGCTGGAAGAGTGTCTTGAACTTCAAGAATTGACTTTCCTTCATGCTCGCCGAAATCAACGAATACTTGGTCTTCTTCAATAATCCCGGTTAACGGGCTTAGGTCTTGTTGCGCCACTCTTCCCTCCTTAGAAAAATTCGCAAAAGTTTTCAGAAGCATTCCATGCTTATGATCTTTTGTTTAAGTCTGTTGTAAGAAATACGGATTGAAAAGAAAAAAAAGATATATTTTTAGTATGTTAGACCACTTCACTCGATTATCGGGGCAACTGACTTGTAAGACTTTTAGCTTAACGCTTATTAAAAAAGAAGTTTCGAAAGTAACTGACCACCAGTTTAAACTCTTGAGGATATTGATCAGACATGATTATTTTAACTAGCTCCAAGGCCTCAAACAAAGTGTTGGCGTTACGAAAAGGCCGCCCAGTGATCATGGCACTGATTATATCCATCACTGAAATGATCATTGTTTCGGCACCGAAGACCACGTCTTTTGAGACTGAATCTAGATCCAATCCTTGGGTCATAAGACTAAAAAAATGATGGTTTTCGATTATTGTCAGATGGGCAGGAGTTAACGCCAGTCGATTTTTAAGAATGCTGACCGAGTGTTTTGCATGCTGGGCGAGTAATTTTTTTTCCTGCTCATCGAGCTCCTCTTGATCATACTTATCAGTTGGGATCGAGGACATTCCAATATCTTTGAAATAGGAAGTGACAAAAAGTGCTTCGACATCTTTATCGGTAAAAAAGTGGCTCTGTTTCAAGGCGCCAAGAACAAAGAGCGAAGAGAGAAAGGGCTGTGCAAAAACAAAGTGATGCTTCTGTTTAATATACTGTTGGTAAATGTCGTGATGTAACTCTGGAATTTCTAATAAGAAGTTTGCCAGATTTTGAGCACATTGGTGCTGAAGTTTTAACAGCTCGTCATCGATGGGGCGCTCGTAGAGATAGCCCATATTTATCGTTAACAAGTTGGCAGCATATAGAGCATTTTCAGTTAAATCCCCGACCGAGAGTGAGCGAGTCGCCATCCTAAGATTATCCTGATGGGTTTTCTTCAATTGCTCTCGAGTCAGGCTATCCATAAAGAGGTAGTATTGTGAGTTCGCAAGTAGCTCTTTTAAGACCGTCTTATTAATAACGGCCTTTTTCTTGAGTACAATTTTGTAATTTCCGTTCTCCAGGGCATAGATATTTCCTGGCGCCGCCTTAACAAATAAAAGCTCTCTAATAGAGAGGGAGGCCAGGCTAAGTCCTAAATGGTTCTGCTTAATCAGTGAGATTGCACTTTCCATCTCTTTATTTTAGAGCTGAAAGCGATTTATTGAAAGGGTCTAAATCTCCTAAATAAGGTCAAAGGTAACAAAAGCTGGCGCTTTTCGACCTATTTTCAGACTCTTAAGAAGCCTTAATAATGGGCCTAACTACTAGTAATTAATAGGAAAATCTGGAAGTGGCGGTATTTACTTTATTCTCTTTCTGAGAGGTTTATAGTGACAATAGAAGCTCTAAAAACCAGGAGAGAAGCATGGCAGAGGTTATCGCCAAAAGGCAGAAGGCCCAACTTTTCTTGGATTACTTAAAAGAACAAGAGTTAGGTGAAAGTCTTCCGCTGACCGAAAACAATACTATCAGCTTCCACTGGGCCAATTGGTTCCGCACCTGTAATTACGTTAAAGACCATATGGCAAAAAGCAAGAAGAGCAAAAAGCGTCTCTTAAATTTAGAAGAGGAATTATCTGAGTTTAAAAAATCAACAATTTATATGAAAAGCAGGGAGAAGTCTCTCAAGGCCTCACTCTTCGACCTCTATCATTCATACCTCGACAATAGAATACGGGTTACTTGGTTTGATCGTCAGCAGGAAACACTGGTCTCCGGGCATAATGAATCTGGGCCCTATGTCACGCTTACTAGTATGCGTTGGTATGATAAGGAGGTTTTTGCGGCCTTTGTACGAAAGAAAATTTTAACTCAGAATATACCCTGTAGGAGCCTGCGGATTAGTGCCGATATACCTATGAATTGCCAATATGATAAAAGCAGCTTAACTAATAGTGATATTGGTCTCCATCAACTTACTGCCTCGGGTATGATCCTTAAATTTAATGGGGAAAATACCCTCTCAAAACTAAAGTCTTGCGATCTCTTTGAGATCAACTTACCTCTAGAGCCTTTTGTTAAAACCTCTTCTTGGGATTATGCCAAGTCGATGAATTATCTCTCAAAAGTAGATTTTGAAAATTATAGCGAAGAGCTTAAAATTCGTTGTGAAATTTCGGCAGAAGTTTTGTGTAAATATGGCAATGGGAAAAATATTAGATCAGCTAATAAAAATGATTTCTTTTTGTTTATTCCCTACGCAGATATTGAGTGTATCAACTCTGGTGAAAGCCTGGAGAGAATCTTTGGCTCGCTGATCACAAAAGCAGAGGATTTCTTTACCGCTTCACTTAAAAATAAAGCAGCTTAAAAAAAGACACCACCTAAAGCCATTTAGTGGTGTCTCTTATTTGAGGGGGTGTTCGGGGTCTATTCTCCCTTGGGAGCTGTAATAATATCTTTAATGCCAACGGTACCTATCAAAAATCTCTTTTTAGACTTCATATGCATTTTGTAAATCGCTACTCCGTCAGTTTGAACTTCCCAGCCATCGCCAAGCCGTCCCAATTGGTATTGATAGGATTTTCTCTTGTCTTTAACACCATCATAGAGAGTATCGAGTACGATATCGCCTCCGTTATGGTTACTGTAGTTATCACTTTTTAGAGCAATGATAACTCTTCCTTTTCTTTTTTCTAATACAAGACCACCAGCTTCGAGTGACTTGTAGGGATCATAAGAAACACGCGCCTTAACGGAACGGTCCTTTTTTAAAGTTATTTTAATAAAATTTTGGATGTCCTTTGTAGTGTCATCCAGGTCTAGAACTAGCTGTGCAATTTCACTATCCTCATCATTCGTCATTTCCAGAATGGCCACTTCTTTCGAGAGGGCATTTTCTGCTAGGAATAAGGTAGTTAGTAGTGCAAGCATTGAAAAAAGCATAGTGGGTTCTACCCACATACGTTGTAGTAAGCGTCTCAACAAATGTATTCTCCCTGTAAAAATCCAAGTAATGGCAGTGTAAACAATACAAAAATGATGCCATTTTGCACCTAACTTAAAGAATTGAAACTAGGAACTACAATGTAATTTCTTTATGGGGCCAAAAGAAACCGGTGGCAGTTTGTCACTCTACTTTGCACCGTGAATTTATTTCAAATTAGTTAAGTTCAGAACAGGAGACAAGGCGGTTTTGGTATTTTACAAGTTGGGGCACGCTTGTCGAACAAGCCTCTGTTGCGACTGGGCAGCGTTTATGGAATGTGCAGCCACTAGGAGGATTGAGAGGAGATGGCAATTCGCCAGTGATGGGAGTATGTTGCTTGCCCGAAGTATTGAGAGAGGGAGAGCTGGCCATTAAGGCCTTAGTATAAGGGTGCTGTGGATTATTAAAAACTTGCTCCCTTGGTCCATATTCAACTATTTTTCCTAAGTACATTACCAAGATAGTATCTGAGATATGTTTAACCACTGAGAGGTCATGGCTAATAAACAAGTAAGTTAGCTTTAGCTCGTCTTGAAGCTTCATTAAAAGATTGAGTACTTGTGCTTGGATCGAAACATCTAATGCCGAGACAGGTTCGTCACAGATTAGAATTTTTGGCTGCAGGATTAATGCCCTTGCAACTCCGATTCTTTGCCGTTGTCCGCCTGAGAACATATGTGGATAGCGATTAGCTAGTTCAGGGCGAAGACCAACCTTGGCCATCATTTCTGTTGCTCGCTTAAAGCATTCTTCTTTAGAGAGGTTTGTATTAATAAATAGAGGCTCGGCTATAAGTTTCCAGGCCTGCTTGCGCGGGTTAATCGACGAGTAGGGATCTTGAAAGATCATTTGGATATGAGACTGAAGCTCTTTTGAACTCAGAGAGCTTATCTCTGAATGGCCAAAATCAATAGTGCCCTCAGAGGCCGTTTCTAATTTCATTAATTGTTTTGCAAGGGTACTTTTGCCACAACCTGATTCACCAACGATACCTAGTGTCTGGTTCTCTTTTACTTCAAAAGAAATTCCATCCAATGCTTTAACAGTTTGCTCGGGGCCAAAAGTTTTTTTGATAGGGTAATGCTTTTTTAAATTATTGACTGTTAGAATACTCAAGCCTTACCCCCTAATGGGTAGTGACAGCTGAATAGGCGGCCGTCACTCTCTTGCAAGCAGGTCTCTTTCATACGGCATTCATCTACTACATATTGGCAGCGAGGATGAAATTGGCATCCTTTAGGTCTGGCGGCAAGGTCAGGAACCATGCCAGCAATTGAGGGAAGTTCCTCTCTAAAGCCACTGGCCTTTTTTCCTGGTAACGAGCTTAGTAATCCCTCGGTATAGGGGTGGACAGGAGACGTGATAATTCCACTCGATGCTCCAGACTCAACAACCTCTCCGGCATACATCACTTGAATGCGGTCGGCATTTTGAGCGACAACTCCTAGGTCGTGAGTAACCAAAATCATTCCCATATTATGTTTCTCTTGCAGATCTTTAAGAAGTCTTAAAATTTGATCTTGAATAGTAACGTCAAGAGCGGTGGTGGGTTCGTCGGCAATCAGTAATTTTGGCTCACAGGCAATCGCCATGGCAATCATTACCCGCTGGCTCATACCACCTGAAAGCTCATGGGCATATTGCTTTAAGCGTTCTTTGGGAGCTGGAATTCCCACTTGCTCGAGTAGTTGTAGCGCCTTATTGGCGCGGTCAATTTTAGATAAGTCAGTCTGGTGAATTTTGAGTGTCTCTTCAATTTGAAAACCAACACTGAAACTAGGATTCAAGGCACTCATCGGGTCTTGGAAAATC
>JABGVH010000029.1 GCA_018646195.1 Halobacteriovoraceae bacterium
CTGCCCGCGGCTTTTGGTTGCAATGTTTATATGTAAATGGGCCGGAAAATTCTTCATCTCTTCTTCGAAAAGTTCATAACCAGGTAGTCCCTGAAGTTTAGTATATTCACTACAACCGCAAAGGTAACCTAATACAGCTCCATCAATATCCAGCATTAACCAAAATTCACGAGGAAAAGTTTCGATATATTGACCACACCATAAGTTAAAAAAGTTCTCTTTCGCCTCAAGGTCTGTAAAAGTTTTTTTTAGTGAGGCCTCAAAAAAAATTTCGCTAATTTGCTTAAGAAAAGACTCTTTTTTTAAGGAATCGAGCTGCTCCCAGCAAAATAGGCTTCCCACTTTTAGTTCCCATTCTTTTTTAAAAGTAAAATTTGTGATTTCTTGATCCCTGTAGACTTATTCAGCCACTTAATTTCGTCATCACTTACAACTCGGTCTTGAGAAAATAGAATTTTTAAAAGTGACTCTGCATTATTTATCGATTCGGATAGCTTAAAATAATCACGAAAAAACTGAACGTCTGAATAAAACTTCGGAGGAACAATTTTTTGAGTGTCTATAATATCAAAAAGAATTTTGAGATGCTTAAAGAAGTCGGGCCCTTTCATTGCTTCAGACAAGAAATAAAAATGGCTTAATTTAGATAAATTAAAATTTTTCAGGCCAATTTCAAGTTCCTCACTAAACTCAAAATTGAATTTTAACCTGAATCTGATTGCTCTTAATAAACGTACTGGATCATTGAAAAAGGTCGGCCCGCAGGGAGCGATCAATTTATTCTGTAAGTCAGCCAATCCATTAAAAGGATCTATTAATTTAGATTTATCACCCAGTTTAATTCCTATAGCGTTTATCGTTAAATCTCTTCGGATAAATGCTTCTTTTACGCTTAGTGCTTCATCGATCTCGATTTTAAAATCACTATGCCCATAGGGAAATTCATTTTCCTGATAAAATTCTTTTCGAGGGGGTGAAAGTTCTAGTTCATATTTATCTATGATTAAACGTAAGACTCCAAAACTTAATATTTCTCCTGAATATTTTTCTACCAATGTATTTTCTAGGATACTTGATAAATCTGCGAAGCTTTGGCCTTTGCTTGGTCTCCACTCAATGTCCAGATCATTTCCTAAATTATCATTTAAAATTAAATCTCGAACTGAGCCTCCAACTAGACTCAATTCTACCCCTAGCCCCATAATCTCATCTAAGGCATTTAATATATTAGTTGGTAATTTTTTTAGAAATGAAGGGTCAAATTCCACTCCATCTAATAGTTTCTGCATAGTAACCTTAACTTAATTCTGTAGTGGGTTTTCACTTTTTTCTAAACAATCTATGGTGGCCTTTATTCGAACCAGGTCACTAGCATCTTTATGATAAATCACATAAAACTTCCCATTAGAAACTTCAAAACCATCTTCAAAGACTCTTACTTTATCTTTATAATAACTCCGGCCAAGTACATGCTTTGGAACCACCGCCATACCGAGACCTTTTTGAACCGCCTGCAGCATATTTCCGTGAGAATTAATTATATAGCGAGAATTAATTTTCTTAGGTACACGTCCGAATTTTTTACGGCACCATTTTCCATAAAGCCCATCTCCACCTTCTTGGAAAAGAATGGTTGGGTATTCGCTTAATTTCTCTAATGTTATATCTGATGGCAAACTAAATTCTTTCTCGTCAGGATATACAAGTACGCATTTTTCTTCACCAATTAATTTTTTCTCTCCAGCGGAAGGCAAATGCTCTTCTGGTAAAATTAAAATATCTAATCGGTAATTTTCAAATTCTCTAACTAAATCTTCTTGGAATCCTAAGTTTAATGAAACCTTCAGACCTGGGTTATCTTTTGAAAATTCAAGCATAAGTGGTGCAAGCCAAGATTTGCCAATTCCTGTGAGGGTTCCCATGCGGACTTTTCCAGTCATGGAGTCTTTATCGTTTTGAATCTCATCTAAGGTGTCACCCATTTGATTTAAGAAACCAGAGGCCAATGAATAGAGCTTTTCCCCTTCCGGCGTTAGAACTACCTTTTTGCCAGTCCTTTTAAAGAGTTTTACATCGATTTTTTTTTCCAGGTTTTTGATACTCTGACTTATCGCCGATTGTGTGACATGGAGGTCCTCGGCCGCCTTCGAAAAGCTTTTCGCCTTGGTAACGGCCACTAAGGTTTGTAATTGACTAGTCTCAATCATTAGTAATTCCTTGCATAAAATCGATAATTATAAGACTCCACTTATACATTAGCTCAACCTAATAGTCTAATTAAGTTTAAAAAAAGGCCTGAAATAAATCAGGCCTCTTATTTTTGAAATTTAGAATTTAATACTAATCGTTAGCAAGTTTTTCTTTTCGCTCGGCCATCACTTTCTCTTGAATATTAGATGGGCAATCGTGGTACTTGGAAAATTCCATAGTGTAAGTTGCTTTCCCAGCAGAAAACGAACGAAGGTTAGAAGAGTATCCAAACATTTCAGCAAGAGGAACTTCTGCATTCACAATTACTTCTCCATTTGGATCAGTTTCCGAACCTTGGATCATGCCTCTTCGAGAAGAGATGTCGCCAATAATAGTTCCTTGATATTCATCTGGAGTAGTGACTTCCACATGCATGATTGGCTCTAGTAGAACCGGATCGGCATTATTCACAGCTTGTCTCATCGCCTGACGGGAGGCAATTCTAAAGGCCATATCAGAGGAGTCAACATCATGATGCTTCCCATCTTGGAGGAAAACTTCGCAATTGATTAATGGGAAGGCAGCTAATGGTCCTTTATCCATAACATCTTGAAAACCTTTTTCACAGGCTCCAATAAATTCTGAAGGGATTGAACCACCTTTGATTTGGTTGGTGAATTTAAAGATTTGGTCTTCAGAATCTTTTTCATCATCTAAGAGTGGGCGTAGAACACCAACAACTTGACCGAATTGACCGGATCCACCAGTTTGCTTCTTATGGGTGTAGTCGTACTTCGTTTCTTGGCGGATGGTTTCTCTGTAATTAACCTGAGGAGCACCGACTTGAACGTTAGCATTGTATTCACGTTTAATACGCTCTACATAAATTTCTAGGTGTAGCTCACCCATACCTGCTATTCTAGTTTCGCCAGACTCATCATCAGTGAAAACATGAAAGGTAGGGTCTTCTTTTACAAAGCGTGAAAGGGCCTTTGAGAGTTTCGCTTGATCATTCTTATCTTTACAATCAATTGATAATTCAATCACTGGAATTGGAACATGGATTCCTTCTAAAGAAAGGTTCAGGTCGTTGTCATCTCCGACAAACGTGTCACCAGAGGCACAATCAATTCCAACCATTGCAATAATATCTCCAGCATAGGCCTGGTCAATATTTTCGCGGTCATTAGAGTTCATTCTAACCATTCGTCCAATGCGAACTTTCTTATTTGTCCGACTATTGTAAACGGTATCACCTTTATTTAAAATTCCTCTGTAGATTCTCGTATAAGTCAGCTGGCCAAATTGCTCTTCAGTAATTTTAAAGGCCATACAAACAAGTCCCTTATCTTTTACAGGTTCTAGAACAATTGATTGATTAGTATCAGAATCTACCGCTGTAGGTTTGGCACATTCAAGAGGTGAAGGTAGGTAGCGAGCGACAGCTTCCATTAAAACCTGAACCGCTTTGTTTTTAAAGGCCGAGCCCATGAATACTGGTGTAAGAGCGAGGCTATTAACTCCCGTTTTAATACAGTGGTGGAGCTCTTCTTCAGTAGGCTCTTCACCTTCAAGATATTTCTCCATAACTGCATCATCATATTCAGCAACTTTATCGATCATTTCAGCTCGGTACTCATCCATTTGTTCGACAAGCTCAGCTGGACATTCTTCAATACGGACATTCTCTCCGTTATCGCCATCAAAATAATAAGCTTTTTTAGTTACTAGGTCGACAATCCCCTCAAAGCCATCTTCCGCTCCTATTGGTATTTGCATAAGAACCGCATTGTGATTCAATTTTTCGACTAGCGCATCACGGCCATTGAAGGCGTTTGCTCCCATTCGGTCCATTTTATTTAAAAAGGCCAGACGAGGAACTTTATAACGCTTCATCTGACGGTCGACAGTGATACTTTGCGACTGAACACCTGCGACAGAACAAAGAACTAAGATAGCGCCATCAAGAACTCGAAGCGAACGCTCCACTTCGACAGTAAAGTCGACGTGACCGGGAGTATCGATAATATTAATCCGAGTATCTTTCTCAATACCTTTAGCAAAAGTGGTTCCTTCACCAGTAATACCGCCCCAATGAACTGTAGTTGCTGCAGAGGTAATAGTAATACCTTTTTCTTTTTCTAGCTCCATATGATCCATTTTGGCACCGTCGCCACCGCCACGGACATCTTCAATTTTATGAATCTTATCGCAGTAAAAAAGAATCCTTTCAGTCAGGGTGGTCTTCCCCGAGTCAATGTGGGCCGATATCCCGATATTTCGGGTTTTTGCCATTAATTTCATTCAAAACTCCAGATTATTTGATCTATTTAAATTATCGGCATCTTAGTGAAATTAGGCTTATGAGTCAATTGGGAATATAAGAAAGAAAATTATTCAATGCTTTGCATTGTTTAGTTTACATTACTGGGCTTTTCCCTTATTTAATTAAACCTATGAAAAGTCAGGACCTATCGAAACAAGAACTCTACGAATCGGTGAAAGCGCTGGTTGATAAAGAAACAGTGCCCCACCTCCACCTGGACCAGCACAAACTCTTCACCCTTTTCAGCATAGCCTTCCAATATTTCCTCTATTGCTCAACCAAAAAGCCTGGTGCCTATATCATTCGGATTGAAGATAGCTCCCTGGCGGACAAATTGGCGAGAAAGGCAAAAGACCCTTCAACTCGAAAATTTATACAATCGTTATTGCTACCGAGAAAGCTAAAGTATGGAAAATCGACTTTCTTACTCGATTTTTTCCATGTTGGAACATGGGGCCTAACCTCAGAAATCCCTAAAGATAAATTAAAAGGCGCTTTAATCATAAAAAATACTTCCAGTAAGCCTATGGCCGAGTCACTTGAAAACAAAGTTGAGGAAGGCGAAAACGCAGAAGAAGATATAATGGCCAACTTGCCACCTAACTATTTTTTAACCTCACTAATTGAAAACGTACCAAAAACAATTACCATTGCCTTTGAAACGGCCTTTGAAGAACTTGAAGTGCTGCAATTTGATTTTATTAAGAAAGACAAAGAAAAATCCCTATCAGGGGTGACCATTTCAAAAGATATTGACCTAGAAAATCTAGATTAGGCCCTTTAACTAAATTCAAGACAAGGGGAGGCCTTGACCGTGGGTTTGTGTTATTTCAGATAATTTAGATAGTGTGTGTAGGATAGGTTCCTATTCAGGACCTATGAAGAGGTTGGCGGTGGTGAGATGTGTGATAATAACTCATACCGGTCAAGGCGTTCCTGTTGCCAACCATGTTGATTATCTATAAAGCAATCCCGATGCCACTTTTATGTCTACATTGCATCATAGCTTACCTGACTATTTCTAACTACTTATCTAATAATTTGCTGGGGCCATCTAGAACCAGGGTTCTTTTTGGGACTATACTTGGTCTCAAAATGGGCCAAAAAAAAGGAGGGCCCCGGTGAAGACTTTTAACATTTAAGGTAGGAAATTAGATTTTTGGACAAGTTCCCATTCGGGACTTTGTAGTGAGGTTGGTGAAGGTAGGGTGTTGGGAAATGTAAAAAGTTATCCGGGGCCAATCCGAGTACCAACCAAGTTAATTAATATTAATACAAATCCCATGCCAAAAAAGATTGCCTAATTTTCACATAGTTATCTAAAATGAAGAGGTTCATTTTAAGACCAAGGCCCCCAAAAGGAACCGGCCTAGGGGCCAAAATAATCTACGCGGCGCGCCAGGAGCCCTATGAAAAACTACTTCTTGATTCTATTTCTAATTCTCTCAAATGCATGCTCTACAAATGCCTCTAAGGCGCCTCAAAAGGGTGTTGCAAAGAGCGCTGAGCATGTCTCGCCAGTACTACCAGGGTTTAAATCTCCAAACCCTACAGTCCTGGATATGAACGGAAAGGAAGTAAAGCTCCATGCCGTCCTAAAGAGACAAAAAACAGTACTTGTGTTTTATCGAGGAGGTTGGTGCCCTTATTGTAATAGACATTTGCAGCGCTTACGGAAAATTGAAGGCAAATTGAAAGGCCTTGGCTTTCAAATCGTCGCCTTGTCTTCTGATAGTCCCACTAAATTCCAAGAATCTCTAAAGCGCCACAAACTTAAATTTACGCTGCTTTCCGATTCATTAGTAAATGCCGCTAAAGAATTTGGCCTGGCCTTTAAGGTGGATGACAAGACCAATATGAAATATTTATCTTTTGGTATTAACCTGACAAAGGCGGCAGGAACAGATCATCATATCCTACCGGTTCCCGCGGTGTACTTAATAGATAAGGGGCTCTTGATTCACTACATGTACGCAAATCCAAATTACAAAATTCGCCTAAATGATAGTGTCTTACTACAAGCAGCAAAAGCAATCTAATGCCCTACTCTTTAAAACTTTTTGAAAAATACTATGGGCCCTACTGGATAATTCTAGCACTTGTACTAGCTAAGGTGCCTTACCTTCACGAGGCCCTAGTGTGGGATGAGCTATATGCCTATAGCTCAGGAGTCCGGCAGCTTTTCCATAATGGGTTCAGCTCGCTTTCTCAGGGGACTTCGTTAAATTTAGGACATGCTCCAGGCCAACCTTTGTTGCAATTAATATGGGCCAAATTTTTCGGTCTTAACATTCCCGCATTACGCAGTTTAAATTTATTTGGCCATTTTCTAGGTTTAGTTTTTCTGTTTAAACTTTCTAAAGACTGGATTACTCCCCAAGCATCTCTCCTATTAGTTGTACTGTATGCCCTAACTCCAATCGTGCATGTCCAATCAAGTTTACTACTTCCGGATCTGTTTTCTTGTTCTCTTGTAATAATACTGTGCTTTTTAACGCAGAGAAATTATTTTAAGCTCTTCATACTTTTGGGCATAATGATGTCTTTCTATAGAGAATCAACCATTGTATATCTCTTTGCTTTACCAATGTCCTTTTTACTAGACAGGAAAAAGCTCACCAAATGGTTTTTGGGTTCCCTGCTGGCCGTTACTCCCCTTCTCATTTTTTTCGTTTGGAATTTTAGTAAGGCAAAGAGTGGTCAAGTTTGGCCTGGTTTTAGTGATGAGTTTTTTTCACTTAAGCCGATGGATATTTTGGGAAATTTGTTTAACATCTTTTACTTTAATTTCTTAAAAGTTAACTACCGATTCCTAATTACTCTGCCCCTCATTGGATTTTTAGGTTTTCAAATTAACAATGCCCTTAAAACAAAGGTCTGGTCACTACCTCCAGTTTTAACAGCGACAATATTTGGTAGTTCTTTATTATGCCTAGGATTTTCACCTTACCTGGTAATGGAAAGAAATATTTTACCATTTCTCTTTGGTTACTATCTTCTTCTTTTTTATATTCTTGAACTGCATGTAAAAAGTCGATACCTACCATTACTGGTGACTATCATTTTGACTTTAAGTTTTATCCCCCAGTACCACCCTAAAGTACCTGTCCACGAGGAATTAAATAAAACTCCAATCGTTGTTAAAGCAATTGCACAAGATGGCCGGACTTACAGCTATCGAGATGAAATTCGAGTAACTAAAATGGCGGTAGAATTCTTAGAAAAGCATAGAGATAAGAACCTCTATGTCACCTGGCCCTTCGATTTGGTTTTATCTGACCCATTTTACGGTTACACTTTTAAAAAATATTCCAATATTTTTCCGAAAGTTTCCCCATTCAAAAAGAGAGTCAATGCACCCGCGCCCGACCTATTACTGGTTAGTAATTTCAGCACGCCCTTAAACCTTCAAGAACAGCAAATAGATATAGAAAAATTTAAAATGAGACCCTTACGTACTTTCAAGGCCAATGGAAGGTATATTGTTTTATTCACAAAATAAAAAGGCGCTCAAATGAACGCCTTATTATTTTAAATTTATAATTACTTTATAACCCTGAACATTGGCGATTGACCGCAACGACTTCATTCAAATCATTACAGGCGAAATTTCCTCTTTGTTCACAAACAAAATCTGTACACTGACCATCGGCCAAGCCTCTACAGGATTTTGAAAGGGCATTTACTTCATTTATATCGTCACGATTAAAAGAACTTAATCTGGCGGCAGAAGCTCTCAAGCATGCGCTACCCCAATTACCCGCACATGCACGCGCTATTGATGTAACCTCACTAAGGTCATCGTATTCAAAGGAACTAAGGTAAGTCACCGCTTGCTTTAAGCACGATCCGTCAAAATTACCACGGCAAGCATTTGCGACACTGCGAATTTCACTTTCGTCATCACAGCCCCAATTACCTAAGTAGCCACAGGCAGTTTTTAAACAGGCACCAGACTGTGGATAGCGACAATAAGGATCACGGTGCTTAAGTAGCTCTCCCGGTGCCTCTTCGAGCGCTTTAATCATATGGAACTGCATAACCAGCTCATCAACTGTTTGGATTTTTTTATTACCTGCATTTGCAAGGCCCGTAATTACAAAAAAGCCAACCATAACCAAAAGAATTGCTTTCATTTTTACTTTCTCCTCTCTAAAAGTAGGCTTTATACCCGACTAAAGCGATCCTTCCGCAATTTAAACTGTTTGAAAAGGGCCTATCACTGAGTGTGTGGAATATTAACACCTTGCAAATGAATGCAAAGCGCCATAATCAAGTAAATAGCTTTACACCCCTTAATAGCAGAGTGCATGGTTCAAAGATGAAAAAAACACTCAATATCCTCATTTCATTTTTCCTCATCCTGACTTATTCAAGCTGCACTAAGGACTTAAAAACTTCTAGTGCAAAAATTTTGAATCTGTACACCGTCGATGTACCAGGTTTCGATCCTCTTTATACTGCTAATATTAGTACTGCCAAAGAAGTTGCAAAAGTTTATGAGGGATTACTGCAGTACCATTACCTTGACCGGCCCTACCAGCTTGAACCAAATTTGGCCGAGGCCATGCCTACCGTCTCCAAAGACCTACTGACCTATACCTTTAAAATTAAAAAGGGTGTCACCTTCCATGACGACCCTGCATTCCCAAATGGAAAGGGCAGAGAGCTAAAGGCCTCAGACTTTGTTTATTCATTAAAAAGAGTGGCGGATCTCAAACTTAAAAGTTCAGGTTGGTGGCTCTTTGACAAAAGAATCGTTGGTTTAAATGAATGGCGAAATGAATTCGCCAAACTTGAAAAGACAAACTACGAAAAAGAAGTTCCAGGGCTTAAAGCATTGGGGCCCTATACTCTTCAATTTAAATTAACTAAAAAATATCCACAATTTTTATACGCTCTCGCAATGGCCTACAGTTTTGTTGTACCCAGAGAAGCAGTAGAAAAGTATGGTCAAGATTTTAATTTTAAAGCAGTTGGAACTGGGCCTTTTACACTAAAGACCTTCGTACCAAAATCTCATTTTCATTACTTGAGAAACCCAAATTTCAGGCCCAAGTTTTTTCCGACTACTGCGGCCCCGCGATACCTTAACTATCTAAAAGATTACTCCGGAAAGAAGCTACCTCTTGTCGATGAAATTAAAGTTAAAGTCATAATGGAAAATCAGACTCAATGGCTTAACTTTTTAGCAGGTAAAATCGACTACCTTGATATACCTAAAGACAATTTTGAGTCTTCTGTAATTAGCAATAAGTTAAGCCCTGAAATGATCAAGAAAGGAATTCAGCTAGAAATTTCCCCTTCCCAATCAACTATGTATATCGCTTTTAATCAGGACAAGAGTATTCTTAAAAACCTAAATTTGAGACGTGCTATTAGCTTAAGCATTGATATAGATAAATATAATAAGCTTTTTTATAATAATACGGGTCTTTCCGCTCAATCAGTTATTCCTCCAGGTCTAAAAGGCCATGATCCGAATTTTAAAAATCGATGGAAAGGAAAGAATCTTCTCAAAGCAAAAGAGTATTTAAAAAAAGCTGGTTATCCAAATGGCAAAGGATTACCCACTATAACGATAGATACTCGCGCCAGGACCGGATTGAGACAGAAAGCAGAATTTATGGCCAATGAGTTAAAGTCTGTGGGAATTCCCGCGAAGGTAGTTACAAGTAGCTACGCCGAATTTAAAAGAAGGATTAATAATCGCGAAGTCATGCTGCTAATGTATGGCTGGATTGGGGATTATCCTGATGCCGAAAACTTTCTGCAACTCCTCTACGGGCAAAACCTCCCTCCTGGGACTAATTATGCAGGCTATAATAATCCCGAGTTTAATCGCATATACGCCAAAGCAACTATTATGCCCGATACTATTGAACGAACTAAGCTTTACAAGAGAATGAATACATTAGTTGCAGAACAGCTTCCTTGGGTTTTTACTATTCACATGCAGGAATACTACGTTTTCCATAAGCATCTAAAGAATTTTTTAAAGTCTGATTTTATATATGGATTTGAGCAATACCTAGATGTCGTAAAATAATTTTTTAACGGCTGTATTTTTTATTGGTTGAGCTGTCTCTTAATTTCTTATTATTTTTCCATTCCTTTAAAAAAGCTTTGGAAAATCCTCCACTCTTCTTTTTTTGTACCTTTCTTTTTGAGACCTTTAAAGCTTTTGTTGCCGTTTCCGCTAGTGGTGGTACCGTTGTTTTTTCGACAAACTGATTCGAGCTTACCGCAAACTTTTTGCCTGGTATTGGTCTGTAGGACTTGGCCAAGTCACAACTGACCTTACCAATTTCGCTCACCGTTTTTTTCAAGTAATCGTCGTTAGCACAGCCACCACTTCCTAAATATTTAGATTTTAACTTGGCGCAAGTCGCTTCAAAGTCATTTAAATTATCGGTGACATCCTGACAATTAAATTTTTTATCACCTCTTTTTTCGTCAAAATAATCCCGGCGACCGGGGCAGGTGTACTGATAAGCGAACATATTATAATAGATTCTGCACTTATTAGGGCCTTTCTTATTTTTCCTTGAGGGTGCCCAGTTGTAATTGCACTCCCCATATTTATTACGGAATTTCTTCTTATTGGCCTTTAGGCATTGTGCGAAATAGTCGCAGCGTTTTTTGGTATTAGGAAGCCAAGACTTCTGCTTTCCCTTGACTCTTAAAGGTGTAATACAGGAATCTCGCCTTTCAAGACATCCCATTAGGTATTTACAAGAATTTTTGGCAGCACCACAATTAAGATGCAATTGGGCCGCAGCCTCCCTGCAGGCCTTTTGTTTTGAAGCCGGATCCTTACAGGACGAAAAATCCTTACTACTACAGGCATAGGACGAATTTAGGGAAATAAAAATGAGAAAACCTAAAAGTGTGCAGAAGCTTTTAAAAGACATGCCTTTACCCTTATTTAATTAAACCAGTGAGGACATTAGAAACGGCCTGCCAGGTATGGTCAAGCTCAATATTATCAAAGTAAGGGGAAAACGATAAACGAAGAGCGCTGAGCGCCTGCTGCTCGCTATATCCCATCGCTAAAAGAACAGGACTAGGTTCATTCACTCCCGAAGAACAAGCCGGTCCAATACTTACATCTATTCCGGCCATATCAAAGGCGGCGGCACTTGTTTGTGAATTAATTCCATCCAAAATTAGATTAGTTGTATTCGAGTTCCTTGAGCCTGTATGCGCTATGATCTGTCCTTTGGTTCCAACTAAATTCAAGAAACGGTCTTCGAAAAGCTCTTTGGCCTCTTTGAGTTTGACCAGTTGCTGAGATTCGACCATTTCACGTAGAGCTAAAAAGACACTATAAATTCCCATAGCATTTTCAGTTCCCGCTCGGTGGCCGTTTTGCTGACCTCCCCCCTCGATAAGAGGAAGGAATTGAAATTGTTTTTTGAAAAATGAAAAACCTACTCCTTTCATTGCTCCAAACTTATGGGCACTGAAAGTATAGGCATCCAACCCTTCACTTAAGGCCTGCCATCCTTCCACTTTTCCAATCGCTTGGACAGCATCAACATGGACCTTACATCCTGTTGCCTCTTTTATCTTCTCGGCCCGCTGAAGTTTGAACTGAACACCAGTTTCATTATTAACACTTGTAAAATTATAAAGAACAGGTCCTGGGGACTGATTCATTTTTTCTATTAGTATTTGATCGTCAAAGTTCCCGTTACTATCTACCGGTATAATATGAGTGCGATGGCCTCGGTCGGCCAAATATTTGGCAGTAGCTTTGACTGAAGAGTGATCTGTAGAGGTGTAGTAAAAATCAATTGCCTGGCCTTCCAATTGCTTTTGGGCGGCAAAACCCTTTATGAAAGTGTTAATGCCTTCGGTACCTCCAGAGTGGAAGAGTAGTTCGAATTGAGCAGTGCTATTACCAAAAAGGTGGCAGAGGTATTCACTCGTTTCATTAATATAGCGGTTAGTTTGTTTACCAGAAGTGTGGACAGAGGCGGGGTTTGCAAAAACAAAATCCCCTTTAGCGAGCCATTCTTTTACAGAGGGTGCTAAAGGGGATGTTGAATTATAATCTAAATAAATTCTCTTATTGGTTAATCTCACCAATTGGATTCCTAATAGCAGAAGCGAATCCGTCTGTAGTAGCTGCAGGAGCCGCTGGCTCTGCTGTAACTATTTCTCTAGGCCCAGCATCAGCTTCAACTTCTTTAGACTTTCTCGTAAGGTCTCCAAGAGTTGTCGTTTGAAGGTATTCCTTCATGATAACGCCAAGGTTTTGAAAGTAGTTTTTACTGAGGTGAAACTCAACAGTGTTCGAAGTTTCAGCTTCTGTTCCAACAATGTCTTTTGCTGGGTTAATATTCTCACCAACACAGTCAAGAACGTCTCTAATAGTGATTTGGTCCATTGCTCTGGCAAGTACATAACCGCCACCTGGTCCGCGCACTGATTTTACTGCATTACCGTTACGTAGCTTTCTGAAAAGCTGCTCTAGGTAGTGTAGTGAAATGTTTTGTCTGGTTGAAATTTCCTGTAGACGAACCGGGTTCCCATTAGAATGGGTGGTTAAATCTAACATGGCTCTAACTGCGTAACGTCCTTTTGATGTAAGTCTCATTGGTCTTCCTCCATAAATCCAAATAAGCTTCTAAGCTCGGGTTTCAAAAATTTTAATGTGTGCCGTCTACTGTTAGGGTTCGCTTCCAGTGCTTCCCCTTAAAGGTTTGAGTGTGATGCTCAATTACTTTAAACATCAAACTACATGGTTATTATGGCCCCCACCTTTTTCCCAAGTCAACTCGATTTCTCGATTATTTTGTCAATATACTCAAGAATAATCTTAAATCGTCATACACTCTTAACCTGCACAATTAAATTGATAGTAATACTAGGGTGTTATAAATTGTGGTGTTATTTTGACTCTGCCCTGAACAAATTTCAATTTTCATAACAAAGGAAAATGGTCGGAAATATTTGCCGAATTAATTCCGACTCATATTTTGGCGAAAAATTTATAAACTACTAATTTTATGTAAATTATAATTTCGTGATTGGATTTTTTGATTTTCTTGTAATGGATTGCATTCGATTATCAGCTCGTAAATTTGAAAGCTGTCGTCAATTTCCCCTCTTAAAGCTTCTAGGTAAGGACGTCCCCACTCAACTAAAAAGTAATCTTTTTCTTCTAGATATAGAGGCAGCTCTAAGTGAATTATTTCTTCGCTATTCTTGATGCGGTAAAGGTCAGCATGAACGATTATCCCAACTTGATTGACTAATGAATAACTTGGAGAGGTCGTCTGTTCTTCTGTGCTTCCCAAGGTCTCACTTATAAAATTCTTAGTGAAAGTCGTTTTTCCCGTCCCCACTTCACCAGTTAATAAAATCATCGCCGGTGCTTCAATAACCTCATTTAATTCCACAACTATGGACTCGAGGTCAGATTCGTATACTTTTTTCCAGGCACGAAGGTGTTTCATCTTGAGGTTGTTTGATTAAGTTCGTTAAAAGCATTGGGCAGAAAATCGATAATAGAGCCGGCCGTCATGGCCCGTACTCCTAGGGAGTCAGCCGCGAATTTACCAGAAAGGGTATGCGCCATAACGCCAAGGCAAATGGCCTCAAACAATCGGGACTTGTCAGCAAACAGACCACTCTTTTTAATATCTTTCCGAAAATCACCTGCATTTTGCGCCAAGAGTCCACCAAGAATTCCTGCAAGGACATCTCCTGTTCCACCAGAGGCCATTCCATCGTTCGGATAATGGTTTATAAATACCTCTCCATTTGGAAACCCTAAATAGGTACTCGAGCCTTTTAAAACGACGCAACAGCTCAAAGTGTCCACTACTTCTTTTAGGTATTCTATTGGTCTTTCTAGAACTTCACTTACCTTTACTCCTACAAAGCTAGCAAACTCTCCGATATGCGGAGTAAAAACAGTAGGCCCTTTTCGACTTTTTAGAAGTTCGGCATCTTCTTTCAAGGACAAAACTTTGATGGCATCAGCATCTACGACAACAGGCCCGGCAAAATTATTTAGTAATTCAACCACAGTGTCCCTAGTTTTTGTTGATCGCCCCATTCCAGGACCAATGACTATCGTGTCCCAAACCTCTAGCTCTTTGATAATGTCAGAAACCTCTGCTCTTTCAGTGGGTATCAGCCCAGTCATAATCTCTGGTCTAATTCTTGGAACAAGCTGTTCGTAGTTTTCTGCCCAAGTTGCGGCGGTCACCAAACCTGTTCCTACTCTTAAACAGGCGTTGGAGGCCATTATAAGGGCACCACATAGCCCCTCTGAGCCACCTACTACCATTGCATGTCCAAAGTTATTTTTGTGAGCAAATTTATTGCGAGACTGGAAGATAGAACTAACTCCCTCTGGGGTTAGTAAGGCCTTATCTCCGCCTTCCAAAAGTGCACTAGGAAATCCGGCATCTATTACAGCAATTTCCCCTGAATGCTTTGCGCCATCTCCAATATAGTGGCCAGTTTTAGGAAGACCTACTGCTAAAGTATAATCAGCCTGGATGGCAGTTCCAGATAATGAACCACTATCCGCTGTTATTCCGGTGGCAATATCGATCGCCACCAATTCATCAGCATAGGTATTAGTGGTATTAATAATATCGAATAGGTAATCCGAAAGTGGGACGCGAAACCCCACTCCGATTATTGCGTCAATAACCAAGTAGTGTTCTTGAGTTTCGGTAAAGTATCCGGCAAGTTGATCGTGAGAAGACAATTCGGTAACTTTTACTCCATACTTATGGGCCAATTTGGCCTGTTTAACCAGCCCCGGTGAGCCGTCTGAGTCTGGAAAAAGTAGAAATATACGCACTGAGTTTCCACGGTTCTTCAAGTGACGAGCAATGGCCACACCATCTGCGCCATTATTTCCATTCCCTACTAAAAATACAATTTCGCCATAAGGGCCATCTTTTAAGTAAGTGTCCTCGATAAAGTCGGCACCGCGAACTCCAACATTTTCGATAATAAGTCCTTCGGTAAATCCGAACTCCTCGATCGCCTGACTATCAATTTTTCGCATTTCATCTGCATTTACTACTCTCATGCTTGTCCCACCTGATACTTTTGAAAAGATTCTTTTAAACTTGAAACTACGGGACCTAATCCATCAAACAAGGCTTCACAAATAATCCAATGCCCAATATTGTACTCGGCAAATAAACCTTGCTCTAGAAGAGGAGTCACAGACTCGGCCGTCAATCCATGACCTGCATGAAATCCGATATTTTTTTGAGCAATAAACTTATGGGCCTGATTGTATTTTTCAAGAAAGTTACCTACATCATTGCCATTTAAAAAGGCCATTGCGTAGTCGCCGGTATGAATTTCAACAGCGTCACCATTTAATTCAGCCACCCTATGTAAAACAGACAAATCTGACTCAACAAAAAATGATATTTTGATTCCTGGAATTTTTTCTTTTAATTTTTTGCAAGTATTTGCTACTTTTTGGCATATATCAGAGTCCAATAAGTTGAGGCCACCCTCGGTTGTTTTTTCTTCTCGATTCTCTGGAACTAGGCAGATCCAATCCGGCTGGGTAGCTATTGCAATATCTATAATTTCCGGTGCACAGCCCATCTCTAAATTAAGCGGCTTGCCGAACTTTTTAGTGACCAGCTGGATAGCACTTACATCAATATCTTGAATATGCCGGCGGTCTTCTCTGAGGTGGATGGTTAACTGATCACAACCGTTATTGAAGCAAGTGGTGGCAGCGTTGACAACACTGGGGTAATTCTCCCCTCTTGCCTGCCTTAGTGTAGCGACGTGATCTATATTGACGCCTAATCGGGGTATCATTGAGTTGCTCCATTCTAGGCCAATTCTTTTGAGACGACCTGGACTAATTCTTCGCAAAGGTCCTCTACTAGTTCCGAATTTTCACCTTCAACCATGACTCTGGCGAGAGGTTCTGTTCCAGAGTAACGAATAAGAACTCTTCCTTTGTCGCCAAGTTGGTCTCCAGCTTTTTTCAAAACTTCCTGAACCGGCCCTACAGTCTCTAGAGGGACCTTCTTTTGAACAACTGCATTTTTCAACACTTGAGGGAAAAGAGCAACATCTTTCATCAGTTCGCTGATGCTCTTGTTATAATATTTCATACATTCAATAATTTTTAACGCGGCGAGAGAGCCATCCCCCGTGGTGGAGTGTTCTGCAAAAATTAAATGTCCTGAGGGTTCTCCGCCTAAAACCACTCCACTTTCACGCATGTATTCCATAATGTAACGATCACCTACTTTAGTGCGGTGTAGTCCAAGTCCTAATCCATTTAGATAAACTTCTAATCCAAGATTAGACATCACGGTTCCAGCGATTATGTCGCCTTTTTTTATTTTACCTTGGTCGAGTAAAAGTTTGGCAGATATAGCAATAAGCTTATCCCCATCTACGACTTGACCATTCTCATCTATAATCACCAAGCGGTCACCATCGCCATCAAGACATATTCCCAAATCAGCACGATACTTGTGAACCGACTGGCAGGCCTCTTCTGGATGAAGGCTTCCACAATCTTCGTTTATATTTTTACCATTGGGATGAACTCCTAAAGATAAGACTTCAGCACCTAATTCAGTAAACATCATTGGCGCTACACGGTAACCAGCGCCGTTGGCACAATCAAGAACTATACGCATGCCTGATAAATCATACTTAGATGGGAAGGCTGATTTACACCTTACGACATAACGTCCAAAGACTTCCTCTTTAAACCTTTTTGCATTGCCTAAGAATGGTCCCGTTCGCACGTTCATCAAGCTAGGATCAAGTACCATTTTTTCCAGCTCTAGCTCAACTTCGTCTGGAAGTTTATATCCAAAGGCATCAAATATTTTTATCCCATTGTCATCGTAAGAATTATGGCTGGCAGAGATCATTACTCCAGCATCCGCGCGCATCGAAGTTGTAATAAAGGCAATAGCCGGGGTTGGAAGAGGACCCGTCAAAATAACTTGTCCACCTTGCGAGCAAACTCCCGAGGCAAATGCCATCTCAAGCATATAGCAACTTAAACGAGTGTCTTTCCCAACAATGATGAGTGGTTGTTTATTACGACGAAATTTCTGAAAATGGCTTGTTACTGCCCTTCCGAGGGTCATCGCAACTTCACACGTCATTGGATAAATATTTGCACGACCTCTAATACCATCAGTCCCAAATAGCTTTCTCTCGCCCATTGATTGCTTCCTTTTTAAAGCCGTACTTTTATAAACTCAGGATAAATCTGTAAAAGATGAACCCCTTTAGGCAAAATCGCCTTTAACTTAACATCACTTGTTTTGCCTGAACTTCCCTCAGGGACATCGGCAATAATTTGTATCTGATCTTTACTCAACTGTCCCTTCATTTCTTCAGGTAATAAGACATCAATACTTGCAAATCTTATGCTTGGGTAAAAATTCCGAGACGAACTGAGGAATCTGATTCGTATTTTCTGCACCGTACTATTGGCCTTTCGCGGCTTAACATTATAATTATAGGTCACGGTTTCTAGCTTCATGACCTGTAATCTTGGGTCAACTTCTCCTATTGCGACTTTCATTTTCCCCTCTCCCTCTAGTTGCGAGAGGTCAACAGGAACAGTCTTCACAGAAGAAGTCTTTTTCATAATACTATAGGGACCTCTAATAAATACTTTTGCTGGGGATAAGTTTTGGTCTATTAATTTCAAATCAGGCGGAACACTTTTTAGTGTGCTCAATTTGAAAGGAACCTCTTTAACTATTTCACGATCTAATTCCACCAAAATAATGTCTGGCATAATTTTAATGACATCAACACCGAAGGGAACTGGAATATCACTCGGATTTATATTTACCTTTATTGGTTCCCCTGCTTTATGTGGATATGAATGGAGGTCGATTCCAATTTTTTCGTTCTTACTGAATAGGTCTTTTACAAATGCTCTGGAGCCCTTAACCTTTACAGAAATTTCTTTGGGTAGCAGGTTATTTATGGCCTTCCCACGTGGAGCGATTAAACGAAGCTCCACTTTCCTTTCAATTATTAATGGCTCAGAGTTTAAAACGTAAAACCAAAGACTGACTGAGAATATGAGGCTAATTATCTTGAGTGCATGCTTGTCTAATCCACTATTAGATATCATATAAAAGACTCCTTTACCTTAATTTGGACTAAAGAAGGGTCGAGAGAATCATCTGCCAATATATGCTTTAGATACTGGCGTAAGACATGGGGGGTTTCACAAGAGTACAAGACCCCTGCGATGCATATATTAATTATTCCAGTTTCCTCACTTAAAACTATAACAAGTGCGTCGCAATCCTCCGTCAGCCCAATCGCAGCACGATGCCTAGTCCCCATGTGACGCTCTATCTCAACGCTCTTAGAAAGCGGAAGGAAACAACCTGCGGCGACGATCCTATCTCCGGAAATAATTATTGCTCCATCATGCAAAGGGGAACGTGATTGAAAGATAGCGTAGATGATATCCGAGTGAATCATTGAATTTAAATTGGACCCCGTGCGACTATAATTCAAAAGACCATTGTCTCGTTCAACTACTATTATAGCGCCAATTTTTTCGCCAGACATTGCTCCACACGCCTCAACAATTTCTTCGATCTCAATTGTAGTTGATTCTCTGTTAAACAGCTGGAATGGGTTTCGGCGGGTACCAAAGCTGGCCAGGGCGGCCCTAAATTGATCCTGAAATAAAATAATGGCGATAATAAAAAAAGAGTCGAAAAAATGAGAAAGAATCCAATTTAACGAATAGAGCTTAAAAGAAATTCCCAACCAAAAAAGAACGATCAAGATTCCTAATCCTACAATCATTTGAACTGCGCGCGTTCCGTGTACAATCAGTAGCGCTTGGTAGATTAAAAACGCCACCACAGTCATGTCGACTAAATCTTTAATACTTAATTGCGCTAAGATAAGGTCCAAATCCGTAGTCCTTCAAATCATTTACAGTTATAAAAAAGTTCTTTAGTATTTATCGGGTGTTAGACCCTAAACTTAAGAAAAACGAGGTTTTATGGCGCTTTCAACAATACAATTGGAAACCAAAGGTGAGGCCTTTTACGACATTACCCAAGAGGTACGGTCGGCTTTGAGCAATTTTGTATTAGCAGATAGCTTATCCGGCATGCTTTACCTTTTCATTACGCACACCAGTTGTGCCCTGACAATTTCTGAGGCCTATGACCCATTGGCCGCCAAGGACTTAGAAAAATACCTAGACCATCTCGCCCCGCGAAGCCTGGACTTTATTGAGCATACTACTGAGGGGCCAGACGACTCTCCATCGCATATGAAGAGTCTCTTACTGCAGCCTTCTCTAAATTTCTTTATTGAGTCTGGAGAGCTTATATTAGGACAATGGCAAGGAATCTACCTAGCAGAATTTCGGGATGCACCAAAGATTCGTAAGATCCTAGTTAAGTTTGTAGCGGATTAAAAGTCTTCTAGGCGGCCTTCTTCTTTTGGCCTTCTCCCTCTAAAACTTGAATAAGCTCTTGGCTCATTAGCAGCTTCTTTCGAAGGGCCTCACGACTAATTCCCATCTCTTTAGCGGCCTTTGACTTATTGCCATTATTTCGCTTTATTTCGGCCAGGATCATTTCTCTTTCGATAATAGAAATGCGGTCTTTTAAAGCAACTTTGAAGTTACTGACATGTGGCAGGTCGCCAAACATTCGCTGTTTTGCGCTAACATCCATCAATGGTGAGGCTGAGTTTGAAAACTCAACATCCGTAATGACGTGGGCCTTTGGATTATACAGAACTGCTCTTTCTACGCAGCGTTTTAATTCTTTAACATTACCAGGCCAATCATAGGCCTTCATGCGTTCACTGGCCTTTGGAGAAAAATTCTTCAAAAGTAATCCCTGTCGTTTACATTCTACTTTGAGAAAGTAATCGACTAGAAACTCAACATCATCTGGTCTTCTACGCAAGGGCTCCATATAGATAAAGGCCTTCGAAATATAATTAAATAAGTTACGATCAAACTCTCCATCATCAACCTTTTGTCCTAGGTCTTGTATGGTACTGGCGATAATCCTGACATCGAAAGTAATATTTCCGCCTTTAAGACCTCGCCGGTCTAATACTTCAAATAATTTTTTCTGGTAGTCTAAAGGTAATCGGTCGATGTCTCTTAAAAAGAGTGAACCACCTTGGCACTTTGCCAGTAAGCAATCTGATTCATCGGGTCCCCATAATTGTTTTTCTAAAAGTGCGTAGTCTTTTTCACCACAATCTATTACTTCAAAAGTTTTGAGTCCCCTCTGTCCTTCGAAGTGTAAAATTTTGGAAAAAAGACCTTTACCAGTTCCCTTTTCGCCACTAATAAGCGCCGGGCAATCGATATCTTTTGTTTTTATAATTGTATTTCTAAGAGAGGCCACATGAGGTGTCTTACCGATCAATGCATACTCTCTATCAAAAGGTTGGCTAAATCGTCTAATCTGAGAAACTTCGCTTAGGGGATTATAATTGTGAAAGACTGAGCTGAATACTAGCGCTAGAACTTTCATCGTTTTTTCATCATCTACCGTAAAACGATCCTGATTTCTGCGATTGATGACTTCAATCACTCCTATAATCTTGTCTTCTCTATTATGTAATGGGTGACAAATGATCGACTTGGTTTCAAAGTTGAATATCTTATCAAAATCTTCGTTGAATCTGGTTTGGTCATTTACAGTATCAATATTTAAGGCAACTCCTGTAGTAAAAACACATCCTGCTATACCTACCCGGTAGTCAAACTTAAGAGAGTCCTTTTTTACACCTAGTGCAGAGACCGCCTCTAATTCATTAGTATCTGGATTAATTAAGAAAATTGTTGATCTTTGAGCATTCATAACTCTAACAACTTCCTCAAGCATATTATCGATAAATCCCTCTCTATCACCAAAGTGAGTAATATCCTTAAATAATGATAAAAGGAGAGAGAACATTTCAAATCCATCGCTGGCCTTCGTATACCTTTCTTTCAAGGCCGAATCTATAAGACACTCTTTCAGTCTTTCTGAAGAGAAACTGAGGATGTAGTTTTCAAGAAATTTATGAATTCCTTTTTCTTCTCCCAACTCAATTCCGTAAATAATTTCATCATCGTCAACACTTTGGGAAAATGCCCGCACCACTTTCCCATCAAGGTCAAGGTGATGTTTTTTAAATTGTAATGAGATAGATAAGGTAGTCCCAACAGAAATTCTTTCTTTGGTAGCAAACCCTAAGCCTGAGACACTTACATCTACAAGATTAGCGTCATCGATATAAACATTTTTCCCCAACTCGTCTTCTTTCTCAACGAGAAACCGTAAGTTATCGGCCTTCTCAACCGGTACACGGAAGGACTGATAGAATTTGAATTCGGAAAAACTTGCGAGCATATGCTCCTCCATAAGGTTAAGACTTTTCAAACTCTTTATCGGTAATTTTTGAAATTAATTGAGAGAATTGCCAGAAAAATGAGGCAAACTGAGTATTTCTCTCAACTTATCACGGGTGCTTAAAATTTAGTTTTGGCGAAAAGGAGCGAAATCCCCAGCCATCTTTATATAGCCTATCCATCTCTTGAGAATTCCTGGTTCCTTTCATCCACTCGAAGAGTACTTGCGGCATCGATCCATTGACCTCACTTATCACCCGATTTTTTGGAGAAATAGGCCTTCCCCATACTCCTACAAAAGCATCTTTTTCATGAAAATGTTCTCCTGCATGCCGGCCAGGGACCTTTGAGTTAAAGCCAACCCCTTGCCGAGGAAAAATATTTACCGTTCCTGCAAGATCGGTATTATAAAGGTTCGCGATCTGCCCCACTGAATCTGGCCTTGGAGTGTAACTCGCTAAGTGTCGCCATTCTTCCTGGGTACACCAGCTGTCCAGATTCGTCACTTGAGCTGTTTTTACACATTTTTGTAATAGCCCCTGGTAATGCCCTAAGTCCGAAGGGGCCTTCCTATATTGAGATAACTTAGAAAGCTCTAAGAGGTCAGTTTCAGAGTGGTAAAAGATACGGTCATGTTGCCTTATAACAAGGGCCTTGCGTATTTTTTGTCCTTCTTTACGCATAACAAGAGAGCGGGTTGAGTTTAGATTGCACTTTCCATCTCTCACGACTAAGTAGTCTAGAGAGTCGGCCAAACGGTTCAAAATTTCATCTACCATTGCAATCTTTCTACCACTTAAGAGGGTCAGTTCTTGAAGGTCTTTATAAGTAGGCTGCTCGCGCCAATTCTTCCCCTGACTCTTAAAAAACTCCATATTATGATTCCCACCGGCGGTTGAGCCTACTACAACATCGTATCCCTTCATTGACTCTGGTCTTAGCGGATGTTTTAACTTGGGACCTTCTCCTTCATCTGAAGATACTTTTTTAACTAAGATTTTAATTCCTTCTTTATTTAAAGATTCGAATATTTCCCTCTCTGGTTGTAAGAGGTAATAAACTGGAGTTAATCCATGGTCGCCTGCCATTCCCCAAAGAGTCTTATCAAAAATGCCCGCCTCTTTGTATAATTTGGTTATTTTTCCAAGCCAATAATCGAGACGATTATACTCTCCTGTGGGAGAAATTATTTCATCGCTAAAAGGTCCTTTGAAATGGGCAAAGTGATCAGGCCAAGGGCTATAGTAAGTCAAATAAGAAGGCAGCCCTTCATTTTCAACCTCAGCTAAATTTTGGATGATACTTCTGGCGAGAGGAATAGGATCTCTTTTTCTTTGGGTGCCTCTGTGAAGACTCCGTAAGCGTAACCTATTATAAATATCTATGCGTTTCTTATAACTACTTAATCGAATCCTTAACCTAGCAGCGGTTTTTTCTTTTTTTACTCTTTTTCTCAATTCTGCAAGGCAAAGAATATCTCCAAAGTCTCTTTGAAGTTCTCCTAGTATCAAATTGATCATTGGATCAAAGGACCAAGAGGCTCCCTCAATAAACTGGCCATTACAGTTAAGACCATTTAGGTGAGGTAGCCGCTTATAGTTATTTAATGTTTTTTCTTTAACGGCAATTCGGTCTAACTCGAGAGCATCATTGCCCCAGAAATAATAGGCACGGTTTATTTCTCGATCTAGAAAATTAAAATTTGGAAGTCCTGTCCCATGGGGGCCAACTACTCTACCGCCAGTAAAGGCCATTGGAAGGTTTCTTATACTAATTGTAGGTGTCGTAGAAATTCCGTTTTTGGATATACCATTAATATTATTTTTATAAAGTCCTTTAAAAAAAGGCATGTAATTCGGATGATCAAATGGCCTTTGACGCCCTTTTAGGTAATCTAAAAAATCCGTTTGCTGGACATTTGATTGTGAAACCTCAACTTGCCTAGGTTTAAATTTTTCTTTAGCTGCATGCTCAGAATGTATCTTATCTATAAAAGTATTTTGTGGGTCTCCCACAGAGATGGCCTCGGCCAAATGGCCTTGCAAACCATCAACTACTATGTGAACGGCGTATCTTCTATACTTTATTCCGTCCTCAAGGTAGCCCCAAAGCTTACTATCATTGCCTTTGCTATAATTATTTAACTCCCTGATCATCCAGCTCGCCAATTTTTTCTGACGATCATAACGACGAGCAAACATCTGATAATGTTTATATAAATAAACAGATACCGCCTCGCTTAGGGAGATAGTAAGTGCTTCCATTTGGTGTTCATTTTTTAAAATTGCTTCTATCTCTACTTTTACTTTCTCTTCAATATCAAATTCTTTTAATACTAACTTTAGTAACTTGTGAGCATATGGGACTAGCCTTTCTGCAGATTCGATATTAATTTCGGGCTTCACTCCAAGCGTGAAATCATGGTCTTTTAATAACATCGCATCTACAAACGTAATTAATTCTGCTATTAAAATTTTGTTTAATTCTTTTTTTTCCTTTTCTTCTGCTTCCTCTTTTTCATAGGTAAAAAGGCCATGTTTCAGTCCCGGAAATTGCTTAGGGTCTGGGAAGTATTTTAGAATATGTTTTTTAAAGTTTACTTCTTTTGCCTCTTCACTAGCCGAATACAGGTCTAGCATTCCTAAAAGAAAAGGAACAATTTGATGATTGAAGTTTGGCGAGGCAACTTTGGCCAGCACTCTAGCTCTAATTTCTTTTTTAAGTGGCAGCTTTTTCAAAAAACTCTTAATTTTATGTTTGACTACAATAAGAGCAATCCACCGTATTGGAGGAATCGCAAGCACCCCTGTGTATTGATATATTTTAGAATTTTGAAGATCTCTTGCAAGATAGGGAGCGTCGATTGGATCATTGGCCGGTAGCCGCTGTGCCATTTTCGCAATATTAGGCTGGCAGCTAACTAATATCCCTATCAGCAGTATTAAATTAAACGGTTTTCTAAACATAGTCCCTCTCACCCAAATTTATCGGACTTATCAGGAGCCTAGTTTAAAGAAAAGTGTTTTAGTTGGCGGTTGTGGCCTTAGAACTGGCGGGTTTTACCGCCACATCAATCTCTTTACGCATATCATGCATAATAGCCGAGTGAATCGCTGGGCGAAAGAGTGTCCAGTACTTGTCTGATTTCCTTGGATTACTAGTAGGAAGTTCAAGTGTGTATGTCGGTATATTTCTTTCGTTGCCAGCATAATTACCTAAACTGCCTGGGAAAAAGGGATAGTTTTTAATTCTGTAGCCCCTGGCCTTCTTGCTCATTTGTATTAGTAATTGATTGGCCCGTGTACCTACTATCCCACCCGTGTGGTGGTCAATTGGCCCATCGTAATCAAGCATTGTTAAAGGCGCATGAACACTAATGATCTTACGAGGTTTGTAGCGTTTTATTAAATTTACTTGAAAAACGACTTCCGGCTCACTTAACGACTTTTTTCCAGGGTAGCGTCGTTTGTCTCTTCTATATCTAGACTTCCACAGTTTTAAGGCGTCTTTATTCCAATCTTTAGTAGGGAAATTGCGATTGATATCAACACTATTTTTATTAGTCCTTGTCGGTCTTTTTTTCATAAAAGAATCTGGATTTACTATAGGTGCAATGGCAACCAGCTTACCTTTTAAAATTCCTGGATTTTCGGCAACTTCCTTAGTTAGGTGCTGAATAATATCGAAGCAAAACTTTATTGGCGTAATTTCGTCTCCATGGACTCCACAAAAAATTAAGGTAGATTCAACTCCTCTTTCACCTACTTTGCTTTCATCCCCAAATACGGTCCAAATGAGAGGGTCCCCTGAATTTGAGTTCCGTACATTCTTCCAATGGGTTTTTTCACAATTACTTTTTTTCCAACGGTATTTTTTAAAAAACAATGCTGTCTTTTTACAAAATTTTGAGACTTTTGCTTTGTTTTTAAAAGGTTGAACAATTTTAGGTTTGACCTCTTTAGGTGAGTCTACGAATTCGTTAAGGGCCTGCTCATCTCTTTCTTTTTTAGTAAGAGATTGGTGAGTGCTTTTGCCCCTATTTAATTGGCCACATGAAGTTAACAAAACTAGTATGGCGATAAATTTGATCAGATATATACGCATTTTTAATAACCTAAATTTCTCTCTCAGATAGTATAGCTATTGATTGAGTAAGATTAAAGGGTTAAAGCATGCTTAAACAGCTCTTAATTTTAACTGAAAATTCAGACCTTTACAGCAATTTAAGGTGGAAAGAAGAGTGCTTTTCTCTGAATTTAGAACTCAGCTTTCGAAATCCCTACCTAAGGCCAGCTGGAGCGCCTTTTAAGGGACCAACACTGCTGCGCACTACAGGATTTCGCTACGATGATTCAGACCTCGAAAATTATGCGCTGTCCCAGTCAATTTACAACACCATCTCAATTTCAAAAGCTCTGCGGGACAAATGGTCTCAGGCGCTTTTGTTTAAGAAGTTGTCACTTCCTAGTCCCAGGTGTTGGCGAATTGAAGAGCGGCCCTACGGGCACAACCAATTGGTCCTCAAAACACTTAGAGGTAGTAAGGGTATTGGTGTTGAACTATTGGATGGAGCTCGAAACATTGAAACGCGGTTGTTCGAGTTAGAAGAAAAGAAAGATTCAAATTACCTATTACAAGAATATATTAAAAATTTTAGAGAATTTAGAGTTCTCTATTCTTTTGGAGAAGTTATCGGTGTTTTAGAAAAGCTACCAAATTCTGAAGATTTTAGAAGAAATGCTTCTCTTCATCCAGATTATTGCAGGCCACTACGGTTTGAGCAGCTTCCCGATCCAATCATAAAATTACTTGTAAGTACCGTATCAAAACTTAATTTTCATTTGGTAGGAATTGACTTAATCCTTGAACAGGAAGAGGCCTCTCTTTTAGAAATAAATTTAGTGCCAGGTTTTAAACAATTAGAAGTGGCTACCGGAAAAAATATTGCACAAGTAATCTTAAAGCAAATGATCGAAAAGTGCCGCTGGAATTTTGACTAAATAATAACCCAATCTTTTTAACAGACTTGTCTTTTTAAATTTGTATTTATCAATATCCTTTTTGGTTTTTAACAAGATTCCATTTTCCATCCGACGACGAATGCTATCTTTAATTGCATTGGCCAACTCGGCACCGTCATCACAGAAGACCGCGAGCTCTGTGCTGTAATAACTTGATCTTGAATCAAAATTATATGACCCCACCATAAAGCTTTCTTCATCAAATACGAAAGTTTTAGAATGAGTTCCCCATCTCGCCTTAGAAATAACCGGAGACAATGTTTTATAATCAGGCAGTACGTCGCCAGAAAAGACTGTTGCCCTTAAACCTTTCTTAAGCCAGGTTGGTAGAATCGTATTAAAATGTGCATTTACATAAAAAGCATCAGTAGAATAAAGACTATTAGTAAGAACTTCAATTTTTCGCCCTTGTTCTAATAGTTCCTTAAGAATTTCTTTATAGGCCCCCTCCACAATAAAATAAGGGGAATCGATCAATAAGTGATTTCTTGATTTGAACATACGGTCATATACAACGTATTTTAAAATTCTCGCTTTCTTCTGAGTCCAAGCTCCTACTCCGGGCCTGTCTGACGCGAAAGTCACATCGTGACAAGTACCTTCGATTTGTTCTGATAATAACTGTGGCGCTAATGAAGATATCCGTTCTTTCAAAATCAAATAATCTGAGTCAATTTTTAGAAAGTTCTTTGCCTGCCTTACACGTCTCTTCCAGCGCCTTAAGTCCTCTTCAAAAGCGTAAGAGGCGCGTAATCGGTTACTTCCACCAGCATGTCTCCTGTAACGTAAATCAAAACGTTTGGGTTTATTCTGTCGTTTGACGGAGACAGTGGGTTTGGCACTCCATCCTGCATTAAAGGTTTCCTGAATATTTTTAACGATAGGTCCTTCAATAAATATTTCTCGATCAATAAAATTGAAACTATTATCAAGATCGAAATATTCATTACCTATATTTCGACCTCCAATAATCGCTTTTTTACCATCAATAATAAACGTCTTACGATGGTTTCGATACTGCGCCTTAAATGCATGTATCCAAAGAAGATCGTTGTAAAAGCGAACTTTCACTCCTGCTTTTTCTAATTCATGGGCATGAAAAGGAGTAATCTGTGAGCTAATCATAAAGTGATCAAGCAAAAGACGAACTGAAACTCCTTCTTTAACCTTTTTTAATAGCGCCTGCGTAATTAGTTTTCCTGCATTATCACTATTATAAATAAAATATTCTAACTCAATACTTGTTTGGGCGGAGTTGATCAAATTTAAGCGCAGCTGAAGGGCACTCAGCCCTGAACTCAAGAGACGCATTTGATGAGGAGACTTAGAGTTGACTAAAAAATCGCCACGAGGTTTTGACAGCTGTCGTTTTATTTCATCTTTTAATTGGGATGCTCTAGAGTTTGAAAGGCCTCCCAACAAGATAAAAATTAAAAATAATTTTTTTAAATTCAACATTCCTTCCCTCAGGGCCCCAAGCTTAGCACTCGGTGTAAGATAAGCTAAGGGCACTGAAGTAATTACAAGTGCTCCAAAACCTTTACCTTTCAGCTATTTAGACTTAGTCTAAAGCTATGAAAAATCACCATTCCTTACATATAGAGACTTTTCCTATTGGCAGCTATGCCTGTAATTGCTCATTGGTTTATTCTAGTGACACAAAAGAGTGTATTGTCATTGACCCTGGCAACGATTTTCAAACCCTTTTTAAGATTATTGAAGACAAAGGGTTGGTAGTTAAACAACTCTTGCATACCCACGCCCATTTTGATCATATTGGTGAAAGTTCCTTATTGGCCGATAAAACGGGAGCGAGTATTCACTTGCACCGTGGAGATCAATTCCTATACGAGGCCTTGGCGCAACAAGGCCAATTTTTTGGACAGGAATTGCCCGATCCAGCTGAAGTTGATGGTTGGTTAGAAAATGAAGAAACTTTTAGCCTCGATGATGGCCAATTAAAAGAATTCCTACGAACCTTTCATACCCCAGGCCATACTCCTGGCTCTTGTTGTTTCTATACAGAAAACCTCGAGAAGCCTCTGCTTTTCGCTGGTGATACTCTTTTTTCAGGTTCTATAGGTCGAACTGACTTGCCCGGTGGAGATGGCGACCTCATTATCTCTTCCATCAAAAAGCGTCTTTTAACACTGCCAGCGGAAACACAAGTTATTACTGGTCACGGCCCTAGCACTAGCATCTTAAAAGAAAAAAAATCGAACCCTTTTCTAGTTTAGCTCGATTCGAGGTTTTTGTTTGGTTGCGGTAATTTAATAATCATAGCGATAGGTATTAGCAGAAAGGTAGCGCCAATTAAGTAAGGATATTTAGACCCCCACTTCCAAAAAATGATTGACGCCGATAGTGGACCAATCACTCTGGCCAAAGCGCCTAAACTTCTAAAAATTCCGATACTTTTTCCCTGCTGATCTGCAGGAGTGTAAAGACTTACGAGTGAAGTCATGCAAGGTATCGCCATACTTGATCCAACCGCCAAGAAAAAGAGTCCCGCGTACAGCATTGCCGTATTTGGGGCGAGACCAATAATAATAAGCCCTGGGATAGTAACCAGGATGCCTCGGTAGGCCATTTGCTTTTCGCCTACTTGCGCCGCCTTACGCCTTACATAACCGCCTTGAACCAAAGCTATTATAAATCCTATAAAAATAAACATGTAAGCATTTTGCATAGATGTATATCCAAGTCTTTCAACCGCCAAGAAGGTCAAAGTAAACTCCATCCCTGAAAAGGAAGTTAGGAATAAAAAGTGACCAATATTAGTCCCATTAATTCCTGGAAATGGAAGTGGTTTGAAAAGTTTGAGAGGGTTAATAGATCTTTCATTATTAAGCTCGCCTCGTTTCTCTACAGGTAGGGACTCTTTAAATTGAGTAACTAGAAAGAAGACATTGTAAACAGAGAGTAAGAAGGCCAGTGCGGCAGGCATTGAAAACGGATTGACTCCATAAGCTTCAAGCGCTGGGTAATAGTCGGTTAAATTAATCATCGACAGAATTCCGCCCAGAGCAGGACCAATAATAAATCCCAG
>JABGVH010000043.1 GCA_018646195.1 Halobacteriovoraceae bacterium
AATGGACACCCAGTTGAATTTGATCAAAACAGAGTACCGTGAAGTCGAGAAGCGAATCCTTCCGCGTTTTCCATTTAGCTACCTGACCTTTAAAGGGCAGGAGCGGGTCTATGAAGTTAAGAATATGTCTTTTGAGGGTATGCAGCTGCGGCTCAAAGAGGGCGGGCATAAGTACCAAAAAGAGCAAGATATAAGTGGTATTCTGCATTGGAAGGGACTTTCATTGGAAATTAAAGGACTGGTTAAATGGATCTCTGGTTCAGATATCGGAGTGTCCTTTACTAGTGAAGGTGGCCAGCGAAAGGCGGTCGAAGATTTTCTCTCAGTGGATAATATTCTCAGTAGTATGCGTCCTCTCCACCGCAGTAATATTGAAATGGACTTGCCAACCGATTTGAAATATTGGCTAAGGGCCGACGGGCCGATGGAAGTCTTTGTATGGCAGCACACCGATCGTGAATGTGCTCGCTTCCAGGTTATCTTAATGGATAATTTCATAGAGTGGGAAGACGGTCTGGGCCTGAAAACCGGCAGCGTCTTGTCCCATAAAGAGTCGGAAACCCCACTTTCAGCGGTGGATGAATTTGAAGTTGAGATCGATCAAAAAGTAAGCTCCGAGAGACTTTCCATTGCCCATAGCGTTGTTAGTAGAATTGGAGATGACCTAATTCCCAATAGTGAACGGGATTTCCTAATATTAAAGCTAGGTTCCTAGTCAAAGTCCCTTTTATAGTCCTATAATCCCCCTGAATTAAAGTAAAACTTATAGGAGTGGGGATGAACAGAAATCTGGCCTTAGAATTTGTACGTGTGACTGAGATGGCAGCTATTTCTTCCGCCCGTTTAATGGGAAGAGGAGATGAAAAAGCAGCCGACCAGGCCGCAGTCGATGCCATGCGCTCGATGCTCGACTCTGTTGAGTGTGATGCCACGGTTGTAATTGGAGAGGGAGAGCGAGACGAAGCTCCGATGCTTTATATTGGCGAAAAAGTTGGAACAGGCAACGGCCCTAAATTAGAAATTGCATTGGACCCGCTAGAGGGAACCACTGTCTGCGCCATTGGTGCTTCAAATTCAATATCAGTTATGGCGATCGCCAATGAGGGAGGCCTACTTCACGCTCCTGACACTTATATGAAAAAAATCGCAGTTGGTGCTATAGGCAAGGGAATAGTTGATATCAATGAAACTCCCACTGAAAACCTGCGCCGTCTGGCAGAAGTTAAAAAATGCCGGGTAAATGATTTGACCGCCTGTATCTTAGACCGCGAACGCCATGCAGACTTGATTGCTGAAGTCAGAGAGGCGGGAGCTAGGATCAAACTGATTGGCGACGGTGACGTTGCTGGTGCTCTTGCCTGTTGTGGCGAGCGCGGCGAAGTTGATATTTTAATGGGAACCGGTGGAGCTCCGGAAGGGGTTATTGCTGCTGCCGCTCTTCAGTGTATGGGGGGAGACTTTCAAGGTATCCTACAGCCTCGCAATGAAGAAGAAATTGTCCGTGCTAAGAAAATGGGAATAGACGATATTACAAAAGTATTCAGTATTGATGAACTGGCTTCGGGAGACGTTATGTTTGTCGCTACCGGCGTGACAACCGGAACCTTTTTAAAAGGTGTTGGCTTCACTCCTTGGGGTGCTTTTACTCATTCAATAGTTATGAGAAGTGCCTCTGGAACAATTAGACAAATTAAAGCCGAGCATCATTTTGATACCAAGCCGAGATACTAATGGCCGAAGCCTCTAGAACTGAAATTTTTGATGTCGATATTGAGACTCTCTACGCTGTAATAACTGACTATGCTTCTTATCCGCAATTTGTCGATGGGGTCAGTGGAACCCAAGTTCTCGAGCAGACAGAGAGCGGCGCCAGAGTCGAGTATTCACTCAATCTAATAAAGAAATTTAAATATATTTTGAAGTTAACGCATTCGGCGCCATCGTCCGTTTCTTGGGTCTTCGAATCAGGCGACCTCTTTAAGCAAAACAACGGCTCGTGGAAACTAGTAGACCTAGGGGATGGACGAACCGAAGTTACCTATGGTCTCGAGATCGATATAAAAGGTCTTGCTCCCAAGGCGATTGTTAACTCCCTGACCAGTAAAAACCTGCCGGCAATGATGGAGTCTTATCATGCCCGTGCCAAAGAGAAGAGGTCCTAGGTGGTTAAGAAAAAAACCGAAACAAAAGAAGATAAGAAAAACTTAGGGCTGCAAGATGTAATTGCAAAAGTGGTTTCAATTGGTGTTGGCGCTGCTTTTATGACTGAAGATGCAGTTAAAAATATAGTTGGAGACCTTCCACTTCCTAAAGATATTGTCTCTGGCCTGGTTCAGAATGCTAAAGGCGCCAAGGAAGAATTCGCGGCACAGATCCGCGAAGAAGTAAAAAATCACCTCGATAAAATTAATCCCAATAAGCTTCTCGAAGAAGTCATAGAAAAATATGATGTAGAAGTAACCGCAAAATTTAAATTTAAGAAAAAAAACAGTGACGAGGATTAGTGAATCGCGACGAATTCCTGGCCATTCGACTCAAGCACACTCTTAAAAAACTTGAGCGACCGAAATCAAGCGCCCCTGGATTAGTAGTAGTCAGCAAGTATTCTCCAGTCGAAGATGTGGTCTTACTCCACGGTGCGGGTCATCGCCATTTTGGTGAAAATCGCATCGACTCCTTAATTCAAAAGCAAGAGGCCCTCGAGCAACAGGAAGTTGAGGGCGTGATCTGGCATTTTATAGGAAATATTCAAAGTAATAAAATCAACCGGCTGCTTAAAACCAAAGGGCTCTCCTATATTCATTCAATTGATTCGCTAAAGCTGCTAGAACAGCTCTTCGATCGTGCAGGCGCCTTTGTTGGAAATCAGTTAGGCCTATTCCTGCAGCTTAATACTAGTGAGGAGCAGGAAAAAGCTGGCTTTGCCGGCTATGATGAGTTGGCGGCCGCCGTTAATTTTTTTGAGTCCCAGGGAGAAAAAAATAAAAAGCCGATTTTTTACCTGGCAGGACTTATGACTATGGGAAAAATCCGAACCGAGAATTTTGAGCTCGATGCCAGGAATAGTTTTAAGAAATTAATGCAGTTTAAGAAAAAACTAGAGCGGGATTTCGATCTCTCTCCACTTAAACTTTCTATGGGAATGAGTCGCGACTTTCCCATCGCCCTAGAGGAGGGGACGGACTGGGTGCGAATTGGTAATGCAATTTTCTCTGAAGACCACAAGTAGGGTATAATAGAGCTCTTATGGATCATTTCTCAAAATTAACTTATCTCATGATCGAGACCAATTCGGCCTGTAATCTGGACTGCCGTTTCTGTAATCGAAGCGAACTAGTGGCGAAGGGATGGCGAGAACCAAAAATTCTAGCACTTGAGGAATTCCAAAAGTCTCTGGCGGTCTTTAAGGACTGTCCACTCGATACTATAAAAATAGAAGGTATTTCAGAACCTTTCTTACACCCGCAGTTCGATTTAATGGCAGCAGAGGTTAGGAACTGCTTTCCAAATGCCTTTGTAATCATTTCTACCAACTTAATTTACAATCTTCAAAAGACAGCTTTTTTAAAAACCCTTGAATATGTTGATATGGTCTATCTCTCAGCTGATGGGGTAGGGGAGAAGTTTGAATGGAGTAGAGAAGGGGCCGACTGGGGAAAGTTTATAAAATCCCTCGACGATATTTGCCAAAATGTGAGCCCCGAAGTTCGAAGAAAAAAGTTACACCTAAACTTCACCTGCACCGAGCATAATTACCAATGCCTTCCGGAGCTGTATAAAATTAAAGAAGAGCGAGATCTGGCCTCTGTTAGAATTAACCTGGCCCAGAATTGGAGTGAGGATCAAGAGAATGGCCATCACTTTGAAGAAGAGTTATTGGAATTGCTCTCTGCCCATGGCGAGGATGTAAAAGGGGTTCCTAGTTGGCAGTATTCAGAATGTTTTTGGCCGTTCCAAGGGCTAGTGGTTGATGTCTTCGGGAATATGCGACAGTGCATTATAAATACCAGCCAGCAGCCCCTTGGTAATATTTTTACAGATGATCCCAGAAAAATTTATAATGAGAGTCAGCACTATCGTGAAGTTAGAAAGCAACTAAAGAATGGTTGTGCTGCAAAGTCCTGTCGCAATTGCGACTATAAACACCTAGGGGACTACTTAGTTAAAATCTTAGGAGAGCGAGGAGAGAAAAACCACCCTCGTATTTTCGATAACCGCACGGAGGATGAGTGAGCTTAAAAAAAGACACCGAAATTCATACCTCCGGAGCGAAAATTGAAATCCTGCGAGATAAGAATCGTAAAATTATTCGCAAATCATTTGAAGGTAATACTTCAAAAATTGAATTTCAATATTCCTGGCTTTTAAAACATCAGCATTTAAGTTTTATACCAAAGGTTTTTAACTCCAAAAAAGAAATTTCTCGATTTAGCTATGAAATGGAATATTATCAGAATTACTCTGCACTTTCCGACCTTTTCTATTCTAAGTCTCCGCTTCCGACAGAGAGATTAGAGAAATTAATGGCGCAATTATTGGGAATTCTTGATCAAATACATGGACCGACAAAGACGGTTTACTCTCGCGCTCTTGGAGAGAAGTATTTAAAAGAAAAAGTATTCGATAAGCTGGCCTACTCGGCCAAGGAAAGCTCGGTTGTTAACGATTTACTAAAATTTGAAAGCTTGAATATTAATGGAGTCGAAATTTCTGGCTGGCCTCTACTGGCCAAGAAGTTAAAAGAGGAAAGTGTTATTGAAAGACTTGGCCACTTTAATGAGACCGAGGTTCATGGAGATTTCACCCTGGATAATATTCTTATCAATGAAAAAGATGAGATGATCGTTCTCGATCCTAATAATGAAAATTTTATCGCTTCACCCTCGGTCGATATAGCCAAATTATTCCAGTCTTTTCACTCGCAATACGAAGGGCTTTGTAAGTTAGACTCTGTAGTTATAGAGGGCAATAGCATTAGCTATCAGAGTGTCGGCGATAAGAATTTATTAATCTCGTATCAAATTTTAGAGCGGATTTATCGTGACCGCAATCAACTCTTAGATATTCTCTTACACGAGGCGATCCATTTCTCACGGCTACTTCCTTATCGAATAAGAGCGGCTAAAGAGCTAACACCGATCTTCTTAGCGGTAACACTACAAAATTTTAATCATTACTTCGCGCAGTACGAGCGGTCTTCTCAGGCCGTAGTCCAGTGAAGGTCTTTTTAGGCATTCCCTGTTACAATTGCGGTGATCAAATCACGCGAGTTCTTAGTGATCTGCTTAAAGAGCAGGACTTATTGCAAAAATTCTCTGAGGTCTATTTAATTGATAATCAAAGCAGTGATGAAACAATAGTAAAGGCGACGAGTCTTCTTAAAAACTCAGGGGAGCTTGGAAAAAAAATTAAACTTGTAGTTAATAATAGCAATTATGGTCTCGGTGGATCTTTTAAAATTATATATGGGGAAGCGCTTAAAAAGCACTGTGACTATCTTGTCTGGCTACATGGAGATGATCAGGTCGATTTGAAAGACCTCAAAAAGATGGTGGCTAAATTACTTGAAGCAGAGGAAAAACCTGATGCTCTCTTTGGCGCTAGGTTTATGCCGGGCTCTGAACTACAAAACTATTCGAAGGCCAGAGAAATTGCGAATCTGGGTCTCAATAAGCTCTGTAGTTTAATCAGTGGGAAAAAAGTTTTTGAATTGGGGTCGGGACTAAATGCATACCGCCTTAAGGGCCTCTCACTTGAGGAGTTGAAAAGTTTACCCGATCATCTGGCATTTGATATGTACCTAACGTTACATTTTCTGGGAAGTGAATTTCGTTCTTCATTTATTCCAATTCGTTGGAAAAACTATGATCAAAAAAGTAATGCCAATAATTTATTAGTGACTGCGCAAATACTGACTATAATGCTTAAATGGAAACTTGGCTTTAAGCGCTCCATTGCGAAAGATGATCCAGAAAGAGGATTTAAGGTGGTCTTCCCATGATTCAAGTTCTTATGCCAATGGCCGGTGCAGGAAGCCGTTTTAAAGATTTTCATCAATTTCCAAAACCACTGATTCCGGTTTTTGAACAACCGATGTTTTATTGGAACTGTAAACTGCTACAAAAATATATAAAAGAGGTTTCTTTCACTTTTGTTGTCTTAAAATCACATGTAGAGTCCTATCAAATTGACCAAAAAATAAAAGAAATTATTCCCTCCGCCAATATTTGTATCATTCCTAAACTGACTGAAGGCGCTCTAGAGACCGCCCATGCCTGTCGTGAACAACTCGATTTGGAATCCCCATTATTGATTACTGACTGCGACCTCTGTTTTTTAGCGCCAGAGTTTTTTGATTTTTTAAATAGGGGTCTTTTTGAAGCAGCGGCTGGGGCATTGGTTAGTTTTGAATCGGACCTGCCTAGGTACAGCTACGCAAAACTTGAAAACAACCAAGTCGTTAAAACCGCCGAAAAGGAAGTCATTTCAAATAATGCATTGATTGGAAGTTATTTTTTTTCAAAAACGCGCTCTTTCTTAGAAGCGGCAGGGGATATTCTTTCAAGAAAAGAAAAGACCCGTAATGAGTATTATATTGCCCCTCTCTATAATGATTTAATTAAGAAAGGGCAGGTCATACGCCTTTTTTCAAATAGTACTTTTTATTCATTTGGGGCACCTGACGAATTAAATAGCTCAAAAGAAAAAATTAAGGAGATGTTGGTTACTGAGGGCTTAATTTAATTTTTTTTCTGGAAGTACCTCAAGGAAATAGCCATACTGACTTACTGGGCAGCCAAAGGCAAAGCGGTCAAAGGAATGAGTGAGCTCTTTTTTGTCAACACCCTTCTCAAGCTCAATTTGGTCATGTTTTTTTCTGAGCTCCCTATATTGAAATACGAAATGAATAGTAGAATTAGGGCCGTACTTTAACTTTATTGGAATGTCATTTGGTAGGAAGTTTAGGGTATGGTAAAAGGATTGTTCCTTTTTATAAACTTGGTAACCCTTATTTCTGGAACTAAAAATACTTATATCTCTTAGGTTTTTCTGTGACCAACTAAATTTCTCGTCATTAAAATGTCCCGTAAATTGACATTTGGCCGGCTCCCAAATGGTTTGTTGCCGAGAGTAAAAATGTAATATTCCATCGGAATTGTTTTTAAGTTGCATAAAAACAGTCACTCGGCAGGACTTACTTTCAATAATAAGTGTCGCTTTTTTGCGCTTCAAAGAAAACTTTTTAGTTATATCATCTAGTAAAAGTAGGTTGGCGGTATTTCTCCTTGCCTCCTCTTTGTCAGTACCATTGATTTTTATTGGGTCCTTATCCTCACAAAAGGCGCCACCGAAGGTGTAGTTACCGTCAGGTAGTGAGTCAAGTCGATCAATTTTTGAAGCAATTAGGAATATGAAGACGCTGGCCACTGTAAAAAAGCCAGCGATAAGAAAGTATTTTTTTATACTTGTCACTAAGGAGTAAATCTATTTGAAAATTTCAATTTAACGTTTTCTAAATTTAGCTTTTTCAATAACGCCTTAAATTCGGCAGCGGTCTTGGCCTTAATGTCTTCTTCTTCTTTTTCGATGGCGGCTTTGAGCAAGGGGTCTTTGCCAATAGCTTTTTTCTCTTTTAAGCGCTCTTGGACAGGGTTGGGAGTGATTTCAACTACCACTTCAGATGGGCTTCCACCTCTTTGAAAACCGATATCCCAAAACTCAACAAATTCAAAATCATTTTCGGATTCTTCAAGTTTCATTAATAAAACATCGTAATAGGTAAATTCAAATTTATCGGTAGGCTTATTGGCGGCCCAAATTTGGCTTGAAAAGACTAGTAATAAGATTATGCTTTTGATTTTCATATTGACCTCATTGTACGGTGTTTTTTTTAAATTTTGACCCGTTTCGGATTAAAATTCAATCTATTACTCACCATTTAATACCAAGAGTGAGCTTTGCGTTAACGATATTAGTAGTCTGAACTTGTTCATCTTCAAAACTTTCGTTTGAAGATAATGCCTCGAATCCCAATTCAATTAGCATAGCGGTCTTTGCCGAGATCCACCATTGAAAACCAATTTTTGCCGCCGGTAAAACAAAAACATTTCCGTTACTAGTGGTTTCGTCAGTTGTCGTCTGTGAGTAACCCCAACCAGCGCCGCCGGCGATGTAAATATTATTATCGGAGTCGGGGAGCGGTTCAAAATGAAAAGTCAGCTCGGCCATTCCGATATAGCGGGTAGTAGGAATATCAAGTTTTGGGTTTGTTAGCCGGGCATTTTCTTGATCTATTCGCATTCCTATTTGGTAATCAAAGCGTGGGTGAAAGCGGCGAGCAAAATAGGCCCCTACTTGAAAGCCACTGCGCGAGGCGGCCCTCTCGCCATCTGTTTCAGAGACTGATTCATTAACCGCCATAGTGCCGGTTCCTCTAACGATGAAGTTGGTCTTTGGTCTAAAAGAAATTCTTTCGTGAATAACTTTCAAGGTCGGGATTTCGGTCCAGATATTTTCAACGGAGTTTGTAAAGGTGACAAAATCTCCTTTTTCAAAAGGAATCCTGGCGCGCGGGTCACGCACTTCCCAAACTGAAAACAATCTATTGGCCTCTACTACTTTGGCCACCAGACTAACATTTTTATTGGTAAAAAGTGACTCTTGGCCGACACCTACTCCGTCAAGAAATCCCTTGCGGACGGCGAAAGTTTTCTTTGTAGTCGAGACAGCTTGAATGACAATAACTTCATCCCTAGCAAAAAGCTGAGAGCTGAGTAGTAGACTGAAAAGGACGACCATTCCTTTGGTCATAATTAAACGCATGTAAGTATTATATCAAATGAAAATGTTCCGATAAAGTACCAATGAAGAGAGTTCGTCTAATAAGCCTATTTATTTTCTGCCTTTGCATGGGATTCGTCTGGCATTGGAAAAGTGGTGATCGTGAAGCGCCATCAGTACTGATCAAAAAAGCTGGGCGCGCCGATAAAGAGCAGCTAAAAGTAGGCCGGGCAAGGTCTGATAAAGGCCTTCAAAAAATTACCAAATCCCCAACTTTAGTAGTCCAAAGAAGGCCAGCAAGTAGAGCACCGGCGGCTGTCAGGCCTCTCTCGGGAAAACTATTTAATAACGGCAGCTCTAGTTATCGCTACCTGCCAAGTATTAGGGCGATTCGCCAAGAAGAGCTGGGCAGTATTAGTGATTTTAAACTAATAGAGAAAAAATTTGGGCGCGCTCTTATTCGCTCACAGGCCAGTTTTGATTCAGCTGGCTGGGTGGTTCAAAATCAGAAAAGCCACCTACTAGGTGTCGTTACTGGCATCATCAAAGTTAAATTAAAAGATTTCGACAAGCGCAACCAGATCAGTGAAGAGTTTGCCTTGGTGGAGTACTACAGCTTTCCTGGAATTCGCCTAACGCTATTACAGGCAGATGCTCACGACCTGGAAGGACTACAAGGCATTCAGCGTGCACTCAGTGGCGACCCCCGAGTCGAGTCGGCCTCTCTTGAAATCCTAGAAGCCCCCGTCTCCGTTCAATAATTCAAAGTATTTAGTAGCAGATCGCAATAGTAAAAAACTCAAGTATTTAGACCGTCCTGCCGAGAAGCTCTTAGAGAAGGAGTATAATAGAGCTATGCACTCAGCTAAAGGTTGGTATTTACAATTGACCCTGCTATCGCTTTTAGTGGTGATGGCCTCCTGTGTGCCCTCTCCAAAAAAGGCAACTGGTAGCAAGACTAAACCCGAGAGTTTCCCTGGCACCGTTAGTATCGTGCCGTTGATTTCTGGAAATCCTCTGGGCACCGCCATCCAAGATCATGTTTATACCTATGCACCGACCCCTAATCCGATAGTAGGTGGGCTAGTTTATACGGTTAGTAACTTACCACCTTGGGCGGAGTTTAATACTGGCAATGGCCAAATCCAAGGGACTCCAAGAGTCGCCGGGGATTTTGATAATATCCGCATTACTGCTTGGACTTCTGACCTGGAGTTTACCGAGCAAGGGCCTTTTAGTATTCACATCATTGGGGATCCTCTCAAGGAACATGCCTGGCACTTACATAATATGGGACAAGATGCTTTTAATAATAGTGCCAGTAAGGCAACTGTAGGAATTGATATCAATATGAATGCCAGCATTTTGGAAGACAATACAGGACTGGGAATTAGAGTCGCTGTGTCTGACACTGGACTAGAGCTCTTGCACGAAGACCTGGCAGATAATGTCTTGGCGAATATTAGCAAAGACTATAATACTGCCCCGCCATTTTTTGGCGACCCGGGAGTAGGTGGAGTCAGCGGAGATCACGGCACTTCGGTGGCTGGAATAATCTGCGCTCGCGCCTATAACGAAATTGGCAGCCGAGGCATTGCTCCTGACTGTGGATTGGCCGGACTTAATTTTCTATCTAGTGGCCAAACCACCGCCATATTATTAGACCAGGCCCAGGGGGATTATGATATTTGGAATTATAGTTATGGTACGTCTTTTTATCCCACTCATTTAAATACTGATGAAGCTTATAGTGACCAACTTAAGTTTGGTGTCGACACTTTAAGAGGCAATAAAGGGGCCATTTATATTAAATCGGCAGGGAATTCTTTTCGTGAATGTGAGTCTTCTTTTTTCGCAGGATTCCCTATGGGAGGGGTCTGCCATAGTCATAATTCGATGCATGGAAACGTAGGCGGAGAGACCCCTTATTTGATGGTAGTGGGGGCGACAAATGCTGCCGGTGTTAAGGCCAGTTATTCGAGCACAGGCTCTAATATTTGGATCAGTGCTCCAGGCGGTGAGTTTGGCGTAGATCATCCCGCCATAATTACAACTGACGAAGGGGACTGTACTAGCGGTTATGCTAGAGTCGGAGCGACTGACACGATATTTAACTCCAGCAACCAGACTGAGAATAGTCGCTGCCGCTATACCAATTCTTTTAACGGAACTTCTTCTGCCGCTCCGATGGTTTCAGGTGGTTCGGCCTTAGTATTGAAGGCCAACCCTGATTTAACTTGGCGGGATGTTAAGCATATCTTTGCCAGCACCGCGGTTAAGCTTGACAGCAGTTCCGCAAACCTGGAACACCCTTACGGATTAGACCTCAGTGGTCACACCTATGACGACGGTTGGGTGACCAACGGCGCGGGTTATAGTTTTCACAACCATTACGGATTTGGTCAAATTAATATCGATGCCGCAGTGGCAATGGCAAAGACTTATGCCGCAAACTCTTGGAACCCTCAAACACAAACAAATGTTGGAACTTTGACCACAACCGTCGCCTTGGCGATTCCCGATAATTCTGCCACCGGCGTTACTTCGGCCAAGGTAGTAGGCACCCCGATTATTATCGAGGCGGTTCAAGTCAGAGTAGATATTACTCATGGCAGAGTGGGGGATGTAGGATTAGAATTGACCTCTCCTTCGGGCACAAAATCAGTTCTTCTCAATGTTAATAATTCTCTCCTAATGGTGACCGATTTTGACTTCAATGCGGTACCCGAATTCCCTGCCGATTTAGATATGGCACTTTTCCAAAGCAACGCTTTTTATGGTGAGAGTGCAGTTGGGACTTGGAGCCTAAAAGTAATCGATGGGCTTGGGCCCAGTACAGGTACCGTCTGGGATGTCGCCAGCTCAACCACCGGGACCCTCAATTCTTGGGGTATCAATGTCTACGGGCATTAACCGTTAAGATCAGTCCGATATTGACCACTTGCCATAAAAATTTGCCCAATTTTTCTTCACATTTACTTATCTAGCTTTCTTTATAGGTCCTAACTGACTGAATTGATTAGCATTCTTCCGCAGCCTGCGAAAAAGGCCGGAATTCGGCCAAAATGGAGGAATACTTTGGCGCTCTTTTATTAAAGCTCAGCGCCTAAACACTCGATAAATGGTGTGAGGTAGTAGGTTAGAATGATTAGAAAGTTAGGAAAACCATTTTTAGGGACTTGGCCTTTGGCCTTCGCGGTGGCAATACTGATGTCTGCCTGCGTGCCCAGTGCCGGTCAAAAAGTCAAAGAAGCTGAATGTCCTGGCGGCTTTGAATTCGATGCTGTCGCCCGAAAATGTTTTGCTACCGGACAAGTCGATGGCCCTCCAATTCCTACTCTGTCATCAGTCTCAGTTGCCGAAGACAGTGGCAATACTCAAATTGAATTATTGTACTCAGATGACGACGGCGCCCAGGTCACCGCCTGTGCCATTGTTTCAAGCTCCGCAATTTTATTGCCTGTAAGCTGCGCCTGTACTGGTGGCGTCTGCCTGGCCTCGACAACACCTATCGTAAACCTCAATGGCGTCGCCGATTTTACTTACAATCTAACTGACTCCGACGGCACCTCAATAAATAAATTAGTTCAGGTTCAAGTGACCGGGGTCAATGACGTTCCTCTGCTATCGAGTGCCAGTACAACCCTAATCGAAGACAGTCCGGAAGTGACACTCAATATCCGAAACTTTGGGCCAGCACCTGATCAGGCACCGACCATCGATGATTCAGCTGACGGCATGGCCTCTTCAACAGTTACTTTTGAAATTGTTGGGACTCCGCTATTTGGTAGTGCTACTACAAGCATTAGCTCCGGTGGTTTTTTAACTTACTCACCCTCGGCAAACTTTGATGGTTACGATCAAATCACTTATCGCATAAGAGACACTGATCCAGATACTGGCTCGGCAGGTCTCTACTCACTACCGGCGACCATTTTTATTCGGATCAGTCCAACTTTTGATGACCCCGCCTTAATTCCATCAACTACCTATGCTACTACCACAATAGAAGATGCCATTGTCGACGATCCTTTTCCAACGGTCATCCTTCCCTATAGTGATCCCGAAGGAGACTTGGCGACAAATTGTTTCATTACCAATTCCACCGGCGTATTTGCCTTTGCCGATTGTGTCTGTGCGGCAGGAGTTTGTTCCACCAACTTAAGAGGTGAGCAGGACTTCTTTGGCGCCTCAACCCTTAATTATATTGTCAGGACTAATAGTTTAAATTCTGCCACTGGGACAATGACCTTTAATTTTACAGGAAAAAACGACGCGCCTTTCGCCTATAGCGTTGCCACCACCACCTTCGCAACTTCCTCAGAAGTCATCGACGAGAATCCTTTTGGAAATATTTCCTTTGATGAGTCACCGGACTCTACCGCCGCGACAGTTACCTTTAGCCTTCCAGCTGCAGTAGACCCCGAGGGAGATGCCGTAACTTACACTTTAACCACCGTTCCAACTGGAAGAATAAAAGGTTGTCTTGGTTTTGATACTAACGGCAATTCCAATAGCGGTTTTAAAAATACTATAAGCAATTGTGTCTATGAACCAGTAGATGGCAATGCCGCCCTTCTTGGGGGAACTTCCACCTTAGTAGTCGGAGATATTGTCTGGTCCGCCAGGACAACTGGTACCTTTGGTGATTCGGTGACAATTGAATACGTTCACGATCCCTCTATGAAGTTTAGAAATATCGCCATCGCCTCGGCCTCTGGTACGGCGGTTCGAATTCGCGTTTCAAATGGCTCAACCACCCCGGCGCAAATTGAAGCCGCTCTACTATTATCTAGCGAAGCGCTCTCCCTAGTAGTCGCCAGTACCACTGGCACCACTGCCGCAGTCGCCCCTTTTGGCCCGACCGCAATGGCCGGTGGAACAAACGGAATAGACTTTTTTGAATATGTTGCGGTTGATGCCTTTGGCGCCACCTCAACCACTGCTCATGTGGATATAAATATCCGTCCAGTTGGTGACAAACCAGTTGTCTGCCAATTCTCAGGATTCAGTGAGGCCAATGAATGTGGTCTCAACGGCTGTGCCGCGGCGACTACTCCTTTTGGAGCCGTCGTGCCGACCAGTCATACAACAGCTAAGCCGATCACCTTTTATAATAGTTCGACTTCAGTTTGTTGGAAATCGACAGGCACTGCCACTACTACCGATTGGATAGCTGTGGACTCTCATATCGCCGATCATGTCTCGATGGAAAAAGAGACTATCATTATAAACTCCCTTCGCATCGACGAAGGAGGGGGAGATGCTGCCGAAGACGCTGAGACTCTCACCTTATTAGGCGCCAGTAGTTCCAATGACATTTTAGTACCGACCGGGAATATCCAACTCTTTAGAGGCTCGGCCTTTCTTGGTTCCTCCACCTCGGCAATTACTCTCGGTGATGGCGCCTTTAATAGTGGCGATATGGATTATGAAATCAGAGTCATCCCGCAAGGTGGCCAGTTCGGTTCCTCCACTATCACTTTGCATTTTCAAGACACCGCGCTGAGTATTCAATCGGTTCCTTTCACCGTCACGGTCTTGCCGGTCAGTGCCATTCACGGTGGTTGGCAAAATATAAATGCTCAAGGTCCTAAGGTCGATAAATTTGGCCAAAGTAGTGGCTCGCCATTCGTCTGTAATTTCAGCCGCACGAAATGTGGTGCTGGACTACCTTGTACCGGTACTGTTAATCCCAATGGCTCAGTGGTTCCCGATGAAACCAATGCACTCTTCTATGATTCCGCAGCTAATAAGTGTTACTACGCCGGGCTAGGTGGAGACAGTGGTTCCTGGGTGGCCTTTACAAGTAAGTGTAATATTTCTGCCAGTGACCTTCACCAAGAATGTAGCAGTGTTGGATTAGGTGCCAGTTGTATTGGTACCCAAACGCCAACTGCCATTATGACAACTTCAACTAGGCCCAACACCTTTTACTACGACCGTCTGCTCGATGAGTGTTGGCGGACAATGGGAACTGGAAGTACTCCTAAGTGGCAGCAGTACAGCGCCACCGCCGAGACTATTATCGATTGGAATACCTTTACAGTCTCTTCTCCCAACCCACCAGTTGACGCCTCTATTGAAGGCTGGAATGTCTTCCGCCGAGTCAGCTCTGTCGCCGGATTCACCAGTACCTTTGATTACACCGAACCGGTTAATAAAGTTGTTATTGATAAAAACACCACAACCTATAGTGATAATTCAACCAACTCCTGGTTGGCACCGGTTCCCAATACCGCTTATCTCTATGAAGTGAAACCAGTCATTAAATACAACCCAACTGGGGACGAACTCTCAACTGACACAAACGACGTCTTTAAAACTATTCGCTTAATTGCCCCCGGCAATAACCAAACCTTCATCCACCGCTGGATTGTAAATAAAGAAATGTGTGGCCTGATGAATAGAACTCCCATCACCGCCCAAGATTTTGCCTGTCTCTACGAGGGACCGGGAAGTACTTTTTCCGCACCCGCTGCGGGCATAAACCTCTTTGATATCACCCAAGACTTAATCGTCGATACTTTTGAGGCCTCCTGCCCATACTCGCCTTCACCAGACTGTACCGGCACTGATGACGGCTCTTGTTTGGGATTACTGGATCCCAATGGTAATGTTACTGCGGGGATCGCCAACGGAATTTATTATAACCGCTCGGATGGAAAGTGTTATGTAAGTGATGTGGCGGGAACCACCTGGACTGAAATGGAATTATCTGGCGCTTCTACAACCGCAGCAATAATTAATGATATGCGGACCCCGCGCCAGCCTCCCATGGTTCATGTTTCGCAAGTAGGGGCAATGAGGCTTTGCAATCAGGCCACCAGTACTGAGGTTTTGGGTATGAGCCTCTCCGCTACAAGTACCCTGGCCCTGCCTACCAAGAAATATCAAAGGGCCTATAGCTTATGGGACGATGACACACTATCAGAGTCATCTATAACCACTACCGAAACAGGGCTCTCCTTAAATAGCACGTCAAAATGTAATTCCAGTTCGGCCAGTGGGATTTCCGACAACTATGCAGACGTCGGCATTCCCGATAGCAATACCTTTTATTCGCTACCAGGAACCGCCACCTCTAATATTCGCTCTGTTATCAGTGGCTCAGATATAACCGCCAGCTGTGTCAGCCGTTTTAAAGTGCAAGATACCGTTGGAAACGTGGGGGAATGGACAGGCTCGCGAGTCAATTGTCCTACTCTTAGTAGCTGCCAAGGGTTAATTGAAACCGATCTATTAGCGCTGCCAAACTCTGGTTTTGACTTTCAAGTGGGTGACCGCTCTGATTCTTATGACCGCTTCCGATTAGGTAATTTTGGAGGTTTTGAGTACGGCCCTTGCGTCGATACCGATTCCGACGATGTCTGTGATGGAGCGCTCTCAACTTGGATTATAGAAGACGAAAACTTTGATGCCAATGCCATGAGCATTCCCCTAGGACTGCCAGCGCGTAATGACTTC